>CAJMHI010000010.1 GCA_905213155.1 uncultured Acidaminococcus sp. | reverse complement strand
ACCTGCTATGGGTCATTTTAATTTTTGCTGTTCAGTTTCATTTTACAATTTACCATTTTTATTTTTCGGCTATTTTTTTGTAATATCCGTATGCTTCCTTACAAAGTAGCAAAAAAATTAATCTCCCAGCAAGGTACATACGGATGCCGCCGCAGGTAGAGTTTGTATTCTGGCACCAGCTCCCAGATTGCTAGGGGCAATTCCCACAAATCATCGTCAAAGTGATAGCCAGCTACCAATAGTTTCGGCTTTTCCCGGCTGATTACGTAGCTTCCGCCATAGAGTGCTTCTTTTTCTGCCCCCTCTACGTCCATTTTAACATACGTCAGCGGGTGGTCCCCTACAAGGCTGTCCAGGGATACGCCCTCCGTGGCATTTTTCCCATCGTTAGCCAGGGCGGACATCCGCCCGCCGCGGGCCGCAAAGCGCAGCGGCATATCCTGGGCCCAAATGCTTTTCGGACACAGGGTAATCCGGGAAAGGGCCTGCCGCTCGGCAAAGGCCCGCAGCTTTTTAAAATTTTTGGGATCCGGTTCCACGGCGTACATATGCTGGTAGTATCCCCCCGTAAGCCCCAGAAATTCCGTCAGCGTATCCCCGGTATAGGCCCCCAGGTCGGCGTAGCACTCTTCCTTGCCAAAGGTAAAAAGAGTTTCCAGATCCTCACGCCGGCTGGTTGTCTCCTGCAAGAAGGAAAGTTTTCCACTGAGTTTATAAGAGAGGATATCCTGCATTACGCTGCGGCTCTTATCATCCGCCAGGCCTTCATATACGTACTGGAGCACGCCCGCATGTTCCCGTACCCAGTGGGGCGTCACCAGGTCATTATCCCCGAAAAGGGGCAAATGCGGCGCATAGGTTTCCTGCTGCTGCGCCAGGTGAAAAAAGCGCTGCAAAATCTCCGGGCGCTCACTGGCAAAGGCCAGGAGTATAACAAAATCTCCCAGCTCCGCTTTCATTTCCCCATAGGTTTTCACCGGAAAGCCCCGGAAAGTTTGTCCCCGCACAAATTCATCGCTGGCAAAGATCCCCTGTACCGGAATCTGCAGTGCTGCGCATCGGTCCAAAATCTCCTCGGCCCCATTTCCCATGCCATACAAGACGATGGGCTTTGTTACGGTTTGCAAATAGTCCCAAAGATACGGCTCTTTGAGCACCCGATTCAGCCAGTTCATCCCCGGGCTCCTTTCCCGCCTGCCTGGGCCAGTTTTGCCCACTGCTGCAATTTTCCTACAATGGAAAGCGCCATCTCCCCGGTATTCCCGTTTTGAATATTATCCTGGGGATAGACCCGGAGCAGCCGGACATCTTCATAGTAAATATCCGACCAGTTGTCCCCGTCCACCGTCCGGAAATGGGACTCATCCACCGGCCCCTTTTTCTGTGCCAGGTACAAGCCCCCTGCCATCAGGTACGCCCGGTACTCCGGTTTATCGTAGCCGGCGGTCGCTGTGATGGGAAAATGCCACTCTCCCATGGAAACGGTGGCCGTACCGTCCTTGTCCACAGTGACACTTTCCTGAATATGCAGGGGCTGAATCCATTGCAGGGCCTTTTTCATCCGCACCTCCGGTTCCGGGTGGGAGGAAAAAAGTCCATACCCCGGATTGCCCAGGTCCTTGCTCATATCATCCAGTTTGGCCATGGTGACATAGATCCCGTAGGGATTATACCCCGCCAGTGTGGAGAGACGAAACCCTTCCTGGTCTGCCTCCCGTTCGTCCGCCCGGCTGTAACCCGCCATTAAGGCCTGGCTGGCAGTGGTGGCAAGCACCATCCCGGCGCCGGGCTCCCCGGAGGCAATGCCGGCTAATACCGAAAGTAGGGACAGCGTCATCTGCTTTTCCATCTGGTGCACCGTGTGCCGCTTTTCAATATGGCCGATTTCGTGCCCCATCACCGCCGCCAGTTCATCGTCGCTGGTCATATAATCCAAAAACCCTTTAAAAATATAAACATACCCACCCGGACAGGCCAGCGCATTCACGTCCGGCGTATTTAAGACCTTAAACGAATATTTTAACCCCGGACGGGTGCCGTGCTGCAAGAGTTTCTGTCCAATGGTGCTGACCCGGTTCTGGATGTCCTCATCCTGCACCAGTCCGTACTGGGCTTCCAGCTGCTTGGCTACCTGCTCCCCCATGGCAATTTCCTGCTTTTCGCTGATCATGGCCGCTTCCGTATGGGACAGGGGTAAAAAAGAAAACAAAAAAAACAGCAGCAAAACTATTTTTTTTACCATACCGGCTCCTTTTCTTCTTAAAACAAAACTCCCATGCGTGTAGTCCGCATAGGAGTCAGAATGTTTGCTGTGGTGCGGGTGACAGGACTTGAACCTGCACGCCGAAGGCACCAGATCCTAAGTCTGGCGCGTCTGCCAATTCCGCCACACCCGCCTATATAAAAGATCAATTGTAAGTAAAAAAATGGTGATCCACCCGGGATTCGAACCCGGGACACCCTGATTAAAAGTCAGGTGCTCTACCAACTGAGCTAGTGAATCATCATGGCTGGGGTAGCTGGACTCGAACCAACGCATGCGGGAGTCAAAGTCCCGTGCCTTACCAACTTGGCTATACCCCAAAAAAATATGGGGTGGATAGTGAGGATCGAACTCACGCGTGCCGGAGCCACAATCCGGTGTGTTAACCGCTTCACCATATCCACCATGTACGTCTTCTGACGACTTTGTCAGTATAGCATTAAATCCTATGCACTGTCAAGCTGTTTTTAATCAATCCCCGCCAAAGACCGATGGGCCAGCCCTACGCATAATTCATTCAGGTTCAAAACGCCCACGCTCATATACACCGCCACGCACAAATGTTCCCCGCTGCGGGCCACGCCGATTTTTCCGCCCACATTAAAGCCGATGGCCTTATTCATCATCTGGGAAAGGGCTTCATGGGCAGCCCCCGCCACCGTTCCTGCGCCTACGTGGGTATCTGTGACAATGCCCTGCCGTTCCGCCGCCACCACAGCTCGTTCCACCACTTTGGGGATAGACGGGAGAAATGCCCCGCCAAAATCCACGGCAGCGGTCCGGAATCCTTCCTCCCGCAATTTTTCTTTTAACAGATCTTCTTCCTTTCGGGTTGCCGTCAGCGCCATTTTCAGCGCTGCCCGTCCTACATCAACACTGGCAATCTGCGTTTCCATATCCATCCTTCCCTCCTTCATGGTCCCATTATAGCAAAAACTCCCCCGGGCGAAAAGACTTGCAAGCCTCTTTCTGGTCTGCTAGAATGAAAAAATAAAGTTTGGAATCCATTACAACAAGGAGGCCGCCATGTCCGTTATTATGGCAGAACAACTGGAAGCCGGCACGATTTTAGGGGACCAGGACAACGAACAGTATCTGTATATGCCGGGAAGTGAGATCGGCAGTGAAAATCCTGTGTGCATTTTTGAAGAGCACGGAAATAAAACCGATGTACCGTTAAAAGAAGCGGTGGAGCTGGCTAAACGGTTAACTTTAAAACCCACCACTCATCCGGTGTACGGAGACCATGCATACTAAAAAGAAGGGGCTTCGGCCCCTTCTTTTTAGTATGACTCTATCAAGTTTTATTTTCCCAGCGCATCCGTCTGGACAATGGCCGCATACAGCTGTTCTTCCGTTACGTCTGCTACCATATTGTGGATACTTTCGCCCGGCACGCAGGCAGCTTTGGCGATTTGACGGATCTGTTCATCCGTGGTAATGCCCAGTTCTGCCAAGGTCACCGGCAGGCCCACTTCCTTACAAAAGGATTGCACATCCCGGAATTCACTTTCCGTGGCCCCTTCCAATACCAACTGCACCAAGGTGCCAAAAGCTACGCAGCTGCCGTGAGGTGCGCTGTGGCCGCCCAGAGAAGTTACGCCGTTATAGAAAGAGTGGGCACATGCCAGGCCCCCGTTATCTGCTCCCACGCCGGAGAGATATACGTTGGTTTCAATGATGGCATCCAGCGCCGGTGTCACCACTTGTTTTTCTACGGAGAGTTTAGCCTGGGCGCCGTAATTCCGCAGATTTTTATAGCACAGTTCGCACAGCGCCATAGCGGACCGGGTAATGCCCCCATTTTCCAGGCTGGGTGCATCCGTCCGGTGGCAGGCCCGGGCCTCAAAGTACGTTCCCAAAGCATCCCCCATCCCTGCTACCAGGAATTTCACCGGGGCATGGGCAATGATATTGCTGTCCACCAACACCCCGTTGGGGTTATTGGGGTAGAACAAATAGGTATTAAAGGATCCGTCATCATTATAAATAACGGACAGCCCGGTGCAGGGTGCATCGGTAGCGACCACTGTAGGAACAATCGCTACGGGTTTGCCTTCGTAGTAGGCCGTAGCCTTGGCCGTATCAATGGCCGATCCGCCGCCCACGCCCACAATGGCATCGATTTTTTCATCCCGCACCATTTTCCGAAACTTTTCCACTTCGCCCACGCTGGAAATCCCGCCAAACACCTCATAGTGCCGGTAGGTATCCGACGTACCAAAGCTTTGTTCCAGCTTGTCGTGGCAGGTCCGGTTGCCGCTGCGGCTGCAAATAAACAGCCAGCGTTTGCCCAGGTCCTTGAAGTACTCATAGAACTCCAGAAGAGACCCTGCCCCCTGTACATACTTCAACGGGGCACGCATTAGACGCAGTCTTGCCATACACCTTCGCCTCCTTTACTCACTTGCTTTATCCGCCTATCGCTGTAAAAAGGAAATTTGCTACGCAGGTTACCGTCCCAGGAACACCGGTTTTCTCTTTTCCAGGAACGCATTCATACCTTCTTGCTGGTCCAGTGTGGCAAAGCAGTTGCCAAAGACCTGGGCTTCATAGTTTAGGCCGGAGTTTAAGTCCACGCTGAGGCCGCGATTGATGGCGTCTTTCACGCTGGCAATGGCCAAAGGGCCTTTTTTCATGATCTTCCGGCACACATCTTCGCAGGTGCTGATGAGCTGCTCCGGCAGCATGACCCGGTTCACCAGGCCGATGCGGTACGCTTCCTGGGCATCAATCATTTCCCCGGTGTAGAGCATTTCTTTCGCCCTTCCGGAGCCGATGAGACGGGCCAAGATCTGGGAACCGCCAAACCCGGGAATGATACCGTAATTGACTTCCGGTTGTCCAAATTTCGCCGTAGAAGACGCATACCGGAAATCGCAGGCCAGTGCCAGGCCGCAGCCGCCGCCCAGGCAATAACCGTTAATCGCACCAATCACCACCACGGGCAGGGACTCAATGGCATTGAGCACTTCGTGCCCGGTCTGGGAAAATTTTCTGGCTTCCATGGCAGACATTTTGCTCATGGCAATGAGGTCGGACCCTGCCACAAAGGCTTTTTCCCCGGCGCCCCGCAAAATCAGGGCCTTCATCTGGGGATCCCGCCGCAGACGGACGAAACAGTCTTTCATTTCGTCCAGGATTTCCATATTCAGCGCATTCAGGACTTTAGGCCTGTTAATACTTACAATGACTACACCATCGTCCGCTACATCCACCAATAGATTTTTGTACTCGTACATAGCTGTCCTCCTGTGTGTATCGTTAGAAATATTGTACCGTATTTGAAGGGCGCTGTGCAATAGCTTTCAGAATTTTTTGCGCTATTCTACAATTTTCCTGCAATGGCTTTCAAAAATTCCTCGCTGTTTACCTTAGTTTTGCCAGGCAGGTCGCTCATGGCTACCAGATCCCCGGTCATGGTCCCGTCTTCGATGGTAGCAATCACGGCCTTTTCCAATTTATCCGCGAACTGGATAAGCTCCGGCAGCTTATCCAGTTCGCCCCGTTTCCGCAGGGCTCCCGACCAGGCAAAAATCGTAGCCACAGGGTTGGTGGAGGTCTTTTCCCCTTTCATGTAGCGGTAATAGTGCCGCTGCACCGTGCCGTGGGCCGCTTCATATTCGTAGCTGCCGTCCGGTGCCACCAGGACGGATGTCATCATGGCCAGGCTGCCAAAGGCAGTAGCCATCATGTCGCTCATCACATCCCCGTCATAATTCTTGCAGGCCCAGATCATGCCGCCCTTGCTGCGGATAATCCGTGCCACCATATCGTCAATCAGGCTGTAAAAATAGGTAATGCCTGCCGCTTCAAATTTTTCTTTAAATTCTTTGTCATATAAATCTTGGAAAATATCCTTGAAGTGGTGGTCATAAATCTTGGACACCGTATCCTTGGTGGCAAACCACAGGTCTTCTTTTTGTTCCAGGGCATAGGTAAAGCAGTTCCGGGCAAAGTTTTCAATGGAAGCATCCCGGTTATAGATGCCCTGCACAATCCCTGCATCGGCAAAATCCATAATGGTTTTGCGGGTAGTGCTCCCGTCTTTACCGGTAAAAAGCAGTTCCGCCTTGCCGGCGCCGGGCACCCGGATTTCCGTGTTCTTATACACATCCCCGTAGGCGTGCCGGGCAATGGTAATGGGTTTTTCCCAGGTAGGAATAAGCGGATGAATGCCCTTCACCATAATGGGCTTGCGGAATACCGTCCCATCCAAAATCGCCCGGATCGTGCCGTTGGGGCTAGCCCACATTTTCTTCAGGTTATATTCCTTCACCCGGGCCGCATTGGGGGTAATGGTGGCACATTTTACGGCTACACCGTATTTTTTAGTAGCCAGGGCCGCATCCACCGTCACCTGGTCATCCGTATCGTCCCGGTGTTTCATCCCCAGATCATAGTATTCTGTTTTGAGATCCACATAGGGCAACAGCAGAATTTCTTTAATCCATTGCCACAGAATACGGGTCATTTCATCCCCGTCCATTTCCACCAGAGGGGTTTTCATCTGAATTTTGTCCGCCATGGTACAAGGCTCCTTTCTACACCAGCTATCCCACGTCTTCACATTACACCCCCAGCATACCACGAAAAGGAATAAAAGAAAAATTCGAAAAAGATAGAATCTGTCATCAGAAAATCTTATGGATGGCAAATAAAAAGCACCCCGCCACCAAGTAGTGGCAGGGCACCCTTTCTCTATCGCTTATTCTCCTTTAAAGGCGTTGGTCAGCGGCGGCACAATTTGTTTCTTCCGGGACAGCACCTTCGGCAGGTGGTAATGCCCATCGGCTTCCCCTTTGCCAAAGGCTTTGTCCAGTACGTCCTTGTTCTTGCCGGACCATAATAATTCAGTCACTTCGGACATAATATCGGTCACCATCAAAAGGGATGTATCCGCTTCTCCCTTTTGCACCATGGTATCCAGGGCCTTTTGCAGCTCCGGCCATTTGGCTTTTGCCTTTTCCCCGTCCATCACATTCACCTGGGCCACGGTCACCTTACCCTGGGGGAAGTCAAACTCTTTCATATCCCCGTGGGTGATTTCGTCCGCCGTCATGGAATTGATGGCGCTCCCCGCCTGGAGCATTTCCAACGCATAGGCTTCCGGATCCGTTAGGCCGGCGATCTTTGCCAGGGCCGCTACGGCATCCCGGTCTGCCTGGGTCGTGGTAGGGCTCTTGAAATACAACGTATCAGAGCTGATGGCAGATAGTAACAGTCCTGCAATTTCTTTAGACAGCGTCACGTTTTTCTCTACGGTCATCTGGTACAAAATCGTGGAGGTGCACCCTACCGGCTGAATCCGCACAAAGAGCGGCGCCGCTGTGGAGAGCCCCCCCAGACGGTGGTGGTCCACAATCTCCGTAATCTCCGCATCTTCAAGGCCATCCACGGCCTGTGCGGCTTCGTTGTGGTCCACCAGAATCACTTTCTGGTCTTTTTCCACCTTTTCCACCAATACAGGCGGTTCCACCTTCCAGTAATCCAGGACGAACTGGGTTTCTGCATTCACATTCCCTGCCCTGCAGGCCGTCACGTCCTCGCCCAGCGCTTTTTTAATAAAGGCATAGCTCAAGCTGGAACAAATAGAGTCGGTATCCGGGTTTTTGTGTCCGGTAATCATCACGTTTTCCATACAAGCATCTCCTCGCAAAAAATGTTTTTCAATGTCTTATTATACCACAGGCGGGGCAAAGCGTGTCATCACGCGGTGGCTTTGGTGGTACCCGTCCAGAGAAGCACTCATAATGCCGCCCGCATAACCGGCCCCCTCTCCCGTAGGATACAGGCCGGGGCAGTTCATGCTTTCCCCGTTTTCTTTCCGCACGATCCGCAGCGGTGCGCTGGTTCTTGTCTCTACGCCAATCATCAGGCCCTGGGTGCAAAAGCCATGAATTTTATGGTCAAAGGCATCCAGTCCGTGTTCCAAAGCCTCGCTGACAAAACCTGGCAAAATTTTGTGCAGATCCGCCGCCACAAGGCCTGGCCGGTAACTGGGCCGAAAATTTACCTGCAGATCCGGCGCCAGATGATGGAGGAAACTTTTCGTCGTTTGGGCCGGTGCCCGGTAGTCCTTGCTGACGCTATAGGCCAGCTTCTCGTACTTCCGCTGAAATTCCATACCGCCCAACGGCCCTTCCGGAAAATCTTCTGGCGTCACATTCACCACCAGGGCGCTGTTGGCAAGGCCCGTATCCCGGCGGAAGGGGCTCATCCCGTTCACCACAAGGCCGCCCGCTTCAGACGCAGAGGCCACCACCTGCCCGCCCGGGCACATGCAGAAGGAATACACCGTGCGGCCCGTTTTTGCGTCGTGATGAATCAACGTATAGTCGGCGGCCCCCAGCTTGGGATGGCGGGCAAATTTCCCATATTGGGCCTGGTTAATCAGTTCCTGCTTGTGTTCCACCCGCACCCCGATGGCAAAGGATTTGGCTTCCATATGGATATTTCGTTTCAGCAGGGTTGCATAGGTATCCCGGGCGGAATGACCGCAGGCTAAAATCACCGCATTGGTGGAGACCCACTCTTTATGATTCAGCTCTACCGCCGTCAGGCCTTTGCCCGCTTCCACCCGAAAATCCGTCACCTGCGTTTCGTAGCGGATGGTGCCGCCCTGACTTTTGATTTCATGAATCAGGCCCGTCACCAAAAGGCGTAGTTTATCGGTCCCCACATGAGGCTTTTGCTCGGTTAAAATTTCTTCCGGGGCGCCCGCTTCCACAAACGTCCGGAGAATATGCCCCAGGATGGGATCATTCACCCGGGTGGTCAGCTTCCCATCGGAAAAGGTTCCCGCACCCCCGGCGCCAAACTGCACGTTGCTCACCGGGTCCAGCTTTCCGGTTTTCCAGAAAGTTCCCACATCCTTAATGCGGCGTGCCAGATCCCGGCCCCGCTCCACCACCAGCGGGGCATAGCCATGGCGGGCAAGTTCCAGCGCTGCCATAAGGCCCGCCGGTCCCAAGCCGATCACCACCGGGCGGCCCAGCAGTTTTTCCGTTCCCGGAACCAATTCCGGTTCTTTTTCCTCTACAAAGGGCCGCACCTGGGGATGCTGGAGCAATTTTTCCATGGCTTTCGGTGCCAGGTCAAACTCCACCCGCAGATGGTACACAAAGCAGATAGTATTCTTGTGCCGGGCATCGATGGCCTTACGCAGTACCTGCACAGAACGAACGGCCTGCAAGGGCACACGGAATTTGTGGCTCACCAGTTCCTGCAAGGAGTGGGTAGTATCCAGCCCCACCCGCAAATTATTGACTTGTACCTGCATTACGGTTTCCCGCCTCCTGCGTTTTCTTCAGCGTAATATCCACCAGTACGCTGTGCTCATCGGCCAGCACCTGGTCTGGAATCTGCAGCGGCATCTTCAGCTGCACATCGCTGGTCACATTGTCCAGCACTATGGGCGCCGTAAGAATTTCCTTGATGCCGCCCAAGACTTTCGGCTCTGCCGTCAGCCGTACCGTAGACGGCGTAATTTTAATGCTTTCGATTTCCGTTCCGGCTGGCAGCGATCCGCTCATATCTGCCTTCACCGGGAAATTATTGGTCCCCAGCTGCCGCACCACGGTCACTGTAGCCGTGACTTTCGTAGGTTCTACCTTCACGTCATACATTTCCCGTCCCGTGCGGTCCACCGCCACGGTGGTGGCTTCGGCGGTAAAATTCTTGTCCTGGTTGCTGATATCCACCATGACAATCACCTTGTCCACCTGGGCAATGCGGGTACTGGCCCCTTTCACCGTCACCTGGTTGGGCGACAGCGCCATCTGGCTCACGGTAATGCCGCTATTAGGCACCCCTACAATCCGGGGCTCCACTGTAAAGGCTTTTTCCGTCAGGGCATCGGTTTCCAATTGGAGCACGCTGGGAGAGATTTCCGCCACTTCCCCCATTCGGGTCCGGGCCTGGACGTTGTAGCCATTTTGCCCCTTCGGCGCATCGGAAAAATCCACGTACGCCTGGATATCTCCTTCCCGCAGGGCGGCGATCTGGGAACGGGTCCCACTGATTTTTACATTCACGGTTTCCGGCATATCCTTCACCACCATGTCTTCCGCCAAGTTTTCCGCCTTTAAGGGCACCCGGAAAATTTTGGTGGTAATGGGGTTCTGTTCATTCATCACATAGACCCACAGCACTAGCGCACACAATACGCACATCAGCCACGTCATCCAGTAGGAGAGCCGGGTCTGTCCCGTTTTGTCTTTATTGTATTGGTTCATGCCTTGCCGCCTCCTTTGTCATCTTCCCGGTCTTTGCCACGGAGATGGCTGAATTTGGCCTTAATCCGGTCCTTCCAGTTCAGGATGGGCTGCACCATGGTAGGTCGCAGCAGATCTTTTACGTCCTGATGGGTCAGATAGCGCTGCAAACCGCCGCCCCGTGCCAGGGAAATGGCGCCGGTTTCCTCGCTCACCACAAGCACCAGTGCATCCGTCTGCTCCGACAGGCCGATGGCCGCCCGGTGCCGGGTACCCAGTTCCTGGGAAAGGTTCCGTGCTTCCGTAAGAGGCAATAAACAGCTGGCAGCCGCAATCCGGTCGCCCCGGATAATCACGGCCCCATCGTGAAGGGGCGTATTGGGAATAAAAATATTTTCAAATAGCGCCGTGGAAATCAGGCCGTCAATGGGAATCCCGGTTTCAATATAATCCCCCAGTCCCGTTTCCCGTTCAAACACAATCAGCGCCCCGATTTTCCGCCGGCTGAGATCATCCGCCGTGGTAGCCACCGCTTCCAGCATGGTTTCTACCTGAATTTCATTTAACACCGTGCTGCGGCGGAACAATTTCCCTCGCCCGATCTGCTCCAATGCCCGGCGCAGTTCCGGCTGGAATACTACCGGCAGGGCAAACATCAGCATGGTCATAAATTTTTCCAGCAGCCAGTTGATGACATACAAATTCAGCCATTTGCTGATAAAGGTAATGGCCACCAGCATCAAAAGGCCCTTTACCAGGGACGCCGCCCGGGTATTTTTCAGCATCTGGTACAATTTATTTAAGAAAAACGCCACCACCAGGATGTCCAACACATCCAGCCAGATGATGGTGTGCAATAATCCGATTACATGTCCGCTCATGGATGATCCTCCTTTGTTTTGCCTTTTTATTATATGCTATTTCCCCAGTTCTTAGCAAATGAACATTTCGCCACGGGGCGGCCAAAACTGTCACGCTGGCAAATTTTCATTTTTTCCCGGCAATGCATGGATTCCCACTGTAAAAGTATGCTATACTGTGTGCACACAAAAAGAAAGGACCAGGCAATACGGATGGATATTTTACACTGTGCCAAAGAATTATTTCCCGAGACCGTGCGGCTGCGCCGGCATTTTCATGAAAACCCGGAACCTAGCAATGAGGAAATTGACACCATTGCGTTTTTGGAAAACGATTTAAAACACCTGGGCATCCCCACCATCAATGTAAAGGACGGGGGCCTTTTGGGCATTATTGATAGCGGCAAACCGGGCAAGACCCTGCTCATGCGGGCGGATACGGATGCCCTTCCCATTATGGAGAACCCGCAGAATTTAAAACAGGCAAAATGCTGCGTCTCCAAGCGGCCGGGCTACTCCCACGCCTGCGGCCACGATGGGCATATGGCCATGCTGTTGACGGCGACCCGGATTTTACAGGCCCACAAGGACGCTTTTAAAGGAAAAATCCTGCTCTGTTTTGAACGGGGGGAAGAAGAAAGCGGCGACATCCAAAATCTCCTGCCCTATCTGGTGAACGAGTTAGGCTTTGCCATTGATGGCTGCTACGCCACCCATGTGCGCTGGGATATCCCCGCCGGCAAGGTAGCCATTCTCCCCGGTGCCGCCATGGCAGGAGGGCTGGGCTTTGAGGTGCGGCTCGAGGGAAAATTTGGTCACGGTGCCCGCCCGGATCTGGCCAATAATCCCATGGACTGCTTCACCGATTTGTACCAGCAGTTCAATGCTTTCCGCATGCGGGAAGTGGATCCTTTTTCCTGCCTTACCGTTTCCCTGGGGTACGTAAAAGCCGGGGAAAAGTACAACGTCATCCCCGGCACGCTGGATTTTGGCGGGACGGCCCGCTTTTTCAGCTACGAAAAGGCCGGACATCCCTTTGAGGAATTTTTGAAGAAAACCCTTAAAAATACGGCGGACACCTACCAGTGCCAGGCAGAAATTCTCCACATGCCGGAAGCCCTGTACGAAGTGCAAAATAACCCGGACTGCGCCGCTCTGGGCCAAAAAGCGGTGGCAGAAGCTCTGTCCCCGGAGGCGCTTATCACCCCGGCGCCCTGGATGGCCTCCGAATCTTTTGCCCTCATGCTCCAATTGTGGCCCGGCGTTTTGGCTTTTACCGGCATTGCCAATGGGGACATGGGCTGTGGCGCCAACCACCACACCCCGGAATTTGATATGGATGAAAAGGGGTTATTGTACGGCGCTGCCATGGGCGTAGCCTATGCCCTCGGCTTTTTAAATACCGACTTTACACCCCGCTTTACCCCCAACACGGAACCGGTGGAGCAGCTGTCCCGGCGAAACATCTAGAGAGGTGGTCGTATGATACGCAAAGCTTTTTTAGCCGCCTTTCCCTATACGCTCCCTATTTTTGCCGGCTTTTGGTTCCTGGCCTTTGCCTATGGCATGCTGATGCACAGCGAGGGTTTTTCCTTCTGGTATCCTATGCTCATGGCCATGACCATTTTTGGCGGGAGCCTGGAATTTGTGGCGGTATCCATGCTGTTGGCGCCCTTTGCGCCGCTGCCGACCTTTATCATAGCGTTATTAATCCAGGCCCGGCACCTGTTCTACGGCATCGCCCTTTTGGACCGGTTCAAGGGAATGGGCTGGAAAAAGCCGCTACTAATCTTTTTCCTGTGCGATGAAACTTTTTCCCTGGAATACACCACGGAGCCCCCACCCGATGTGGACCGGGGCTGGTTCATGCTGTGGATTTCATTTCTGGATTATCTGTACTGGGTCAGCGGAGCGGCCATGGGCGGTCTCTTGGGCAGCTGGCTGCGGTTTAATACCAAAGGCCTTTCTTTCGTTATGACTGCTATGTTTGCAGTGATTTTCTGGGAACAGTTCAAAAAAGAAAAGACCCCCCTCCCTGCCATGGTGGGCGCTATTAGTAGCCTGGGCTGCCTGCTCGTCTTTGGCAGCAGCAATTTTATGATTCCTGCCATGGTGTGTATGCTGGGTGCCTTACTGCTGCTGCGGAAACGCTTAGAAAAGAAGGTGCTGTCATGAGTCCTATGCCTTTTTACCAGCAGGTGCTCACCATCGCCCTGTGTGTGGCCGGTACCATGCTGCCGAGATTTCTTCCCTTTTTATTATTTTCTTCCAAAAAGCCCACGCCACCAGTGATCCAATACCTGGGGAAGACGCTCCCCTGCGCAGTCTTTGCCCTCCTGGTGGTGTATTGCCTGAAGGACGTCAGCCTTTTCACCGCCAGCCACGGCATCCCGGAAGCGCTGGGGCTCATCTTCACCTTTGCCCTGCACCAATGGAAAGGCCACATGCTCCTATCCCTGGCAGGGGGAACGGTGCTCTATATGCTGCTGGTACAGTATATCTTCGTATAAAGAAAATCTCAACATCGCAGCACTGTCTGCTTTACAACGTAATACGAAAAAAGACGGTTCCCGCAGGAACCGCCTTTTTTATGTTGTTTTACAATTAGAAGGTTACAACCAGCTGAGACCACAGGGTCCGTTCATGTTTGCCGGATTCTTTGCCTTCCAGGTCATAGTACTGTACTTCAGCGACCATGTTCTTGGCCAGAGCCAGGTTGCCGCCGAACTGCCAGCCCTTGAAGCCGTCGCCGTCTTTCACGAAGTCGCCATATTCACCGTTCATGGTGTGTTTCAGCGTGGTAGGAGCTCCCTGATCATAGTATTTGGTGAACAGGCCCCAGCTACCAGCTTTGCTAGCTTGTGCACCTTTGTACTTCAGGCCGACTACGAAACCGTCATCATCGCCTTTATTGTAGGTGGCGGTTTTCAAAACATCATCGTCGCCCTTCAGGTACATAGCGCTCAGTTTGAAGTCGCCCATCTTGTAGTTGGCGCCTACGCTCCAAATCTTGGCATCGCCAGACAGTTCGCCTTGTACCAGATCATCAGCTTTGACATAGTTAGCTTCCAGGTTCAGGTTACCGATATCGCCGCCCAGGGTTGCATACCAGAATTTGTCAGCTACAGATTCTTTGGTAGCATCATCTTCGTTGGCCATCTTGCCGTAGGAGCCTTTCAAATAAGCTTGGCCCATAGGAATGGTGGCTTTGATCCCGTCCAGACGGGTATCATAGATGTTGCCATCGGCCAGGTTATCATCGTAACGGCCGGCACGAATGCCTACTACGCCCAGGTTACCTTCCAGGAAAGCGCGTTGGAACGTGGTATCGCCATCGCCGGATTCATTCTGGCCCTTGAAGTATTGCTGGTTTTGCAGCATGGAAACATAATGCCAGTTGTCATTGACTTCGCCGGTGAACCACAGACGAGTACGGAGAACAGATGCATCGCTCTTACCAGATTTGCCACCGTCGGAGTCTTTGTAGCTCATACGAACGTTACCGGTAATTTTTACGTTATCGGCGTTCTTTTCCAGTTTGGCAACCCGTACACCCAGGTTATCCAGTTCGTCAGCAAATTCGCTGACCAGTTTGTCATCAGCACCGATAGCGCCTTTAGCCAGAGCCTTGGCAACGATCTGAGCCATTTCATACCGGGTCATGGTCTTGTCGCCTTTGAAGGTGCCATCAGGATAGCCGTCTACAACGCCTTCGGCAGCCAGTTTGGCAACGGCGCCATAAGCCCAGTGGCCAGCAGGCAGGTCGGAGAAGGGGTTAGCAGCAAACGCGGTAGCGCTGACACCCAGGGCCATAGCCATAGCAAACACTAAAGATTTTTTCATGTGTATTCCTCCTTTGGAATCACGGATCGATGTTCCTTCAGGAAGTATGGCCGGGCCTTTACCGCGAGACACCTTGTTTCCTCTGGTCTGCCGGGCAATCCTGCCTTTGTGAACATCGAAAGAATTAGAATCCTCGGGAATGAACTTCCCTCGGTTGTGATACAGTATAGCAAATCATCCAAAAAAAGGCAAGTTCATGAAAAATTACGGTGCAAAAAGTTTACAATTTTCCCGGCAAGCTATATAATCTTTAACATTTTATAACGCTTATTTTGTTTGTACTCCCCATAAGACGCAAAAAAGGCGGTTCCGCAGAACCGTCTTTTTTGCTTGCAATGAATGTAAAGTTAGAAGGTAACAACCAGCTGAGACCACAGGGTCCGTGCTTTGTTGTCGGATTCTTTGCCTTTCAGGTCGTAATACTGGACTTCGGCCACCATGTTCTTGGCCAGGGTTACGTTGCCGCCCACCTGATAGCCTTTGAACCCTTCCATGGGGAACAGGTTGTATTCGCCGTTCATGGTGTGGCGCAGATAGGTGGAAGCGCTCTGGTCATAGTACTTAGCAAAGAGACCCCAGCTGCCAGGTTTGCTGGCCTGTGCACCTTTGTAGTCCAGACGCACTACATAGCCGTCGTCATCGTACTTGCTGTTGTTAGCCATGCCGCCATCCGGATCGCCTTTCAGGTACATAGCGCCCAGGGTTACATCGCCCATTTTGTATTTAGCGCCTACCGTCCAGATCTGGTTATCGGTGAAAGCGTTGGTAATCGCATCCCCATCCTGGGTGGTGGTCCAGCCGCTGGGGTTGAAATTCTGGTGGTTCACCTTGGTGTAGGTGGCTTCCAGGTTCAAATTGCCGATATCGCCGCCCAATACGGCGTTGGCAAATTTATCACCGATGGAACCATCATTATTAGTGTCAAATACAGATCCGTCATCCTTATCAGCCATCTTGCCGTAGCGGCCAATCAAATAGGCCTGCCCCATAGGAATCCGGGCTTCTACATAGTCTGCACGGTTATCGTTCACGTTGCCGTCTGCCAGGAACAATTGGTCACGGCCGGCTTTCAGGCCAACTACGCCGATATTGCCGTCCAGGAAGGCACGCTGGAAGGTGGTGTTGCCATCGCCGGATTCGTTCTGGCCTTCAAAATATTGTTCGTTCTGCAGCATGGAGGTGTAATGCCAGTTGTCATTGACTTCCCCGGTTAACCACAGACGGGTACGCAGCGCAGACTTGGAGTTGTCGTTGCTCTTGCCGTTACGGGTTACCATGCCATCGGTAGCACTGCCGGTGGTGTTCTTGTAGCTCATACGAACGTTACCGGTAATCTTTACGTTGTCGGCGTTCTTTTCCAGTTTGGCAACCCGTACGTCCAGGTTGTCCAGTTCGTCAGCAAATTCGCTGACCAGTTTGTCATCGCTGCCGATGGCGCCTTTAGCCAGCGCCTTGGCAACGATCTGGGCCATTTCATACCGGGTCATGGTCTTGTCACCTTTGAAGGTGCCATCAGGATAGCCGTCTACCACGCCTTCCGCCGCCAGTTTGGCAATAGCGCCGTAAGCCCAGTGGCCTTGGGGCACATCGGAAAACGGGTTGGCAGCAAAAGCGGTAGCGCTGACGCCCAGCGCCATAGCCATAGCAAATACCAGAGATTTTTTCATCATCGTTCACTCCTTCGTGAAATTTTTCCCGAGGAGGCACATGTCCGAAGTCCATCCAGAACTTTCCGTGCGAGTGACCTTGTTTCCTCTACATACACATTCTGTTTGTCTCCGCTATGTGTTTCTACCGGGAGTTTGTGGACTCTCTCCACACTTGCCAGTATAGCACGATGAAGTTAAAAGTCAATTTTATCTCTGTGATTTTTTGTTGACAGAAAGGTGTCATGCGGCTCTTACAATTGACTATATAGTCATTTTAATACTTAATGGTCAAATTTTCATGAACTTTTTTCTTCTTTGCCACATACATAGCGGAACACCTGCACGGCGGCGGCCAGTCCATCCACCGGGGACGGCGGCTCCAATAAGGCTGTGGGCAGCCATTTTTTCCAGCCTGTGGGAGGATGGAGTTTCCAGTATAATTGTTTGGCTTCCTGGGTGGTATTGTACTCATTCACCCTATGGAAAGGCAGCTGGGGAAAGGCTCTCTCCAGCTGCTGCTGCATAGTCTGTGAAGTTGTGCCATCGCCTATGACAATGGCGGAAATGGCGGTGTCTCCCAGGAAGTTTTGCAAGTGCTCCACAAAATGTTCCGTAGGCAAAATACTTTCCCTAAGGAGCTGCGGTTTTCCATCCGCCCCGGCACGCACCAGGGCTACGCCGGTTTTATCCCGCCCCGGGTCCACACCCAGGTAGAGTTTGTCATCGATGTTCATACCCATTCCTTCTGCTGGTCAGCATACGGTCATCCAGTGTTTCCACGGTGAGATTTAAGAGAACCGGCCCCGCCACGGTAATGTTGCCCCGGGCTTTGGCCGTAATCCGCACTTTGCCCCCCAGATGACGGATTTTTTCACTGGCTTCGCTAAGCTCCGAGCTGGTAATGGCCCCCACGTCGCCGGTAATGGGATTGGGCACCACCCCATCAGCCTGGGCCCTGCGGTTTACATCCCGCAAAAAGGCCATAAGGGCCAGATCGGATTCTCCGCTGTCCGGGTTCACGCTGATGGCCTGGTCCAAAATCGTAGTCCCATCCTGGTACACCACCCGGTCCTGAATCATTTCCAGGCGGCTCACCACCACTTCGCCGCTTAAAATATTGCCGGCGGCGGTAAGGCGTACATACTGCGCCCCTTTGGTCTTGGAGAGATTGGCAGCCGCTTCTTCCACGGCAGCCCGGCTCAGCCAGATTACTGGGACTTTGGGGTCAATGTTCATACGACCGGCCACCTGGGCATTGGCCCGGGCCAAAAAGGTCTGCATTTCTTTTTGGGTAGCTGTTTTATCCAGACCACCTTGCAGCACACCGGCGTAGAGAATCTCGCCGCTGCGGAAGGCTACATTGCCTTCCCGGATGGCTACCACATTTTCCCGCAATTTTTTCGCTGTGTCTTCCAGACTTTTTACGTCTTTTTCCAGGGCAGCCTTGGAATTTTCCGCCTGCCGCACGGCGGCTTCTGCCTCCGCCAGCCGGGTATTGGCCTCGTCATAGCGGGCCTGCAGTGCTGACAAATCGCTTTGGGCCTGCTGCATCTGGGCCTGGGCCGCCCGCATTTGGGCTTCTGCAGCCGCTTTTTGGGCCTGGGCTTCTTTATTTTGCTGCTCTGCTTCCTGAATCTGGGAATGGAGGGACTCTATCTTGGCATTCTGGGCGGATAATTCCTGATCGGCTTTTTTCCGGCTTTCGGTAAGATTACGGATTTCCTGCTGAATCTGCTTCATGCCAAAGAGGGCCGTCCGTACTTCTTTGCTGGTAGCCATCAGGACCCCCATGGTGAGGGTAGCGACCACAACGCCGCTGACGATAGTCATGAGCACGCTGGTATCGTGGGGACGCAGACCAAACAGCCGCAGCCGTTTTTTTCCGATTTTGCTGCCCAGTTTGTCCCCCAGGTAGGCGATCACTCCGCCTGTTATCGCCAAAACAATCAATAATAGTACACCGGTCATGGCCGCCCCTCCTTCTTTTGGATTTGTTTGTGCAGTATATTTTGCAACGGGTTACCCTTGGCTATTTCAGCTTGCCCCGCTTGGGTTCCATCGGGTGTTTTCAATTTATAATTGTAACATAGAACGCACTTTTTTTGTAGGCGTCCCACCGCACTGAAAAGTAAGACTTTTACCCCATCCCAATATAAAAAAGGCGACTCCCGGAATAGAGTTGTACTCTATGCACAGGAGCCGCCTGGGAGGGGGCTAAATTATTACTGGATCTTTTGCAACAGCGCCTGCAGGAATGCGTACATCCGCAGCGTACTGCTCACACTGAGTCGTTCCTGGGGGGAATGGAGATCCCAGCAGTCCGGGCCCAGAGAAATAGCATCCAGGGCAGGCCGTTTTTCCATCAGGCACCCACATTCAAGGCCCGAATGCATGGGCGTTGCCGCCATAGGGGCAGCAAACATGTCCTGATAGAGGGACTGCACCAGCGGTATCAGTTTGGAATCCGGGTTGTGGGGCCAGCCGGGATAGGCGGCGAATTTCTCGCAGGTGCCCCCCACGATCTGGGCCAGCATCTGGATTTTTGCAAAGAGATAATCCGCCTTGGAACGGAACGAGGTACGAATTTCATACACAAAGGTAAAGCGGTTTTCTTCCGCTTCCAACCGCACTTCGCCCAGGTTATCCGAACTTTGGACGATACCGGTGACCGAAGCACTCATTTCCGAAATGCCGTTAGGAGAGAGCACCATAATCTTAAGGAAGTTATCCACGGTATCTTGAGAAACCACCTGTCCGTTATCCGAGCAGTCGGCCTTTTCTACCGTAACTTTCAAACCGCCTGCCACGGCTTTGTATTCCTGCTGCAGTGCGTCCCCTACGGTATGAACGATGTTCTGGAACTGTTCTACCTGGGCGGCGGGCACCACAACTACGGCTTCCGCATCCCGGGGAATCGCCAGCCGGAAGGTGCCGCCCCGCACACTAGAAAGCTGCAGTGGCATTTGTTCCCGGGCTGCCAGCAGCATCCGGGCAAGGAAAATCGTAGCATTGCCACGGCCCCGGTGAATGTCTTCGCCGGAGTGCCCGCCCAAAAGGCCTTCTACCTTCACATGAAAGGCCGTACTTTTTTCCGGTACGGATTCCCACGCAACCGGCAGGTAGAAATTAACGCCAAACCCGCCGCAGCTGCCTGTGACGGAGTGGTTTTCCACAGCATTATCGATATTGATAAGATACTGGGCGGTAAAATCATCGGCGCATACATTCTGCGCTCCGCTCATGTCTTCCTCTTCCGCCGTAGTAAAGAGCACTTCCAGCGTAGGATGGGGGAAGGAATCATCGTCCAAAAGGGCCATGATGAGGGCGACCCCGATGCAGTCATCAGCTCCCAGCGTGGTACGGCCGCCGGTGGAAAGAATATCTCCTTCCAGCTCCAGATGAATGGGATCTTTCAGGAAATCATGCTCCACCCCATTGGCTTTCTGGCAGACCATATCCAAATGGGCCTGCAGCATCACTGCCGGGCGGTTTTCATAGCCGGGGGAAGCCGGTTTCCGCATAAAGACGTTATGCCAGGCATCCTGCCAGGTGAAAAAAGATTTTTCTTTCGCCCACTGGTACACAAAGTCGCTGATTGCCTTTTCCTTAAAAGACGGATGGGGAATTTGACAAAGTTTGGAAAAATAGTGGAATACAGGCTGCTGCAATAAAGTTTCCAGCGTCGAAAAACTTTCTTCCTGCATAGGTCACACCTCCCGCTTAGAACGGACCATAATGAATCTGTACTGCAATCACCATAAAGGCCAGGGCCACAATACACCAAATCACAAAGAGCGGAGCCAGCCAGCGGAACCACTTGCCAAAGGAAATGTGCGCCATAGCGCAGGCGGCCACCACTTCTCCGCTGGTGGGAGCAAATACGTTGGTGAACGCATCCCCCATCTGGAACGCCAGCACCGCCGTCTGCCGGGTCACCCCGATGAGATCGGCCAGAGGAGCAAAGAGCGGCATGGTAATGGCGGCCTTGCCGCTGCCGGAGGGAACCAGCACGTTAAACAGGTCCTGGACAATGAACATGCCGCAGGCACTGAGAGTAGGAGAAAGGCCGTTCAGCAAATTAGCCATGTAGTGGATGATGGTATCCATAATATGGGCGTTTTGCATAATGAGCACCGCCGCATTGCACATCCCGATAACCAGGTTGGCAAAGAGCATGTTACTGCACCCGGCGAGGAACGCATCGGCAATTTCACTGGCGGACAAACCGCCCACAATACCCGCCAGGATACCGCACAAGAGGAACAGGCCCGCCATTTCGTTAATGTAAAAATCAAATTTCAGAACGCCAATAACCACGGCAGCGATGGTCGCCACAAAAAGAATCAGTACCAGTTTATGCCGCAGGGTAATTACCGGGGTTTCCGCCAGCTGCAAATGGCTGTTGTACAGCAGATCTTCTTCCCGTACGGTACTGAGCTCAGGGTTCTTCCGTACCTTATTAGCATACCACATCACATAAGGAATGGTAACCAAATTCATGACGATGAACAAAACTGCCCGCAGGCCCATCCCGGAGAACATGGGAAGGCCGCAAATCCCTTGGGCAACGCCAATAGTAAACGGATTGGTCATAGCGCCGGCATAGCCTACAGGAGCGGCGCAGAATACGATGGCAATAGCCGTCAGGGAGTCAAAGCCCATGGCGACGGATACGCCGATAACCAGCGGCGTGAAGGCCAGCAGTTCCTCAAAGCAGCCCGCAAAAGCGGAAAGCAGACTGAAAAGAATCATGCAGACAGGAATCATCAAAAGTTCCCGCCCCTTCATTTTTTTGACCACGTTGGAAAGCCCTGCATTCACGGCTCCGGTGGCATCCATAATCGCAAACATGCCGCCAATAATGAATAAGAAAGAAATAATTTCGGTAGCATTTTGGAGCCCCAATGTCAGGGATTGGAACAGGTAAAACGGGCTAACAGGCTGCTGCTGAATAAAATGGAACGTGGACGGATCCACCACTTCCTTGTCCAGTACAGGGTTCAGAACACGGGTATATTCCCCTGCAGGCACAAGGTACGAAGCCAAAAAGGCCAGGAACATGATAATGCCCAGCAGCACCATGGGATTCAGCGCATGCAGCTTAAAGCCGCCTTTCTTTTCTTTCTCCATTTCGAATCACTCCTTTGGGTTCGGTCCGGAAGACGGCTCACCTCTTTTTGCTGCATTCGCCGGGCGGGCAGTCTCCAGTACATAGTCGAAAATATGCAAAAATTCTTGCTCCAATTGCGGACGGTTGATGTGTTTGCCCAAAAGGCAGGCCTTGTAAATATAACTGCCGTGGAGTGCTACGATAATTTCCAAGGTTTCCGCAGCTCGTTCTGGGGCGACAAAGCCGTCTTCCACAAGACTTGCCATCACCACCTGATCCCGTTCCACCAGCGTTCCCCGGATCACCATTTCCCGGATATCCGCCGGCAGTCCTTCCAGTTCCTCAGGGAATAAATCCATGTAATAGGTCTGAATCACACGGCCCACCTTGCCACTATACCGTCCAAAAAACATGCTGAAAAAGATTTCCGGAAACTGAAACGCTTTCTGGTTAAAACAGCGATAAATCATGCGGTAGCGCTGCAGCGATGTCATGTCCGCTGTCAGCTGCCGGACCAAATCAACAACATAGTCCCGCAAAAAACAAATGGAGCCGAATAAAATCAATTCATCTAAATCCTGGAAGTAATTATAGAGGGTTGCGCTGTTGCATCCTGCCTTTGCGGCAATGCGTCGAATTGTTACGCCGGGCAGGCCTTGTTCTTTAAGAATTTGTTCCGTTGCCTCCACGATGTAAACCATATTTCGTTTCTGACGCAGTGTCAGTTTTTTACGCTGCTTGCTTTTTCGCTGTCTTTCCATGTCGATACCACCTCCTGTTCATCGTCCTGCCCCACCGGCAGGAAATCCATTGACAATTTTGGGTGCCGCTTTTATAATAAAGCTAGTTTCTAATCATGATTATATTTTAACTGTGATTACCCGTCAAGTACTTTTTTTTTTTTTTGAAAGGAACCCTCACCATGTTGCGATCGCTCCCTGTATCCGGCAAACTTCTCGTTTTTTTAGGCGCATTTTGTTGGAGTTTAAATTCCCCTCTGGTGAAATACCTGGCGCTGGATCCCTTTTTGATCTGTGCCCTCCGGTCTTTGATTGCAGGAATCGTCCTGCTACCCTTTCTGCGCCCTAAAGAAATCTTTTGGAGCCGGTATTTGGTGCTCTATACCGTTTGCTACTGCGCCCTTTGCCTCAGCGTGATTGTTTCCTTGTCGTTAACCACAGCCGTCATTGCCGTCGGCATGCAATACACGGCTACCGCCTGGCTCTTTTTTCTGGCCTGTTTGCAAAGCCGCCGCTTCCCGGTAAAATCTTTTCTGCCCGTCCTCGTCATTATGACAGGCGTGGTGTGCTTCATGCTCTCCGGGGGCAGTGGGGATTCCCATCCGGTGGGTAACGCCATCGCCCTGACAGAAGGAATTTTCTTTGCCGGCATGAGCATTTTCTCCAAAAAAGTAACGAAAACCAATGCCCTGGGCATTACGGCCCTGGGCAACGCCGTAACTGCTCTCGTAGTTTTCTCTCTCTTTCCTTCCGCCCGTTTGGCGCTGCCTCTCATGACAACCATGCAGTGGGGCCTTATGCTGCTCCTTGGCATTGTCCAGGTGGCCGCCGGGTATGGGCTGTACAACCTGGGCATCCAAAAAATCTCCGCCCAAAAAGCCTCCCTGCTGGCCCTGTGGGAAATGATTCTGGGGCCGCTATGGGTAGCCCTTTTCCTGCAGCTCATCCCCAGTCCTATGGTGCTCTTAGGCCTCTCCATTATTCTATTAGGTATGTTTCTCGATAGCCGTTTGGATAAACGCTCCCCCAAAGCATGCCTGGAAGAAAAGAAATGCCTGGATGTGTAGTACAAGAAAAAATAAAATAGCATGACCATTTTACCCCTATCATAAAACCTCTACTAAGCAAAAACGAGCCCTGGACAAACCAGGACTCGTTTTTATTTAGCTATTTTTTCTACCCCTTTTACCGGGAAAGGTCTTCGGTGCGATAGGTGCTGTAGCCTTCGTATTGATAGGATACATCAATGCCTTTCATGAACACTTGCCGGTCATTGATTTTTTCCGTCAGGGCGTCCTGCAGCAACATTTTGATTTCCAAATCTTTAACAGGGCTCCGCTCCATGGCCAGCAGGTAGTCATCCTTATCCACCCTGCTCCAATCAACGACTTTGTGGAGCTGCTTTTTCAGAATGACATCCAGCCAAATCCGGGTGCTCCTTCCATTTCCTTCCCAGAAAGGATGTGCCACATTCATTTCCACATATTTTTCTATGATTTGGGCAAAGGTTGCCTGAGGCATCCTGTCGATCTGCTGCAGGGCTTCTTCCAGGTACAAACAAGGCGCAAAACGAAAATTCCCTTTGGAAATATTGACCGTTCTCAGCTTCCCTGCGAAATCATAAATATCCTGGAACAGGTATTGGTGGATGGCCTGTAATCCTTTAAACGTCCCCACTTCAAAAGAATCAAGGATTTTTTTGTCGTACAATTCCAGCGCCCGCCGTTTAGAAAGCAGCTCTTCCTGATAGGCCCGTTCCCGGCTATCCGTCAAGTTTAGTTTATTGTTTAGCGTCATTGCGTTCCTCCCCAAACAATTCCTGTGTAATCCGGATGAAATGCCGCAGAGGTTCGGAAAGAAGATGTTCATTAGCCAGCACCAGGACAAAGGTCCAATAGGCCTCAAAGCGGTCTTCCATATAGCAAAACCGCAGATTGGGACTATATCTGAACAGCTGGAGATAACTTTCTGGCAGAAAAGTGACGCCAAGGTTCTCTCCGCAAAAACGCAACGCCGTCTGCACGCTGCTTGTAACTAAAAAAATATCCGGTATGATTCCCGCATGTGTCAGGATTCGTTCAGAAATCTGCCTGACCCGCTGATACGGGTGGGCCAAAATGAATTTCTGTCCCTGCAGCTTCCGGGGATTCATAAAAGGAAAACGAAAGCCCTCCTTTGGGAAGATTTGCGCTGCCAAGGGATTATCCTTGTGGAAAGCCAAAATATACCGGTCTTTCAATATGGGAACATAGCGGGCCTGAATGGACTTGAGAGGCAGATGCATCAGGGCGATATCAATGGACCGTTCCTGAATCATCTTTTCCAAGGCACCAGAAGGCCCCTCCACAATCTGCACTTCCATATTGGGATATTCCCGATTAAACCGGGTGATGACCCGTGGCAGGATCAGAGAGCCGATATGAGCCGAAGCCCCAACTTTGATTTCTCCCATATGGTCCTGACTAATCAGGCTGAGATCTTGTTGAAATCCCCGCTCCAATTCCAGTACCCGCTGGGCCATATCCACGTATTTCTTCCCGGCAAAAGTCAGCTTCAGGCCGCCGCGGCTCCGATGAAACAGCGGCACTCCCAATTCCCGTTCCAAACGAGTCAGGAAAAGACTGAGAGCTGGCTGCGTCAGAAAAAGCCGCTCTGCAGCACGGGTAATGCTTTTTTCTTTGGCCAGCGTAATGATGTAAGAAAATTCTTTCGTATTCATACTGTTCATTATATCGTCATTGCCTATTACCGGTCAATGGGCAGGGGGGCTAGTAGCAAAGGTGTGATTCCTGTTTGTCAGGTAAAGAACAGTTTAGAGCATATGGGGAACCAGATAACGAACAGGACGAACCACACCAGCATGGGAAACATCCCGTTGAGTGCAAATTCTCCCATTTTAAACTTTCCTTCACCAAAAACAATGGCTTCGCACGCAGTGGACATAGGTGTCAGGAACCCGCTGAAAGCCCCGAAGTTGGCCGCGGCCACCAGGAACCGGGGATCATACCCCAGCGCAACGGAAGCAGCTACCGCCAGGGGTGAAAAAATAGCGGAGCAGGCAAAGTTGCTCATGAATTGTGTCAGGAACGCTGGCACCATGAAGAAAATTGCCACTAGGATATATTCATTGCTGATGCCACCAATAGCTGCATTTAAAGCATTTCCAAAGATCTCGGAAGCGCCGGAATGTTTGAAAGCCGTAGCCAGAGGCAGTGTGCAGGCGGTAAGGACGATGGAAATCCAGGCCATAGAATCTACCGCATCCTGAATGCTGATCACCTTCAGGCCGATGCTGGCAATGGTGAAGAGTCCGCAGGTAATATAAATGGGAATCTTGAAGAACTGGACCAGAATAATCATAGAAGCCAGGCAGCCGAAAAACAGAATTTTAGCCAGCCGGTCTTTTTCCGGGCTCAGCGTGGTACCTTTTTCATTGGTTTCCGTGACTGTCTGTGTATCAATCAGTTCCTCTTTCACATGAATGACTTTGGGGTAAACCAGAATCATGATAGCAAGCCAGACGATGAATATAGGTAATTTCATAAAGGTCTGGTCCAAAGTATGAAACCGGTAGATGGGGTTAGCACCCGCAGCATCCAGATAGGCATTGTAGGTAAGATACTGGGATAGCGTCAGTCCCATTGGGAATACAATAAAACTGTTGCTGCTGATATCTCCACACATTTTTAGTACTTTTTTCTGGGAAATGCCGCTTTTGGCCGCTACGGAAATAATAATTGGTGCAATAACCGCCGTAGCGCTGGCCGCATTCATAAAGGCCGTCAGGAAACAGGTGGAAAGCCCTAGCGCCGCCAGGACTTTGGCTTTTCCCCGGGTCCCCTGATTCATTTTATGAACGTATTTCTGTATATCGGAGATAAAGCTGGATTTCTTCAGCACTGCCGACATAGCAAATACCATGACAAAACTGATGATAGTGGTATTGGAAAACCCGCTCCAAGCTTCCGCCGGAGTCAGGACCCCGGTAACCTGCAATAGGATGGGTACCACAAACGCCGCCGCTATCATGGGGATACAGTTGGTAAAGAACAAAACGGACATCAAAATGGTGATGCCAAAAACGATGGTAGACTGTTCCACGGTCTCTTCCCCCTTTGAAATCAGACCTTGCTCGCAGCGTTTAGCTCCGCCGCTTTGCGAGTAAAGGCAGCCAGCCGGGCATTGAATTTATCCGCCTCATACAGGAACATCAGGTGCCCGCTCTCGTAGAATTCATCGACTTCGCTGTATCCTTTGACCTGTTTGGCGTACATTTCCACCATATCCAGTCCATAGGCTTTGGATTGAGCGCCAAAAGCCGCATAGGGGACTGTTACTTTCTGCAGATTAGGGATGTTATTGGTCAGGATAAAGTCGTAATGGAGTTCCAGCGCTGTCCAGGGTAGCGTCTTTTTGCATTCTGCTTCCAGCATCTTTCGGGTTTCCGGATCCATACCATCCGCATTAGAGATCCGGGCCACGAACTTATTGTAAAATTCTTCCGTATTGTAATACAGGGGCAGATACGTAGCGAACCAGTTATCCAGATTAAAATCTTTGGCCCGATGATGATTCCACGCTTCTCCCGAAGCCGGGAATAAGGACCCATCCATGGTAACAAGGCCATTTAAACGGTACTGATCAAAATCGGCCGCATACTGGACCACCACAGAAGAAGCCAGGGACCACCCCAGCAAAACTACATGATCCAGTTGCAGATGGTCAATAAGTTCCCGGATATCCTGGGCATGGCGGCGGATCGTATTTCCCACCAAGGTTTTGGAAGAGTTGCCATTGCCCCGGGGATCCATGGTAATAACCCGGAATTCTTTGGACAGAACTTCCACATTTTTTTCAAAGAATTTAGTCGTACAGAGAAATCCAGGCACCATGACAATCGGCAGACCTTTTCCTCTGTCTTCAAAATAAATCCGTGCCCCGTCGCTGGTAGTAAAAAAATTATTTTCCGTGATTTTCACAGTAATCCCTCGCTTCATAATTTTTTGATAATTCAATTCTATCAATGAAGTATCATTATGTACACTTTAATATCTTAATGTGTTACATAACTTATATGTTATGTAACACAGATAAAAAAGTAGCCCATCAAACTATCAATGAATTGGCCCAAGGAGGCGGACAGAAAAGAAACCACAAAAAAGACTCCCATCTGCACAGCTTCTTATAGCTACACAGATAGGAGTCTTCTTGTTAATTCGTGGTGGGCGAACTAAGGCTCAGTTTGAAACTTGAGATTCATATCGGGAAGGGATGGTTCTCTATCGTTTATCCTTTTACTGCATAAAAAATAATAATTTGCCCATGGTTTCTGAACTGACCCCCATAATTTTCCCATATTTTAACCATTGACTTTGGTCAATGAATACGGAACGACAGCAACAATGGAACAGACAGGCCGGACAGGACAAACGACTAGCAACAGATGAACTCCACAACAAAAGAAAAGGACGCCGCCTACGCAACGCCCTAGCTCTGTTTTTTAATTATACTGTTTTGGCCACTAGCGCTTCCTGCAACACTTTAGAAAAATTCAATCCTTTATCCAAAGCCCGCTGGTTCAGCCATGCCGGAATTGTTAAAGTCTTTTTGACGGATTTAGTATTCTTAGCTAAGTCTACATCGGATCTTATCAACGTAGCAAAAGCATTTTCACCCAATCCTTTTAGCCCTCTAACATCAGTTGCAGTAGGCGGTTGCATTCCATCTTCCAGTAATCCTAAAATATATAATTCCATCGCCTCAGTAGCACCTGATAGAATCTCCTCCATCGAATCACCGTATGTAGTGCACCCCTCCAAATCAGGGAATTCTGCCCGGATTCCATCGGGGTCTTCATGTATAATGGCCGGATAGATAAACAGCATCGTCATTACCTCCTTTAATGCCCTCCAAGGCTTATTTCAGCCCCGTCCTTTTTAGTATGGCGTTTAGCAGTCCAATTGGCATATCTTT
The DNA here is from genome assembly GCA_905213155.1 of uncultured Acidaminococcus sp. GTDB lineage: Bacteria > Bacillota > Negativicutes > Acidaminococcales > Acidaminococcaceae > Acidaminococcus. Next base: position 18,440 of record CAJMHI010000010.1, on the reverse strand, counting down.
GCCATGAACAGCGATAACTTCTACTGCGTTACCCTTGATAAGCCTGTGATAGCTTCCTCTCTGTCTTACATCTTGCCATCCATTTTTCAAAAGTAATTTCAGTAAGTCTTTATCTTTCATTCCGCCATACCTCCCTTGTTAAGGTCATTACAACACGTGTACACGTATTAAACAATAGGGAAATAGTAAAAGCCGAAGTGTTTTACAGGTACAAAAAAGAACTTCCTTCACTTCCTAATCCGCTCACGATTAGAAAAGAAGGAAGTTCGAATGGTAACAAGTTGGTGGGCCCACTTGGGTTCGAACCAAGGACCAACCGGTTATGAGCCGGGGGCTCTACCGCTGAGCTATGGGCCCAATGCAATAAATTATAGTACAAATACCTTCTTACTGTCAATTACTCCAGAAATTCTTTTAAGGGTTTACTCCGTTTCGGGCTCCGCAGCTTACGCAGGGCCTTGGCTTCAATCTGGCGAATCCGTTCTCTGGTTACGCCAAAATACTGCCCCACTTCTTCCAGTGTCCGGGTCCGCCCATCCATCAGACCAAAGCGCAATTCCAGCACCCGGCGTTCCCGGGTACTTAAATGTTCCTGCAGGACTTTCCCCAGTTGTTCCTGAAGCAGTGTATAGCTGGCTGCGTCCGCCGGCGAGGGGGCTTCTTGGTCTTCAATGAAATCGCCCAGATGGGAATCTTCTTCTTCCCCAATCGGCGTTTCCAGGGAAACAGGTTCCTGGGCAATCTTTTGAATTTCCCGTACCCGTTCCACAGGCACATCCATTTCCTTAGCAATTTCTTCCGGGGTGGGTTCCCGTCCCAGCTCCTGCAACAGCTGCCGGGACACCCGCACCAGTTTATTAATGGTTTCCACCATATGCACCGGAATACGGATGGTACGGGCCTGATCGGCAATGGCACGGGTGATGGCCTGGCGGATCCACCAGGTAGCATAAGTGCTGAATTTAAAGCCTTTGCTATAATCAAATTTCTCCACGGCCTTGATGAGCCCCAGGTTGCCTTCCTGAATCAGATCCAGGAACAGCATACCCCGCCCCACATACCGTTTGGCAATACTGACCACCAGTCGCAGATTGGCTTCGGACAAAGATTTTTTCGCATTGTCCCCGCAGGTTTCCAGTCTATGCAGCAGGCGGGTAAACTGCTTTTCAGTCTTTTCAATCCGCTGCTGCAAGGCTTCATCGGATTTTTGGTGGGTAGCTTTTTCTTTCACCACGCTCAGCAATTCCTGCAGCGTAGCCAGATGGTTAACATCTACTTCTTCCACAGGCTTTACGGCCGCATCTTTCGGGGCTGGGGAAATCTTAAGGTGATTTTCCTGGACAAGCCGGTGCAGCCGCTTTTTTTCGTCCATGGTAAAAGCTTTGATGAGCTGCTGGTACTGGGCAAATTCGACGGTATGGTCATCTCCCAGCATTTCCTGGGCATGCCGGTAGGTAATGGAAACGCTGCGGTCATCCGCCCAGCGGGTTTCCTCTGCCAGCATGGTATCGGCCTGATCCAGCAATTTCGCCATGGAAAGGCGTTTATTGATAGGCGCAGGGGTGCTCTCAGGCTTTTCGCCTTTTAAGATCGCTTTTGCCTGGTTGCCTTTATCCGCCCGCTTGGCCAGCTTGATTTCATCGTCCCCGGTTAAAAGAGGTACCCGGCCGATTTCTTTCAGGTACATGCGCACCGGATCGTCCACAATAACCCCTTCCGGGACGGAGAGATTATTGAGTTCCGGTTCTTCCACCTTCAGGTCTTCTTCATCAATGGTTTCCGGTTCCTCATCTTCAGAACCATCGTCAATGACCTCAATATTTTTTTCTGCCAGTTTGGAATAAATGGCATCCATTTCATCCACGGAGACCGTATCCACGTTTTGCAGCCGGTCCTGAATTTCCTTATAGGTGAGAACGCCTTTATTCTTTTTGGCCAGCGCTTCAAATTCGGCCAGGTATTCTGCCGCAGTCTTTGGCTTGTCTTTGTCTTGCATATTCTGGGTTTCCGTCGTCTTTCCCGCCTTCCCCGCAGTCTTAGCCGCTTTCTTCTTTTTCGGAACCGCCTTTACTTTTTCTTCTGCTGCCGGATTGACAGGCTCTTGCATGATCGTTTCATCCAGCTTGGGTTCCGCATTGCTTTGTTTTTTTTCTGCCATGGGGCGTCCCCTCCTTTCCAGCAAATAAGGGGCATAGCCCCTGCCCCGTCATCCGCCTTGTGTGGATAATTTTCCTATCTCCATTTTTATTCGATGACATTCTGCTAATTCCTGCAAAAATTTTTCATTTCCTTCTTTTTCATACTGCCCAGCCAGCTGACTATGCCGCTCGTATTCCTTTTCCAGCGCCCCGATCTCCATCCGCCGGAGACAGTCTGCCAGGATTACCGGTAGCGTGGACCGCTGCACGTTAAGATGGAGAATCTGCACCAGTTCCTCCTGGGCGGATTCGCTAAGTACAGCGAATAAATCCCGGGGGTCCTGATACCGCCCCTCTTTTAGCAGCAAAAGCAATTGCTGGAAAATCTCCTGCCGTTCTTTTACCGTAAAGGAATCTACATGGGCAATCCCTTCCTGCCCGGGCTGGGGCGGGATCCTTTCTAAGAATGCCCGCAGCACCAGCCGCTCCGCCTGCTCTGTGGGGCTCTCAGGCCGCATTTTTTTCTGCAGCAGCCATTCCGGATTAAAGGTGCTCTTTCCATTCCCTCTAAGCAATTTGCGGTACTCGCTCTGGACCATTCCTTCGTCAATGGAAAGCCGCCGGGCAAGATCCCGAATCCGCTCCCCCACTTCCACATCGCTGGTACAATCCTTAAAAAATGGCAAAACCTTTGCCACTACGGCCACCTTGCCGGAAAGAGTATCCGTATCTTCTGACGCAAGCACCGTATCCACTTCGTAATCAATGCCCGTCTTGGCATTTTTTATCAGTTCCTCGAAGGCTTCCCGGCCTTCCTTACGCACAAACTCATCCGGGTCCTTACCGTCCGTCACATGCATGACCCGGCATTGCAGGCCTGCTTTAAGAGCCAGGGGGATCGCCCGCATGGCTGCATTTTTTCCTGCACTATCGCTGTCAAAACAAAAAATCACTTCCGGCGCCAGGCGTTTCAACAGCATGGCCTGGTATTCCGTGAAGGCAGTTCCCATGGAGGCCACAGTCCAGGTAATCTCCGCTGCATGCAGGCTGATGGCATCCATATGCCCTTCTACCACCAGGGCCTGGCCTCGTTTGCGGATTTCACTCATCGCCCGGTCCAGGCCAAAAAGCAATTTTCCTTTGTGAAACCAGGGCGTTTCTCCGGTATTCATATATTTAGCCGGGGAATCCTCCGCATGGAGAATTCGTCCCGTAAAGCCTACCACGCGCCCCCGGGGATCCTTAATGGGAATCATAATCCTTGCCCGGAATTTATCGTAGACGCCACTTCCGGAATTTCTCCGGTTCACAAGCCCAGCTTTCACCAGCGTTTCTTCCGTCACGCCCCGTTTTTCCAGGTTCGTATGGAGCGTCGTAAAATCCGGCGGGGCCATGCCCAGGGTAAAGGATTCGATAATATCGGGCCCAATGCCCCGCCCTGCCAAATAGGCAAGGCCCTGTTTCCCATATTGGGTACGGGTCAGGCAGGCATGAAAGAACCGGTCAGCCAATTCATTCGCCTGGTATACGGCCTTGGTTTCTTTTTCCCACGCCAGTTCCTTGGCGGATTTTTCCCGTTCGGGGATGGGGATCCCATATTTTTCCGCCAGCGTCTTTAACGCCTCAAAAAACTCTACGTGATCCCGGCGCATCACATAGGAAAACACGTCTCCCCCTGCGCCGCAACCGAAACAATGAAATAAACCCTTCACGGGGTCCACCGTAAAAGAAGGGGTTTTCTCCCCATGAAAAGGACAGCACCCCCAATACCTGTTGCCCCGTTTTTTCAAATCCACAGTTTCCGCCACAATACTTACAATGTCCGCGGCCTGCCGGACCTGCTCTTTGAAATTGACATACTCTTCTTTGCGGTTATCCATGGATCTTCCCTCTCTTGCTACGATATTTTTACTATTCGACAAAAGAGAGAGAATTCCTGCTATCGCAGAAATTCTCTCCTTGGAAAGGCAAGTTTAGTATTCGTAATCAAACCGTTTGCGCAGATACTCCAAAATCAGGCTGGCAGTTTCCTCAATGGCCCGCTCGGACACATTGATAATCATGCAGTGCAGCCGCTGCATTACAGAGCGGGCATATTCCAGTTCTTCCTGGATCCGGCGAATGTCCGCATAATTGGCCCCATCGGTAAGGCCCATGGCTTTTAACCGGGCTATACGGATTTCGTTCAGCTTGTGGGGGTCAATAAGCAAGCCGATAATCCGGCTGCTGGGTACCTTAAACAGTTCCTCCGGGGGCGGAATCTCCGGAACAAGCGGCACATTGGCCACTTTCAGCTGCTTATTGGCCAGGTACATAGAAAGCGGTGTCTTGCTGGTACGGGATACGCCGATAATCACCAGGTCCGCCTTCGTAAGACCCCAGGGATTTTTGCCGTCGTCGTACTTAATGGCAAATTCCACAGCAGCCACCCGTTTGAAATACTCATGGTCCAGTGCATGAATCAGCCCCGGCTGGTTTTTGGGCAACAGGCCCGACGTTTTTTCAATAGCCTTTAAAACCGGCCCCAGGATATCCACCACTTCCACGTCCAGTTCCATGGCCTTAGCCGCCACGGCTTCCCGCATTTTCGGAGAAACAATCGTATAACACACCACGGCGTTCTGTTCTTTGGCTTCCTGCAGAATTTTTTCCACCTGTTCCACGTTTTTTACGTACGGAACCCGGACAATTTCAAATTTTTCCTCCGTAAACTGGCTGGTGGTTGCCTTCACCACGGATTCCGAGGTTTCTCCGATAGAATCTGAAATGGCATAAATCACAGATGCATTAGCTATGATAAGTCCCTCCCTTTCCTTCTGCCAGTTCCGCCAAAAGACGGGTTATATTAGTCTTGGTCACCCGTCCTACCACTTTCAGCTTTTTGGGCTGTTTTTCCAGCACAGTGACAACGGGCAGGCAGTCAATTTCGTTATCAATCAAACGCCGGGCAGCAGACGCCGCCGGTTCCTCCGGGGATATGGTCACGATTTTGCTCAGCGGTGTCATCACCATCACCACCGGCAGGGCATGCAGATCGGTGCCGGGGTTCATGGCGGCTTTCAGCAGGTCCTTGCGGGAAATTACACCCTGCAAAAGCCCCTCTGCGCCTTCTACCACAAAAAGCGTTCCCACATCTTCCAAAAACATGGTCACTGCCGCATCATAGGCATTTTTATCCCCACTGACCACAATGGGTACGGATTTAATGTCCTCCACCGTTATGGAAGACAGCTCTTCCTGGAGCATCCCCAGGGTATTTTTCCCCGTGTAAAAGTACCCCACCCGTGGCCGGGCGTCCAGGACACCGCTCATAGTCAATATTGCAAGATCCGAACGGAGTGCGGCCCGGGTCAGTCCCAAAGCGTCGGCAATCTGCTGGCCCGTGGTAAACCCGGTCTGCCGGACGATTTCCGCAATTTTTTGTTGTCTTGCACTCAGAGGCATAGGCCTTTCTCCTTTCGGGCGCCGTTACTTACCAGCTCCATTATAGAAGAAAACAGGGACACTTGCAAATGCAGGTATCCCTGTCTGTACTGTATCTTTTACCAGGCTAGCAGGTCATCATGGAGATTCCGGCCCCGTCCGGTGAGTTTGTCCAGAATAATCCGCTGTTCCACCTGAGCCACCATTTTCTTGGTGAACTTCACGGCATCCGGGTTCACGCTCATGCTGTCAATGCCGCTTTGCACTAAAAATTCCGCAAAGGCAGGATATACGCTGGCAGCCTGTCCGCACAAAGAAACCGTCTTGCCGTCTTTGTGGGCCACTTCAATGAGGTGCCGGATGGACCGCTGCACGGCCAGGTTCCGCTCATCAAACAGGTGGGCAATCCCGTCGTTATTCCGGTCACACCCCAAGGTCAGCATGGTCAGGTCATTGGACCCGATGGAGTATCCATCCACAAACTGGTTAAACTGATCCGCCAGGATGATATTGGCCGGGATTTCCGCCATCAGCCATACTTTAAAGTCCGGCCCTCTGTGCAGTCCTTCTTCTGCCATGATCTCCACGACTTTCCGGGCTTCTTCCACGGTGCGGCAGAAGGGAATCATAACGTTCAGGTTTTTCAGCCCGTATTCTTCCCGCACTTTCCGCACTGCCTGAATCTCCAGACGGAAGGCTTCGGTGTACTTGGGATCGTAGTAACGGGAAGCGCCTCTCCATCCTAACAGGTCACTGGATTCATGGGGTTCAAATTCGTCCCCGCCTTTTAAATCCCGATATTCCGTGGATTTGAAATCGCTGAAGCGCAAGGTCACAGGCCGCGGCGCCATTGCCGAGCAGACTTTGCGGAAGCCTTCTGCCAGGGCATCCACCACTTTTTCCGGATGGCCCGTTTTAATCAGATACAGTGGATGTTCATGAATATAGGTGGTCCAGATAAACTCTTCCCGCATAAGACCAATGCCATCACAAGGCAGCTTGCTGTATTTTTCTGCCAGGTCCGGATCCCCCAGGTTCATATAAATTTTGGTGCCGGTAACCGGGAAGGTTTCTTCCGCTACAACCGTCTGCTGGGGGGCAGCGGCTGCTTCCGCCTTTTTCACCTGGAGATTGCCGGCAAAGACCACGCCGTTGCTGGCGTCCACCGTTACTTCTTCCCCATCCATCAAAAGATCCGTAGCCGCCTGGCCCCGGCTCTTGGTGCCTACGATACAGGGAATGCCCAGTTCCCGGCTGACGATGGAAGCGTGGCAGGTCATGCCGCCGCTGTCGGTAACAATGGCCTGGGCTTTTTTCATAGCCGGTACCCAGTCAGGTGCCGTCATTTCTGTTACCAGGATTTCTCCGTCTTTAAAGGCATCAATATCTTTCGGGTCCCGGATGACATGGACTTTCCCGTAGCCCATGCCCGGGCTGGCCGGTAGACCTTTAATCAGGACTTTGGCGGTTTTGCTGCTGACACCGTTCTGGTTTTCTGCTTCCTTTTTCTTTTCTTTGTTTCTACGAGACCAAACCGTTTCCGGACGGGCCTGAAGGATCCAGATGTTGCCATCCCGTTCATCAATGCCCCATTCCATATCCATATAGCAACCGTAATGGGCTTCAATCTTTTTGGCATAGCCTGCCAGTTCCAGAATCTGCTCATTGGAAAGAGTCTGGCGTTTCCGGTCTGCTTCCGGCACAGGAACTTCTTCCGTGTCTCCGCCCTGTTTGCGAACCAGCATCACGTCTTGTTCATTCACCGTAGCAGACAGGATTTTCATGTCTTTCTTGGATACGATATAGCTGTCAGGTGTCACAATGCCACCGACCACATATTCGCCCAGTCCGTAGGCCCCTTCAATCATAATATTTTTATCATCGCCGTTAGCTACGTTGACGGTGAACATGACCCCGGAAGCCTTGGAAAAGACCATCATCTGCACAGCGGCGGACAAGGCTAGGGACATATGGTCATAGCCCTGTTTTTCCCGGTAATACACGGCCCGGTCGGTAAAGCAGGAGGCATAGCATTCTTTGACTTTGGCAATCACGGACTCGGCACCCTGGACATTCAGGTAGGTATCCTGCTGCCCAGCAAAGCTGGCATCCGGCAAATCTTCTGCCGTAGCGCTGGAGCGCACGGCTACATACGGCTCTGGTACGTTCATTTTTTGTGCCAGTTCCCCATAGGCGCCGCGGATCGCTTCCTGCAGATCCCGGGGCATTTCCTGGGCCATAATGGCTTCCCGCAGCTGCCGGCATACGCTGCTCAGCTGCTCGCTGTTTTCCACATCTGTCAGACCGGCGAGAAGGCTACGCATTTTGCTTTCCAGCCCGGTTTCCTTCATGAAGTACCGGTAAGCATACGCCGTGGTAGCAAACCCGTAAGGAACGGGCACATCGGTTTTGGACGTCATTTCCCCGAGAGAAGAAGATTTGCCGCCTACGATATCCACATCTTTTCTTTCCAGCTGATCAAACCACAACAAATAGGTTTTGGATTTATCCATGTGTTGTCCGCTCCTTTATGTCACATTAATCAAAGGATTGCCTCCGATTTAGTGTATACTATATCACTTTGTTGTGTTCTATTCAAGAGGTAAAAGAAATTTTTATTTTTTTTCGCAGCAGGAACAAAAAATAGGGTGTCCCGCACAATGCGGTGATAATCCCTACCCGGATCTCACTGCCAGGAAGAATCACCCTTCCTAGCGCATCACAAAACGCCAGAAAGACCGCTCCCCCTAAGGCACTCATGGGAAGCAATACCCGATGATCCGGCCCCAGCACAAGGCGCAGCATATGCGGCACGATGAGCCCCACAAAGCCGATATTTCCCCCTGCGCACACCCCCAGTGCCATGACAAGACTCGTTAGGCCAAGGAGCAGTTTGCGCCATTTAGGGGCTGCCAGTCCTAAAGAAAGGGCCTGTTCCTCCCCCAGCGACAGCACATTGAGCTGGCGTCCCCATAGAAATACCATACAAAGGCTGCACAAAAGTATGGGCAATATGCCCCGTACCTGCAGCCAACTGCCGGAAGAAAGGCTCCCCAGCGTCCAGAAAAAATACTGCCGCATCACCGCATCCGGCGCAAAACTCAATAGCCCTGCCGTAAGGGCTCCGCAAAAAAGGCTTACGGCCACGCCGGATAAAAGCAGCTTCAGCCGGTTATCCTGACCCCCGCGTCCTAAAAAGGCCACACAGGCACACGCCAATAAGGCCCCGCAAAAAGCACCCAGGGGAAGCCACATAAAATGCAGCTGGGGCAACCCGAAAAGGAGCGTGATAACAGCCCCCAACGCTGCGCCGCTGGATACGCCCAGAATCCCCGGATCGGCCAGCGGATTGCCAAAAACGCCTTGCAGCACGGCTCCAGACGTTGCAAGCGCTGCCCCCGTCCCCAGCCCCAGTAGCAGCCGTGGCAGTCGGAGATGCTCCAGCACGCTTTTCTCCAGCAACGTCAGTTCCCCATGGAGTACATGGGCAGGGGAAATGGGCACCAGCCCTGCCAAAAGCGACCATCCGCTGACACAACATAGTGCCAGCAAAAGCAGGATGGTAAGATTGCGTTGTTTTTTGCACATAGTTTCTCCTACGAAAAAAGGATGCCCCGGAATAATCCGTGCATCCTGTTATTTTCTGGTAGCGCCAACGAGAATCGAACTCGTGATTTCGCCTTGAGAGGGCGACGTCTTAGCCGCTTGACCATGGCGCCATACATCCTCCAAAGAGGGTACTTGTTAAGTATAATCCCCTAAGTAAGACCTGTCAAGGTTTATCTTGTTCTTTGGACCAAAGCAGTGAGGCCCATCACCAGCACCACGTCCGGCAGTGTGCAGCCCACAGGAATATCCAGTGTCATCAGGTAGCGATAGACCAGAAAACCGATGCCCCAGACCAGAAGGTTTTTCCAGGAGAAAGCGTCCTCATAAAAATCTTTTTTAGCCCAAAATACACTGCTTAGGAGCACCCCTGCCATGGGAGCAAACACAGAGCCGATAAAATACAGAAACTCCGTAATATCATCCATGGGGTATAGCAGCGCCGCCGCCGTGCCCAGTATCGCTGCCGCAATGGCAAACAGTTTTTCCTTTCCGGCCCCGCCGATAGACGTCAGGGAAATCCCGGCAGATAGGGCATCCAGGAAGGTTGTGGTCACCGTAGAAAAGACGATGATCAAAAGTCCTGCCGTTCCCAGGCCAGCTTTCAGCATAATGGCACCCACATCCGTATCCCCGGCAAAAGAGGCCGCCCCCATCCCGATAAAGAACATCCAGCAGCTTACCAGATTATAGGTGATGGTAGAAACGAGTGTCGCTTTTTTTCCGTTAGCCGCATTGCAGGTGTAATCCCCTACAACCGGCAGCCAGGAAAGGGGCATAGAGATTGCAATTTCAAGTGCTGCCCCAAACGAGAGACTGCCATCCCCCGCTGGAAGCGTACCGCTTCCTTGGAAAACCGTGGCACACAGCACCAGTGTCAATAGGAATAGTGCCGTCACCGCCACCCGGTTCACTTTGGACAGGCCGCCGGCCCCCAGGGCAATCCACACCACAATCAGCCCACCGATCAAAAGGCAGCCGATGGCATGGGAGCCATTCAGCAGTGCTGTCGAAGACAGTGCCCCATCGTAAATCATAATTGCCGTCCAGCCCAGCAGCTGGATCACGTTTAGTGCCGCAAACAGCAGTCCGCCTTTATGCCCAAAGGCCATTTTCACTGCTTCCATGGCGGTACGGCCGCTTTGCGCACTGATAAGGCCCACCAGGTAAAATAAAATGCCCCCCAGCACATGCCCCAGTACAATGGCTTCCACCGCTTTTACGGCACCCAAGGGAGCCAGCAGCGTACCGGCAAGAATCTCCGCAATGGATACCCCGGCGCCGAACCATAACATCCCGTTATCCAGTAACGACGTTTTTACATTTTCCATAGGCCTTCCCTACTTCCTTTTTAGGTTCTCCCCTTTATCTCTTTCATTGTACGGGATAAATCGCAGCTTGTCCATACAAAATATAGCAGGTGCAGACCTAACGGGCTACTTCCGCCGTTTAATCGTTCCCTTAGCGATATTTTCCCGCAGCAGGGCATCCGTCAGGGCATAGAGCAGCCGGGAGCCTTTTTGCGTTTTCTCCTGCCGGGCGTAAATTTGTTCTGCCCGCACGTCGTGACTTTTCCAGTCCGCCCCTTGATTGCTGTGATTCAGCAGTAGCGGCTGGAGATTATCCATGGCATGGGCAAACCGGGCCTCCGGAGTTTCCTCCGCCTCAAATTCCTGAAAGACAGCTTGCAACAGGTGCTTCTGGTCCGCTGGCAAAAGGCCGTAAATCCGCTTTGCCGCTGCCGCTTCCCTGGCCTGCTGCGTCTTTTTCCCGGCTTCATCGTAGGCATAGGTATCCCCGGCGTCAATTTCCACCACATCGTGGAGCAGGCACATGAGTATCACCTTGCCGATATCCACTGTTTCATTGCTGTACTCCTGCAAAACATAGGCCATAACCGCCATATGCCAGGCATGTTCCGCATCGTTTTCCCGGCGCCCGTGCTGGCTGAGGTGCGTCTGCCGCAGGATATTTTTTTCTTTGTCCAGCTCCAGGATAAAACGAAGCTGTTGTTGCAGCCGTTCTTCCCTGGGCACCGCCAGATAGTGCAAAAAATTCTCGCAGCCTGTGAATAGTTCCTCCACACAGGCGGAAAACTGCCGCGTATACCACGGATCTGCGATTTCTGCCTTGTCGTCGCCGCCAAATTCTGGTAGCAAATGAATCTTGCGTTCCGGATCCTCCCCCAGGATCCGCTGCATATCCCGCTTATTTTCCCCATCCATGCCGATAATCCAGTCCCAGGCATCGTAATCCGCCCGGGTTAATAACCGGGCCCGGTGCGAGCCAATCGGAATGCCGCGGGCTTTCAGCGCCGCTTCCATAGGCGGATAAATAGGGTTACCGATTTCATCCCGGGTCGCCGCTGCCGAATCTATGTGAAAACTTTCTGCCAACCCCCGCTGCTGCACCAGCCATTGCAAAATATACTGCGCACCTACACTACGACAGATATTGCCATGGCAGGTAAAAAGTACTTTAATCAATATTTTCAAACCCCTTCCTATGCCGGATTATGCCGTCCCATGCCGCATTACAGCAGGTGCCCCGAATTAGGGTAATTTACACGAACTTTCCATAACTTGGCACAATATGGCACAACTCGGCTGCCTTTGGTAGTAAAAAAGTAGTAAAACGGGCAATTCGTACTACTTTAAAATTTCCCTATCATTATAACAGAAATGGTGATTGTTGGCTTTACTTCCAGACACTGTGATGCGTCCTTTTTCAGGCAACGGAAAAACCCGCAATCCACTCGACTGCGGGCCATTAAACAACTTTTCACAACTACAATAAATCCGAATGGGAACCCGTTCTGGTTGCCGTTACTATCAATTTTTCTTCTTCAACCATATAGATCAGCAACCAGTCTGGACGAATATGGCATTCCCGAAATCCTGCATAATTCCCACTCAGTTCATGATCCCTGTACTTAGGTTCCAACACAATTCCATCAGCCAGCCAATCCAGGACTTGTTCCAATTCGTTTAAAGGCAGGCCTCTTTTTATCATCCGTTTCACGTCCTTGTGAAAGCGGGAAGTCGTAACCAGTTCATATTTCATCGGTGATATCCTTTATCATTTCTCTGGCGGAATGATATTTTTTAACGGCAATTTTACCGGAAGCAATGTCCCGGGCTTCTTTCATCGCAGCTTCTGTTTCTGCGTTGAAGCGGGGCTGCCTGACGGAAAAGGGAATGCCTCCTTCCATCAACGATTTCCGAATAAAAATATTGACGGCATCGCTTATGGTGATTCCGAAAGAAGAAAACAAAGTTTCTGCGGAACTTTTTATCTCAGGTTCAATCCGAATATTAATATTTGCTGACTTTGCCATCTGTATCACCTCTTTATTGAATTTTATCACATTCATTGCACGTTCGCAATACATTTACATCCCATCAGAAATGAATATCGGAACAATATTATCCTATTCGGAACTATACATTGCAATTAGCGGAATGTTACACGTCGTATCGAAAGCAGAAAAAAGACGGAACACCATGGCTCCGCCTTTTCATCATTGTTATTTCTTTAGTTCTGCCAACAGGCGCATAATGTCCGCATTCTGTGCTTTTAACGTGGCGATTTCCGCATCCTGCTTGCTCAATCGTGCATCCTGTGCCGCTACCTGTGTCTCAAGAGTATTGATTTTCGTCTTCTGGTTTTCAATCACCGTGGTGAGAGCGGCCTTGGAAACTCCCGCATAGGGACTGGCTTTTCCAAACTTAAAAGAGACACCGGCATTAATCAGGTTTTCTCCGCCGCCGAAACTGCCGCCAATGGAAAACATGGTCTTGGCATCCGGCCGATAGAAGGCACCGATTGCCATGGCATTGGCGCTGCGATAGTGCCCATAGCCAGCGGCAAAGTCCCACTTGTCCTCCGGATTGAAATCCTGCGGGTGGAGCGCTGCCAGAGCAGCCGCCCCTGCTCCTACTTTGTTTAACCGCTCATTGGTGTTGTGGAGTTCCCGATCCAGCACCGTGAGGTTTTCTCCCGCCGGATTGGCTACGGCAATGTAGTAGCCGTCCTGTTTGGGGCGTGTTTCGTTCCACACCGTGCCGCCGGTGACGATATTGGGATCGCCCTTTTCCACCTTGCCGTTCGTAACAACGTTTACGGTGTAGGTGGTAGATTTATCGTCGTTGATGGCGGTATCCAGATGGATATGATCGCCTTCTTTGAGGTAGGTTCTGGCTGCTTTCAGCTGTGCTACGTTGACAGCGTCGGTATCTTCGCTGCCTGCTGCAAGGCCGGTGATCTGGCGGGTGGCGTAAATCTTTCGCCCATATTTTTGGCCTCCGTACATCGCTTCAAACCACCTGTTCTGTGCTTCCTCGCTTAACCCATAGCCGTCGTTTTCCACAAAATATTCCCATGTGCTGCTCAGGCCGAATCCTTCCTTGGGCGTGGCACTGATTTCTTCATCGATAACCCCGCCGCCGATGGACAGGGCACCGGCTGTGGATCTCCAGATATTGTCCGTGTCCTCTGCCATCTTCCCGCGGCCTGGATCGTACCCTGCTATTCCGGACTTCCGGTCAGCTATAGCATAGGAACCAAGGGCCACGGCATTCTCCTGCGTTGCCTGGGACGCAACACCGAAGGCAATGCCGTCTTGGGCTGTTTCAGAGGCGTTGCCTCCGGCAATAGCTGTACTGTTAACACCCATTGCAACTGAATCATTAAAACGACTCCCGCCCAGCGCCAGAGCAAAGCTTCCTTCCGCAAATGCACCTTTCCCAATGGCCACGGAATCCTCTCCGGTAGCGTCTGACAGTATCCCTATGGCCAATGCTCTATCTCCTTTGGCTATGGTATCATTTCCTATAGCCACAGACTTTTCACCTATAGCTGAGTTCCAGTTCCCCAAAGTCACAGCTCTTCTGCCCATGCTGCTGTTAAAGCTACCCATAGTCATACTGTAATTTCCCGTTGCCCTAGATTCCTTTCCACCTATAGCCAAGGCGAGTTCTCCTGATGCCACGGTCTTTAGCCCCGTGGCAATGGAATAATCTCCCGTAGCCTTGCTGAGGCGGCCCCTGACGGTTGCCCATTTATTTGTTGCCTCTACGGATTCCCCTATAGCCAAGGCTTCCCATGCCGTTGCCCGGCTGTTGAAACCTACAGCAATAGAATATCCGCTTGTCGCCTGATTACTGGCTCCGACGGCAATAGCGCTGGCCGCAGTCGCCGTATTTTCAATAGGCGCCGCCTGCGCCAGCGAGCCACTGGTCAGGGCAAGCAGCACGGCCAGTACTAACGACTTGCGCACGGCCGCACCCCCCCGATTTTTCAGACTTTTTAATCTTCTCACTGTCATTCCCCTCTCCCTCCGTATTTTGGTAGTTACGTACATATTTATCACATATATGATACCATTTTTCCACAATTAAAAAAAGTCACAATCATTTTAGACTGTGACTTCCGTTAAATGAAGAAGTAAATGCAGCTTATTCGAAGTCTGGTGGCGTTTACTTCTTCATTTTACAGGTCCATGGCAATCTGCCTCATTCTCTTGTTATCTGCCTCATTTTATGCTAAAATATGGCAGATAATAGAAAAATAAGGGAGATTTTTATGCGGACATTTAACTACTCGCAAGAAATACCAAATTTACTGACACCTGAAATCATCCAGCTTCTTACTTGTATCCATGAACACAAGGGCCGGCAGGATTTATTTTTGGAAGCGAATACAGATGAACTGAAAACACTAATAGAGGTTGCCCTGATTCAGAGCACAGGATCTTCCAACCGTATTGAGGGAATACGCACCAGTGACAAACGATTAAAAGCACTGGTCAGCCAAAAAGCTGAACCGCACAATCGGTCTGAACAGGAAATTGCCGGATATCGTGAAGTACTTGCCTTGATTCATGAAAACCACGACTATATTTCCCCTGTCCCTAATGTCATCAGGCAGCTCCACCGAGACCTGTACTCTTATTCAACAGGACCCATAGGAGGAGTCTATAAAAACGCAGATAACATCATCGCAGAAACAGACGCACAAGGGAATCAAAAGGCAAGGTTTATTCCCGTTCCTGCTTTTCAGACAACTGACGCTATGGATTCTTTATGCCAATCGTTTCAGAGTGCCTGGCAGGAAAACATAATGGATAAATTGCTGTTGACTCCCATGTTCATCCTGGATTTTCTATGCATTCACCCATTCAATGACGGAAACGGACGGATGAGCCGGCTCCTGACACTCCTTCTTTTATATCGTGCCGGCTACATCGTCGGGAAATATATCAGCCTGGAAATGCTGATTGAAAAAACGGAAACGACTTACCATGAAGCGCTTCAGGCAAGTTCTTCCGGCTGGCACGAAAGCCAAAACACCTATGCTCCTTTTGTGAAATATTACTTAGGCATCATCATAAAAGCATATGATGAATTCGAAGACCGGATCCAATATCTGGTAACCAGAAAGATTTCCAAGCCAGACCGGATCAAGGCCATCATTTCCCAGACACTGGGAACAATCAGCAAAAAGGATCTGATGGAACGTTGCCCGGATATCAGCCAAGGAACCATAGAACGCACTTTGTCCAGTCTGGTAAAAGAAGGCTATATCATCAAAGTCGGCTCTGGCCCGGCCACGTCATACATCCGCAAGCGCTAAAATCACGAGTCCCCATAGGGATCCTGTCACAGGTTTCCTTATGGGGACAATTTTGTGGTGTTATCATAAATGTAATATACATGCATAATTATAATGTGGCTTACCGCCCATTTCTCGTTTATAGCGTTCATCGCCGCGAGATAAATCTATCCCGCGAATCGTTGTCTCTTGCTGCAAATATTTTACACTTTCTGAAATCATCAACTTCCCGGGGGAAAATTGTTGATAGTCAATATTCATGCTCACAATGGGAAAAACGATTTCATTGTAGTTTGTCAAAAATCCAGACATAAACGCTGCAGGGTTTCCATTTAGCATTAATGTAAACGTATGGTGGCTTTGCATATTCTCCATCGCCCAAGTCAAGGCAGAGAAATAGCGATTCTTTAAGTATTTTCCAAAACTAATTTTTCGGTGTATCCGTTGCCCTTCCCTTATTGTGTATAAATGCATCAGTTTACTAAGCAATGTTTTATCCGAAAATGGCCCTTGTGTAACAACCAGTTTCATTGAGATTTCTTGCTTCTTAATTCGATTGTAGCATTTCTTCAAATTGGATTTTGAATTCTTCGTCAGACCCTGGAAATAGGTATCATAATCTTCCCCGAA
This sequence comes from uncultured Acidaminococcus sp., assembly GCA_905213155.1. Classification (GTDB taxonomy): domain Bacteria; phylum Bacillota; class Negativicutes; order Acidaminococcales; family Acidaminococcaceae; genus Acidaminococcus. Next base: position 2,031 of record CAJMHI010000010.1, on the reverse strand, counting down.
ACATATCTTGTAACAAATACGCTCTTCAGCAAGCTGCATTTGATAAGATTTCAGCAGACTCTCTCGATTGCGCGACAGGAAGGAATACAGACGTGACCGTTCATTTAATTTATGCAAATCCAAAATATAGCCTTTATGCTTCTGCCTAATTTCATAGAGTGCCTGAAAAATCTGCCGATCTGTAATATTGGCATTATAAATCAAATCCAGATGTCCAGACCCACTAACATTATCCCCATAAAAAGACAGGTTTCCATGCGATAACGTCAAAGGGAGAACCATCAAAGGGTTTCCTTCTTCACTATACACATAGAAATAGCTCTTCTCTAGCAATGTCTTAGGCTTTAGCCATTTATATTTATGTACATATTTGTTATAAGCAAAGGAGCTATATGGATATAAGTAACAATTATTTAAATATACCCCCCCCACGTATTTTGAAGTCGTTCATCATTCCACGAATACGCTGTAATCATGATATTTCTCGTTCCTCCTACAATATATGCTTCATGCTTTTGCCTTTGTTATAAGATACCGGACAAGCCATTTTAAGCTCTGTGCATACTTTTTCTTACGCCAATAAGCACGGGACATATAATGCATCTCGCGATAATTGCGAGGCTCATTCAATGGTTGATTACGCCACGGGGAGATGCGGTAGTAATTCTTAAAATATTTTTGTAAAGGAAAATCTAGCCAGAAATACCATGGTTTTGTTCCTGCATAATGCAGAAAAATCGTTTGCGGGGGAACATCCTGTGTCTCTATACGATCAGAAATATAGTTAAAGCGTTGCTCCAAAATCAGCTTTTGATCATTAAGCACAATATTCAAGGCATCCTGATCCAGATGGTTCAATTCGTCTTTCTGTCGATAAAAAACGTTGAGAAATGCCTCCGTAACTTTTTCCCTGCGCCATTGTACTAAGTTAATATAAAGCACTCCGGAATTAAAATAATCATGCACCCTAAACTTTGCCTCCTGCGTTTTGGCTGTTGCAGGGACATCTTTTACGGCCATAATCGTATTTCCATCAAAAGATTTATCTAAAAGTGAACGAATAGCGTTTAGGCAAAGGACATCCCCATCCAAATAGAGGACGCTACATATAGAATCTGGCAAAACACTTTCCAACAAGATACGAAAATAAGCGGCCTTCCCCAAGGAAGAAAAAACTGGCAATCCATCTAAAATCTGCACATCCAGTATATGAATCACAATCATGCAGTTTGGAAATTCGTCTGCGATTTCTCTGAATTTCTGTTGACTCTCATCGCTAATTTTCTCTGTTAATATATGAAAGACAATAGATTCTGCGGCATTGTTTTTTAAAACAGAAAATATAGACACGCCCGTTGGCATTGCAAAATTCTCATCCATCCCATAGCCTATATGGATAGCATGCGCATTATTAAGGACAGCATCACTGCCAAAACAAATTTGTTCTTTTTCAATTTTTTCAGGAATCTCTACCTCGTGCTCCATTTTATTCCCCCTCTTACCCCATATTTCTTTATTCACAAAATAGATGGGTCATCCTGTATTCGTTTTTCCCCATGCTTTGTTCTCAGATTCTGCAACGGCATATTAAATTGTTCCGAGGCAATGTCCATTTTCGGAGAGTATCCTGGTACATTCTGGATCCCCAGCAGGTCTACCAGGGCATCATACAATAAATCATTCGTCCAATAGATGTTTCTGTGTTGCCAAAGTATTTTGGCGATCTGAGGGTTATCTTTCTGATACGTTGGAGACAATACAATAATGAAGGGAATATGCGTCATAGCCCAAGTGAATTTTGTAGCCTCGTGACTGTACTCCATATCCTCTCCATGATCGGCCATATAAATCATACTCTTAAAATTGGGTTGCGTGCACACCGTATGATAAATTTGTTCTAATACTGTATCCGTATAGGCCACCGTGTTGTCATAAGAATTTATCCGGCGTTCCGACTTCTTTTCCACAGGATATTTTTGGTAAATTGTAAAATGAAACTGAACAGCAAAAATTAAAATGACCCATAGCAGG
>CAJMHI010000009.1 GCA_905213155.1 uncultured Acidaminococcus sp. | reverse complement strand
ACAGAATCTAAAGAAAGGAAAATGGTGATTTTGCTTCTGTAATTATCATACAAGAGCAAGCATGAGAACATGGGAAGCGTATAAGAAGCATGTAAGATCCATGAGCCCTGAAGATAAAAAGGACATGGAACAAATTGAAGAACTGACGGCTATTGTGGCTGCCATGATTCGCAAGCGTACCGAGATGGGCATTTCCCAGCGGAAACTGGCTGAAATCTGCAGCGTCCCCCAATCCTCTGTGGCGCGAATTGAGGCTATGAAAACAACACCCAAATTGGATACGCTGTTAAAGCTCATGCAACCTTTAGGCTTAAAACTAAAAGTTGCGGTATATTAAAAGGTATCTACCATCTGCTTGCATATCCATAAAGGAGGTCGCAGGATGTCTATTTTTAATGCTGCTTTCAGAGAATGTGTTGCCCATGACGGGATTGTTTCTGTTGCTACGTGCTCAGTGGAGAATAAAGTCCACATTGCCAATACCTGGAACAAATACCTGATTATCACGGAAAAAGATCAAATCTTAATTCCCTGCTTCGGCTTTCGTCACACGGAAGAAAATGCCAAGCATAACCCCTACGTAGAAGTTACCATTGGCAGCCACGAAGTCCAGGGGAAGATGGGCATGGGTACCGGCTTTTTATTAAAAGGAAAGGCGGAATTTCTGGCAGAAGGCCCGCTGTTTGAAGCCATGCACACCAAATGTAGCTTCTGCAACCGGGTTCTCGTCTTTACCCCTGCTAGCTGCACCCAAACCATTTAGAAAAGTTTTCCAGGGTATAAAAATAAGGTTCGCGCTAGTTGCGCGAACCTTATTTTTATACCCTGTTTGTAATTTACTTTACCGGCACTTCCACATAGGTGGTCCCTTCGGAGTAGGGAGCCAGATCACCGGGCTGGAACACCAGCCAAGCAGTCTGGTTTTTGCCATTTTTGCTTTCTGTCAGGTAATATTGGGTGGTCATCTGGCTGGGCGCAAACTCGCCGGACCAGGTAATTTTCTTATGCTGCCCATTGTACAGTTTCACGTCTCCTTTTTTGAGAGCCGCTTTCAGCTGGTCCACGGTAGCCATATCGGTGTAAACGTGCAAGGGGATATTTTTTCCCGTGGATTTATCATACACTATACCATAGGTTACAGTTTCCGGATTGGCTAGCGCCGGTGTCATTTTTTCGCAGTGCAGCAGCACGGAAAGCTCTTCGTTATTTTCCAAGGTGACCGTATAGACCATCTTGCGGGAATCCTGGGTATCGGGTTTGTAGTCTTTCTGCGCCTCCTTGACAAACAGGTCAATATCCGTATTGATCATGTTCTGCACAGTTTTGTTGCTCTCATGGGCAACCGGATAGGCCAGATCCAGACCAAATCCGTCTTTCAGTGCCCCTTCGCTGACCGCAGCCTGAGAAACACAGGGAATGGATAATACTAACATAGAGGTTACAATGGCTTGTTTCAATTTGGTATTCATTTTCATGCCTCCAGTACTTATTTTTTCTTAGTCTCTTTCTATTTTATCAGGAACTGAGTTTCTCAATTCCTCCCCCATAGTATACAGTATCCAAAGCCTTGTCAAGGGACAAAACTTTGAACTTCCTATGGCAGTGCAGCAATCTATTACCCTTCTCGCAGCTTCTCCGTAATGGCCGTAAAGAAAGCTTTATTCCACAGCTAAAACCATAGTGATTCCCTCCAGAAAGTATCGTTTTCTAATAGTTACTGGAGGAAATCAACAATATTTCTGGTATTTTTCCATAGCAAAAAAGCCATCGGAGATGATTCCCGATGACCTTTTCCTATTATTAATTTTGTTTCCAGCGTTTTAATGCTTCATGGGCGGCCCGCTGGGCTGCTTCTTTTTTGCTGCGGCCTTTACCCCGGCCCATTTCTTTTTGGGCCACCAGCACCCGCATCACGAAGGTTTTATTATGGCTGGGTCCTTCTTCGGAAACTTCCTCATAGGTAATTTCTACCGGGCCTTTTTCCTGCACCATTTCCTGGAAGCGGGTCTTATAATCCCGGTCAATGCCATCAGCTGTCAGCACGGGGATTTTTTGGAGCAACAGCCGATCCAAAAGGTCTGTCACGGCCGCAAATCCCTGGTCCAAATAGTAGGCGCCTAAAACGCTTTCAAAAGCATCAGCCAGGATAGAGGGATTTTCTTCTCCATCCAGGTTCTGTTCTCCTTTGCCCAGAAGCAAATGCTCCCCCAGATGGTTTTCCGCTGCCAAAATGGCCAGCGTCTCCTCACACACCAGAAATGCCCGGAACTTGCTCAGTTCCCCTTCATCCAGCTTGGGATAATGGGTATACAGGTAGGTACTGACCACCAGGCTCAGTACACTGTCCCCCAAAAATTCCAACCGCTGGTTATGCGGGGGCCGCGGATTGCGTTTGCTTTCATAGGCATACGAAGTATGGGTAAGCGCCATATCCAGCAACTGCAGCTGCTGCATGGCAATACCCAACACCTCACACAAAGCGGTCAGTTCTTTTTGTCTTGCCGTGAGCATCTCAGCCTTCGTATTTTTTGAAGCAGAGGATGGCATTGTGGCCGCCAAATCCAAAGTTGTTGGACAGCGCCACTTTTACATCTTTTTTGCGTGCTACATTAGGCACGTAGTCCAGATCCATGCCTTCTTCCACATCCACGTCTTCGTAATTGATGGTAGGTGGAATGATTCCATTCTCAATGGTCATCACAGTTGCAGCCGCTTCTACGCCGCCAGCGCCGCCCAATAAATGCCCGGTCATGGATTTAATGGAGCTCATCGGCACTTCTTTAGCCCGATCCCCAAAGACCCGTTTCAGGCAGTTGGTTTCGTTCAGGTCATTCCGATGGGTGCTGGTACCGTGTGCATTTACGTAGTCCACATCCGCCGGGGTAAGCCCTGCATCCTTAATAGCTAGCTGCATGCACTTTACCTGCTGATCCCCTTCAGGATCCGGAGCGGTGATATGGTACGCATCCGTATTGTGACCATAGCCGGCGACTTCTGCGTAGATATGGGCGCCTCTGGCTTTAGCATGTTCCAATTCTTCCAGAATCAGAATGCCGGAACCTTCGCCCATCACAAAGCCGCTTCTTTTTTTGTCAAAGGGGCAGGACGCTTTTTCCGGATGTTCATTATCCCGGGAGAGCGCTTTCATGTTGTCAAACCCAGCCACTGCCACAGGAGAAACTGCGGCTTCGGCACCGCCGGCAAACATAATATCCGCATCGCCGTACTGAATGGTTCGCAGGGCATCACCGATGCAGTCGCTGCCTGTAGAGCAGGCGGTCACAATGGCGGTATTGGGGCCTTTCAGGTGCAAATTAATGGCAATCTGGGCCGCCGGCATGTTGGGGATTTCCATAGGAATAAAAAACGGGCTGATTTTGCTGGGGCCTTTGGTGGTCAGTTTGGTAGCTGCTTCCACAAAGGTATGAATGCCGCCGATTCCCGTGCCTACGCACACCCCGATCCGGTCCGCATCTTCTTTTTCCAGATCCAGTTTGGAATCTGCTAGTGCCATGGTGGCACAAGCTACCGCAAACTGGGTCACCCGGTCCATCCGTTTGCCTTCTTTTCTGTCGCCATATTGGGAGAAATCGAAATCTTTGACTTCCCCTGCGATTTTACAGCTAAAATCCGTAGTATCGAATTGGGTAATAAGCCCAATCCCGCTTTTGCCGGCAATCAGGTTATTCCAAAATTCTTCTTTGCCAATCCCGATGGGGGTAATGGCGCTCAAGCCGGTTACGACCACTCTACGTTTCAAAAAGATCACCTCTACTCAAAATTCTTTTAGTCAGCAGCTGTTGCCAAGTCTTCCCGCAGTCTCCGGAAAATTTCACGGACGGGAAGGATTTCCTTGATTTTCCACATATTGGCACCGGTAAACACCAGTCCTGTTTCCAGATCACCCTGCTGTCCCCGGGTTAATGCCCGGATGATGCAGAAGCTGTGGGTGCAGTGTTTCATGCAGTTATCGCACGTAACAGGTCTGGGGCCGTTGCCTTCCAGCACCGCTTTGGAAAAGGGCGTGAGCAGGGCTCTCCCTTTCAGGCCTACCGGACTATCTATCTGAACCACATCATCTTTGGTCATTTTCAAATACAATTGTTTTAAGTAAGGCGCCCCATTGGACTCCTCACTGGCAGCAAACCGGCTGCCCATCTGTACGCCGCTGGCCCCCATATGGAGCAGTTCTGCGACATCACTGCCGCACACAGCGCCTCCGGCCGCAATCACCGGAATTTTAACTACCGAAAGGATTTCCGGCAGGATATCTTTAATGCTGCGCTGGGTTCCCAAATGCCCACCGGCTTCGGTGCCTTCCACCACAATGGCAGAAGCGCCCAGACGCTCCGCAATTTTTGCTAATTTAGCATAGGACACAATCGGAACGATGGGCACACCATATTCCCGTCCTACCGCAAACATGTCCCTGGAAAAGCCAGCCCCGGCCACAATCAAATCGACTTTTTCCTGTGCGGCTGTTGTAATCAGCCCCTTAAATTCCCGGGCGGCTACCATAGCATTGATACCAATCATGCCCTTGCCATTGGATAATTTTCTGGCAAGGCGGATTTCCTTACGCAGCTCATCAAAGGGCAAGCCAGACGCAGCGATCAGGCCCACACCGCCTTCATTGGCCACCGAAGCTGCCAGGCGTGCCGTGGACAAGCGTATCGCCATACCGCCTTGGACGATAGGCATCGTTGCTACTTTTTCACCAATCTTCAGCACTGGCAATTTCAACAATAATCCCCCATTTCAGGATCAAAGACCTAAGGATAAAGTTCGGAAAGCCCCTGAAAAGGGACTCTCCGAAAAAAGTTTTAGTCTTTGTTTGCCTTATCCAACAGTTCCACTGCGTCTTTGACAGTGCGGATCTTTTCAGCAACATCGTCGGGGATTTCAGTGTTGAATTCCTCTTCGAAAGCCATGATCAGTTCCACAATGTCCAGAGAATCAGCTCCCAGATCATCGGTAAACGTAGAATCCATCTTTACGTCTTCAGGAGCAACGCTCAGTTGGTCCACTACGATCGCCTTTACTTTTTCAAAAGTGCTTTCTTCGCTCATGGGTTTCACCTCCCTTCAATCCATACGGGTAATGAAATTACATTACCATGCCACCGTCCACGTTTAACACCTGGCCGGTTATGTAAGCAGCGTCCTCGGAGACAAGGAATAACACTGCATTGGCAACATCCTGTGGCAGGCCTTGACGGCCCAGGGGAATGGTTTTTTCCATTTCCGTCTTTTGTTCGTCGGTAAGAACGCTGGTCATATCGGTGGCAATAAAGCCCGGTGCTACCGCATTGACGGTAATATCCCGAGAAGCCACTTCCTTGGCCAGGGATTTGGTCAGGCCGATAACGCCGGCTTTTGCCGCCGCATAGTTGGCCTGTCCTGCATTGCCCATCTCGCCTACGACGGAAGCCATATTGACGATTTTGCCGCCTTTTTGCTTCATCATGGGACGCATCACCGCCTTAGAGCAGTTGAATACTCCTTTAAGGTTGGTGGCAAGCACCGCATCCCAGTCGTCATCTTTCATACGCATAATCAGCCCATCCCGGGTAATCCCGGCGTTATTCACCAGAATATCCAGACGGCCCAGTTCTTTTACAACGTCTTTCACCATGCTGGCAACGGCTTCGCTGTCTGCCACGCTGCACTGACACAAGATCGCCTTGCGCCCCATGGCTTCAATTTCTGCCTTCACAGCTTCGGCAGCTGCGGTATTGCCCGCATAATTAATGGCTACGTCGGCGCCGTGCTTCGCCAGTGTCACTGCAATGGCCCGGCCGATGCCACGGCTGCCCCCGGTTACGAGAGCGACTTTACCGGCTAACGTCATTTTATCTGACCTCCTTTAAATAAGCAAGGGTTTTTTCCAAACTAGCAGGGTCTTCCACGTTCTCCCCTTTGAGAGAACGGTCAATTTTCCGGAGCATGCCTGTGAGCACTTTCCCCGGCCCCACTTCAATATAGGTATCCACGCCGTCAGCCATCATCGCCCGGACGCTGTCTTCCCAAAGTACGGGGTGGGCAGCTTGCTGCACCAGGTTTTCCCGAATTTCACTGGCCTTGGTTTCCGGTTTGGCGTTGATATTGGCCATCACAGGAATCTTGGCATCTTGAATTATGATTGTATCCAGTACTTCTTTCAGGCGGTCCGCTGCCGGCTGCATCAGCGTGCTGTGGAATGGTGCACTGACGGCCAGCATCATAGCACGCTTGGCACCTGCTTTTTTCATCAGATCAGCGGCTTCCTGCACAGCTTCAGTTGCGCCTGCGATAACCACCTGCCCCGGGCAGTTAAAGTTCACGGCCTGAACCGCCTTTCCTGTGCGTTTTTCCACATCGGCACAAATGGTTTTAATGGTATCCGTATCCAGGGCAATAATTGCCGCCATGGCACCTTCGCCTACAGGAACAGCTTCCTGCATGAACTGGCCTCTTTTGCGCACAGTACGCACAGCGTCCGCAAAGTTCATGGCGCCGGCGCACACCAAAGCGGAATATTCACCCAGGCTGTGGCCCGCAGCTACGTCCGGAAACACACCGTTTTCATTCAAAACTTTCATTGCAGCAACAGAAGCAGTCAGAATTGCCGGCTGGGTATTATAGGTCAGCCGTAAATCCTCTTCCGGGCCTTTAGCAATCAATTCTGTCATGGAAAAGCCCAGGGCTTCATCGGCTTCATCAAAGACTTCTTTCACGCAGGCATACTGCTCGTAAAGGTCTTTCATCATGCCCACAGCCTGAGAGCCTTGTCCGGAGAATAAAAACGCTATTTTGCTCATGCTTTTTTCACCTCGTCTTTCTGCCATTTCACAACCAGTGTGGCATACGTCAGCCCGGCACCAAACCCGACCATCACTACATTATCGCCTTTATGGATCCGTCCTTCGTCCCGTGCCTGGCACAGGGCAATGGGGATGGAACCACTGGAGGTGTTGGCGTATTTGTCCAGGTTGACAAAAATTTTCTCCATAGGTACCTTTAACCGCTTAGAAGCAGAATCGATAATCCGCAAATTGGCCTGATGCGGAATCAAAAGATCAATGGCACTTTGATCCAGACCCACTTTATTAAGGGCCGTCAGCACGCTTTTTGGCATGGTACGCACAGCAAACTTAAAGACTTCCCGTCCTACCATGTGAATGGTGTGTTCTACGGCATCCACGGTCTCATGGCTGGCCGGACGACGGCTGCCGCCAGCCGGCTGATCCAAATATTTTCCACCGCTGCCGTCTGCGCCCATATCAATGGACAAAATGCCGTACCCTTCTTCCACAGGACCCAGCACTGCAGCACCCGCCCCATCTCCAAAGAGGATACAGGTATTTCTGTCCTTCCAGTTTAAGATACGGGACAAGGTTTCCGCCCCGACCACCAGGACATGTTTATAGAGCCCCGTGGCAATGCTTTGGCTGGCAATGCCGCAGGCATACACAAACCCGCTGCATCCGGCGGATAAATCAAACGCAGCCGCATGGGTGCATCCCAGCCGGTCCTGCAATAGACAGGCAGTGGAAGGAAACGCCATATCCGGAGAAGCGGTCCCCAAAACAATCAGGTCAATATCTTCCGGTTTTACCCCCGCATCATCCAGGGCACGCTGTGCTGCGATAAAAGCCAAATCACTGGTGGCCTGTTCCGGTGCGGCAATATGCCGTTCCCGGATCCCGGTCCGTTCCACGATCCAGGCGTCACTGGTATCCACCATCTTTTCTAAATCAAAATTGGTGAGTACTTTTTCAGGTACATAGTAGCCCATACCCAAAAAGCCCACTGCTGTTTGCGTCATCTTTATAATTCACCGCTTTCTTCATCATGTAAAATTTCTTTGCGAATACGTCCAACCACGTCTTTTTGTGTCAGCTCCATACACACCCGCAGGGCAGATTGGATATCCTTGGCATGGGAGTTGCCATGGCAGATGATAAAGGGTGCTTTCACGCCCATAAGGAGTGCCCCACCGTATTCGGACACATCAATCCGCCGTCCCAGCTTAAGCAGTGCCGGTTTTACCAAAAGTGCGCCCAATTTAGCGATGATTCCGCCATCCAGGAGGGTTTCCTTCACCATTTGGCTCAGGGCTTTGGCTAGGCCTTCCATCGTCTTTAAAACTACATTGCCTACAAAGCCGTCGCACACCACTACATCCACCGTACCCCGGTTGATGTCCCGGCCTTCCACGTTGCCCACAAAATGGATATGGGGATCTTTTTTTAATAGCGGATAGGTTGCCAGGCACTGTTCATTGCCTTTGGTTTCTTCTTCACCGATATTCAATAGTCCTACCCGGGGCTTAGCAATCCCCAGCTGCAATTCTGCATAGACGCTGCCCATAATGGCACTTTGCACCAAAGTTTCCGGCTTGGCATCCACCACAGCACCGGAATCCACCAAAACAGTGGCTCCGTCAAGACTGGGAATAACAGTGGCAATACTGGGGCGCTCAATCCCCTGGATCCTTCCCAGACCAAACAGCGCCGCCGCCACAGCCGCCCCCGTACTGCCAGAAGAAATCAGGGCATCACATTCTTTTTCCCGCAGCAGCCGGGTCGCCACCACAATGGAAGCATCTTTTTTCTTACGCACGCTGATACCGGGGTGATCTTTCATCTCAATCACCTGGCTGGCGTGATGAATGTACACATGGGGATTGTTTTCTTCCTGTTCCTTCCCCAGTTCCTTTTTAATAACGTCCTGATCGCCTACCAGCACCACATCCAGGCCATATGCTTTCACTGCCTGGAGGGCTCCTTTGATGATTTCACTGGGACCATAATCCGTTCCCATTACATCAACTGCGATCTTCATTTTCCTGGTTCCTCTTTTCCGGGACAGAAACAATCAAAAACTTGGCACGAAAGACTTCCTTGTGATTGTTTCGAATCTTGACCCATATGGTATATTTATCATCCTGCTTGCGGACCACTTCTGCCCGTGCGACCAGGACGGCTCCTACCGGCACGGGGATTTTATATTTTACGTTGCACACCCCGGGCATCGCCTGCGGTGCATCAATCACTGCCAGTGCCAGGCTGCTGGCCTGGGCAAAAATATATTGACCACGGCAAACTCCGTTTTTCTGGAACACCATATCCCGTTCCACCGTCATCATAGAAAGACCGCTTTTGCCTACATCCAGGTCAATCAGTTCCCCCACGATGTCTCCACTTGTTATGGCCTGCAACTTGGCCTGGGCATCTTCTGCCATATGCCGGGTACGTTCCCGCAATTCCGGTATGCCAAGTGCCACCCGATCCAACCGGATGGTCTGTATGCTCACCTGAAAGGTTTCGGCTAAGTGCTCATCGGTTAAGAAGGGATTTTTTGCCAGCAACTGCTGTAAGCGCTGCTGCCGTGCTTTTTTCTGTGCAATGGAACCCATTCTACCACCTACTTTTAATACCAAGTCATAACATGGTACTTATTATAGCAAATCATAGCAGGATTACAACCCCATGACCTGGCAGAATACGTAAATAGTACAAATTTTATATAAGGATTCAAAAAACAGCAAAAAGGTGTAGCAGGTCTTTTGCCCCTTCTTGTTTTCATTATAAGCTACTTGGCAGGATTAATAAAGATCAAAAGAAAACGCCGCCCGTAGGCAGCGTTATTCCTTAGATCCAGAGGGATCTTATTCTTCTTCTTTTACAACTTCCTTGCCATCATAGTAGCCGCAGGAAGGGCATACATGATGAGGGAGCTTGAATTCGTGGCATTGGGGACACTCCACCATGCCAGGCGCGCTCAGCTTCCAATTGGCACGACGGGAATCCCGGCGGGCTTTGGACATTTTTCTCTTAGGTACTGCCATATTGTCACACCTCCTACACTCAATCTATTTCAAGAGCGCTTTGAGCGCTTCCAGCCTGGGGTCAATGGAGCGGGTATCACAGTGACAAGTCACTACGTTCCGGTCGCATCCACAGACCGGGCAAATCCCCTTGCAGTCCGGCTTGCACAGAACTCTGTCCGGTATAGCCAGTAGCAGGGATTCCCTCAAAGCATCCGTAACATCAACCATATCATGCTGATAGGTAAAGGCATCTTCTTCCAGCCCTTCCGTGCCAGCGGGATAATATCGTTCTTCCACTTCTGCGGTAAGGGGCAGTGTCACCTCTTTCAGGCAACGGGCACAAGTGCCATGAGCTACGAAACGTTCCGTGGCTTTTAATAGCAATACGTCCCCGCCATTAGAGATGGTTCCCGTGATCTCCACCGGGCCTTCCAGATCTGCATCCGTAGGCAAAAGATCCAGTTCTTTGCCCGTAAGTACATACTGGAAATCCACCGATCCTGTCAGTGTTTTTTTGATTTCTGCTACATTGATCTTAATCATAAGTTCAACCGTTACATTATACCGGCAGCGCTGCGCTTTGTCAAGAAATCCGCCCTATTATTTGCCACACAGACGGTTGGTGTCCCGGGCAATGGCCAGTTCCTCATTAGTAGGAATCAGGAAGACTTTAACTTTGGAATCAGCTGCGCTGATTTCCGTGTCTTTGCCACGCACGTTGTTGCGTTCTGCATCAATCTTCACGCCCATGTATTCCAGTCCGGAACAGATCTGGGCACGGGTATGAGGATCGTTTTCGCCTACGCCGGCAGTGAATACAATGGCATCTACGCCGCCCATGGCAGCCGCATACGCACCCACATAGCGTTTTACCTGATAGCAGAACATATCCAGAGCCAACTGGCATCTGTCATTGCCTTTGGCTGCTTCGGCTTCCAGATCCCGGAAGTCGCTGGACACGCCGGAAATCCCCAGCACGCCGCATTGTTTATTCATGTATTGATCCACGCCTTCGGCATCAAGGCCCAGTTTATTCATCAATACGGGCACCACAGCAGGATCAATGGACCCGGTACGGGTTCCCATGAGCACGCCGTCCAGAGGGGTAAAACCCATGGAAGTATCCACGGATTTTCCGCCGTTTACCGCCGTAATACTGGAACCATTGCCCAGATGGCAGGTAATGATCTTCAAATCTTTAATATCCTTGCCCATCAGCTGTGCGCAGTGATTGGCAACAAATTTGTGGCTGGTGCCATGGAATCCATATTTACGAATCCCGAACTTTTTGTATTCTTCGTATTTCACGCCAAACATATAGGCCACAGGAGGCATGGTTTGATGGAAAGCGGTATCAAAAGCAGCCACTTGCGGGGTCCCGGGCATCAGCTTCTGGCAGGCACGAATGCCGGCAATATTGGCAGGCTGATGCAGCGGCGCCATGTCGCTCAGATCCTCAATCTGCTTTAAAACTTCCGGCGTAATCACAACGGATTCCCCGAACACTTCGCCGCCATGCACCACTCTATGGCCCACGGCATCGATTTCATCCATGGAGCGGATCACACCATGATTGGGATCCACCAGGGCAGCCAGTACTTTTTTGATCCCGTCCACATGGTCAGGAATGGCACTTTCCAGTCTGACCTTATTTTTGCCAGCGGGAGTATGGGTCAGCACTGACCCTTCAATACCGATACGTTCAACCAAACCTTTTGCGATAACAGATTCATTTTCCATATCAATCAGCTGATATTTAATGGAAGAACTGCCGCAGTTCACAACAAAAATCTTCATTCTCCTGCCTCCTGCTTTCATTGCATACTAAGCCAATATGATGTGTCCACGCCCATCATACCGAATAATTTTATCAAATCTCCCCGAAAATGTCCAGATGTAGTATAATATTTAAACACTAAGGAATAAGGAGGAGGGTATGTCTAAGCAGCCTTATGTTCCCGCCCCAATGTTAAACAAACTATGGCGGGCAATCATCGAATTTGGTATGATCCAGGAGGGGGACAACATCTTAATTGGTCTGTCCGGGGGTAAGGACAGCCAGTTTATGACCGCGGCCCTGGCAGAAATCCAGAAACACTCTCCCCAGCACTTTACGCTATGCTGCTACACCATGGATGGAGAATTTGAGGGAGGCACATTTCCGCAAAAAGAATTGGAGACATTTTGTGCCAAGTACCATCTGCCTCACTATAGTGGCAAGGTGCCGATTGAAAAATTATGGGCTCACCGGGGCAATACTCCCTGCTTCACCTGTGCCTATTTCCGTCGGGCCGCCATGAACCGGATGGCTAAGGAACTTGGCTGCAATAAGGTAGCACTGGCACATCATAACGATGACGCCGTGGAAACGCTGATGCTGAACCTGTTTAATTCCGGGCAGATGAAAACGTTTCTCCCCGTGACCTACCTGAGCAAAAGCGAAATCACCGTCATCCGCCCCCTGCTCTTTTACCGGGAAGCAGAAATCATCCATTATGGGAAGGAGCTGAATCTAGTGCCGCTGAAAAATCCCTGTGCCTATGACGGTACCACCAACCGGCAGGGTATGAAGGAGCTGGCAGCGGAACTAAATCAGCGGATTCCCCATTTTTATGATCACATGTCCAGTGCCCTCCGCCACGATCCCAAAGAAGAGCTGTGGCCGGAAAAGCTGGCCCAAAAGGAAATGTTACAGCGATTTAAAATGTTTTGGGGTAAACACTAAGAAAGCAGTTACGAAAGGAAGCGTATCATGGAAGCATTTTTAGACAAGGTTTTCCACCTAAAGGAAAATCACACCTCCGTCCGTACGGAGCTTATTGCCGGCATTACCACCTTTATGACCATGGCCTACATTTTGATTGTAAACCCGGCCATCATGTCCGCTACGGGTATGGATAAAGGCGCTGTCCTCACCGCCACGGCCATCGCCTCCGCCCTGGGGACCTTTTTCATGGCGGCATTTGCCAATTATCCTTTTGCCCTGGCACCGGGGATGGGGCTCAATGCTTTTTTTGCCTACACGGTTTGCCTGCAGATGGGAAACAGCTGGGAAATGGCGCTTTCTGCAGTCTTTATTGAAGGGATTATCTTTATCATCCTGTCGCTGACCAGCATCCGGGAAGCCATTTTTAATGCCATTCCCCATACACTGAAACAGGCTATTTCTGTAGGAATCGGGCTTTTCATTGCCTTTATCGGGCTATTAAACGCCCGCATCATCGTAGCAAACCCGGCTACGAAAGTTTCCCTTTATTCCTTCACCAAAGCCATGGCAGAAAACACCTTCCACAGCGTGGGGATTACCGTAGTCCTGTCTTTGATTGGAATTTTGTTCACGGCCCTGTTAATGGTGAAGAAAGTCCGGGGCAATATTTTGTTCGGGATCCTGTTTACCTGGATTTTGGGCATGGTCTGCCAGGCCACAGGCCTGTTTACTCCGGATCCCAAGCTGGGAACGTTCAGCGTCTTCCCGGATCTTTCCCAGGGGCTGGCATCCTTCATGCCACAAAGTCCGGCATCTCTTTTTATGCAGCTGGATTTTTCCCATGTATTCTCCCTCAATTTCTTTGCGGTTATCTTTGCCTTTTTGTTTGTAGATACCTTTGATACCTTGGGGACATTAATCGGCGTTGCCACCCGCAGCAATATGCTGGACGAAAACAATCAGCTCCCCCACATTAGAGGCGCCCTGATGGCGGACGCTACAGCCACTGTGACAGGGTCTCTTTTAGGGTGCAGCACCGTCACCACCTATGTAGAAAGTGCCGCTGGCGTTGCCGAAGGAGGCCGCACAGGACTGACCGCCACCACGGTAGGCGTGCTCTTTTTGCTGTCGCTATGTCTCTCCCCCTTTTTTATGGCCATTCCTTCTTTTGCCACAGCCCCGGCGCTGATCGTCGTTGGCTTCTTAATGTTCTCTTCCGTGGTCAATATCAATATGGGAGACCTTAGCGAAGCGATTCCCGCTTATATTGCCATCATTGCCATGCCCTTTGCGTACAGCATTTCCGAAGGCATTTCCTTCGGGACCATTTCCTATGTGGTGCTGAACGTATTGTGCGGCAAACGGGAAAAGATCAGCAAGCTGATGTATGTACTGGCCGTGCTGTTTATCTTTAAATACTTCTTCCTGTAAAATCCCAAGCAAAAATAAGCGGCCCATGGCCGCTTATTTATTTACGATCTATATCTATAGAAAGGTTCATCTTATGGAAAAAAACTTTGATATCAATGCAGAAGGATTTTCCATCCGCTGCAAACTATTTTATGAAAAAGACTTCCGTCATATTCCCCATGTGGCGCTTTGCACCCATGGGTTCGGAGGCAACAAGGAAAATCATTCCGCCGCCAAATTTGCCCAGCAATATATTACCAAATACAAAGACTGCGGCGTCATTGTTTTCGACTGGCCCTGCCACGGAGCCGATGCCCGGAAAAAGATGGTACTTAGTGAATACATGACCTATCTGCGTCTGGTAACGGACTATACCAAAGAGGAACTGGGCGCTAAAGAAACTTTTAACTACTCCACCAGTTTCGGTGCCTACTTGACGCTAAAATACATTCACGATGCAGGCAATCCGTTCCAAAAGATTGCCCTCCGCAGCCCCGGCATTGCCATGTACCAGCTGATGCTGAATAACCTCACCCCGGAGGAACTGGCCAAAGTGGAAAAAGGCAAAGAGGTTTCCGTTGGCTACGATCGGAAGATGAAGCTGGATAAAACATTCCTGGAGGATTTGAAAGCTTCCGATATTCGCCAATACGAATATTTTGACTGGGCGGATTCCATGCTCATTCTTCATGGAACCAAGGACAAACTGGCGCCCCTTGCAGACAGTCAGGCCTTTGCAGAAAATAACGTCATCACCTTTATTCCCGTGGAAAACGCCAATCACACCTTCTCGGATCCCACAACCAGTGATTTTGCTGCCCATACCATCGTAGAATTTTTTAAGCCAGGGACGTAACCACTACGCCTTATGCCCGTATAGGAATCGGTCCAGCACTTCTGGCACCCGTGCAGCCATATTCTCCTTATTGATAGCCCCCTGGGTCGCTGACATACAGAGGGAAAAATACAGGTTCTCTGCCACCGCCGGAGCATCGGAAAGGGGCTTTAAAGTACCATCTGCAATCCCGTCATCCAAAATTTTCCGCAAATAAGAAATCTCGGTGCGGAGGATTTCCGCATATTTCCGCTGCACTTGGACCTCTTCCGGTGTAGGCCGTTTCCCCCATACAGTAATCACAGTGTAATCCTTGGCCGCATCATCCCAACGGAGATACCAGCCGGGCCGGCCGGCACGCTGCTCAAACATCACAACGCCCCACAGCACGCCATTTTTTCCCAGAAAGTCCACCAACGCATACGTATACTCCTTAAAGCGGTGGGCAAAATCCGGGTAGTCTTCTAGAATCTTTTCCATTTTTTTGAGCAGCTTCTGGTTTTTCCCGTTCACCAGAGTATAAAAAAGGTTTTCCTTATTCTGATAGTACTTATAGACAGTGCCTTTGCCGGTATCGGCAATCTGGATAATCTCATCCAGGGTAGCCTGCATATAGCCTTTTCGGGAAAACACCTTTTCCGCCGCTTTGAGGATCCGTTTTTCTTTAGAAAAAGATTGGCAGATTCTTATCATAGTTGCACGCTCCGTTATTTATTTTTAGTACATCACAACAGCCCCATCGTTTTCAGCACAAACACCCAGAGAAACATAGTCACACAGGATAAAGCCGTAGAAAAGATTACGCAGTTGCCGGCCAGCTCCCCGTCACTGCCCATCTGTTGCGCCATGGCAAAGCCCGCCACTGCACAGGGCGTTCCTGCCATAGCCAAAATCGTGGCAAGGTCCACATTGCGAAACCCTAAAAACAGCACAGCGCCCCCTATAAAAAGTAGCGGCGCAACGATAAGGCGCCCCACAATGCAGAGCACCAGATCCCGGATTTCCCTGACAGCGCCTTGCAGCGTAAAGGACGCCCCCAATACAATCAGCGCAAAGGGTGTCGTACTGACGGCAATGGCGTGTGTACATTTTACAATCACATCCGGCAGCCCAAAGGGGAGCATTTTACACACTCCGCCTACAAGGGCCCCCCAGATCATAGGATTTTTGGCAATGCCTACGAGGATTTTCCCTAAGTGAAACTGCGCACCCCGGAACGTTTCCAAGGTAAAGACAGCCAGGATATTATAGATAGGCACCACTACAGCTGTCAGCATCATGGGAATGGCAGCACCTTCCGGCCCGTATATATTTTCTACCAGAGGAACACCCAGTAAAATAAAATTGCTGCGGTACATCGCCTGGATCATGGCGCCCCGCTTTTTATTAGCAGGCTCTATGTGCACCACAAACAAAAAAGCCAACCCATAAAAAAACAGTAGTGCAACTACTGCAAAAATAACAAGGGACGGTTTGGGCATATTGGCCGTACTGGTGGAATACACGGCATTCATCATATTCACAGGAAGAAAAATGCCAAAGACCAGCTTATTGAATGTTGATATATCCTTTTCCGTGAAATGATACTGCCATTTCATCAAAAGGCCCAGTGCCAGATACACCATTAGCGGCGCAACGGCACCGGCTGCTACGATAAAACTCTCCATAGTGCTCCTTTTTTTAGCAAAAATACCGTCAATTCTATTTTAGGGTATCATACTTTCCCCCATGCCGCAATTCTTTTCTGAAAAACTAACGCTGCCCATCATCATTTCCAAATTTTTCCTGGATTAATGCTTCCAGCCTTCCTTCTTTAGCATAAGGGGTGGTATCGGTCATGACAAAATTCCGGTGAGAAATCCCGTTTGCGCTTTTGTCGAATCCGAAAATATAGGCAATGGCAATATCATAGATGATCTGGCTGGGAGCAAACCCATAGACCTGGTTTTCCAGAATATGTTTCAGCCGTACCTGCGTCTCGGGGAACTGCTTTTTCAACACCGGACTGCGGAACAGCCGTTTTACGATCTCCGTAATATATAGTCCCGATTTCATATACAGATCCGCAAAGGTCCGGTTGGGATCGTCAAAGATTCCAGGATTCTCTTTTTCCAGGGCATCCACCATTTTTTTCACCACATTTTTAGGGGTAAAGATCTGATTGGTCTTCTGGGGTGGAATATAGTCGAAAATATCCTCATCGCTGGCGTCAGCAAAATAATTATTCAGCTTTTCCTTTAGATTCAAAAATTCCTGGATGGATTCATCAAACACCACTTCATCAAATACATGTCCTTCGAAATGTTTGGTCTCCCCTGTATCCGAATCCTGATAGGCACCCCCATCTCGCAAAAAGCAGAATTCTTCTTCTGAAATCCCTGTCACTTCCTGAAAAACGTCATCCGGCGTATAGTCATCAAAATTGCTGAGTTTCAGATCCCGTCCACCGCCGGTTCCTTCCTGTTCACTGTAGGCCATGATAAAACTGGGAATGGTTCTGGCAAATCCCCGCAGGTGGGCCCGTACATCCTCTTCAATGGCCCTGACCTTCTTCTGTTCCTTCTGGGTTTCCAGCTGCTCCACCACTGCTTTTTGGCTGTCTTCCAGTACTTTTTGCACGGTCTCCTGTACGGACTGGTTGAAATTTTGCCGTTCATCCACCAAATCCTGCTGGTGTTTTTCTATAAGCTTCTCTTTTTCTTCCGGAGAGGTCGCTGCCTGCATTTGTTTTTCATGCTCTGCCTGCAATACATGCTTCTGTGTCTCATGACGATCTGCCACTTTGTCCAAAGCTTGCTTCATATGCTGTGCACTTTTAGTAAAGACGCGGTCCGCTTGCGGTTTAGTCAGACCGTACTCTTTTTTGATCTTTTCTTCGCTTTCTGCCCGGACCTGGCTCATGACCGTTTTTGCAACGGTGTCCACCACCTTATGGCTGTCGCTCTTATCTTCGTCCTTATGCAGTACCTCTTCCACCGGTTTCTGGATGGTTTCATACTTCTTTTCTCCAAAGAGGCCCTGGGCTTTGTTAACGACGATTTCCCCGGGGATTTCCACGTCTCCCTGCGGATTGGTATGGATATCCCCGGCATCAACCAACGTCGCATGATTTTTCTGCGGTTCCTGGGCTTTGGGGAGTTTATCCAAAATCGCCTTGACAGCACCGGGAGCTCCAAACACTACGCCGATATTGGCAAACAGCAAATTGCTCATAAAGCCTCTGTGGATGACTTCCTGGGCCTTGATCGTTTTGGGGATGGTAAGCACCTGGGTTGCGTCCAAGGCCGCCATTCTTCCTTCGCTGTCTTCCCCAATCACCGGAAAGAAATTCAAAAGACGCCGGATATGCTGTTCCCGTTCTTCCCTCGTTCCGTGTCCGCCAGCTGTCTGGCTGTTCAGGTTATTGGCAAATTCATCAAAGATGATCAGCGTCCGTTCCGGAGCAAAGTCGAACACATAGGCATTTTTCTTCTGGTAGCGCCGTTTGGTCCTGGGATCCGTAAATTCATAGGGATTCTGGGCCCTGAATGCGGCCTGCATGTATTCTGCCGGGCTTTTCATAGTGCTCAGCATCAGCACCGCCGTCCACGGTTTCACCGTTACCCCGGTAGTCAGCTGCCCCACGCTCAGGGTAATGGTGCGGTCATTTTCACGGATGGCTTCCATAACCTTATCATAACTTTTCTGGTTGGCTTCATTGTCCTGAATGGCTTCCGTTTCTTCTTCTTCGGCAGAAAGTTTTCCATCCCCGGCAGCTACCACCACTTTATAATGCTCAAACACCGGATCCTGCTGCAGCAGTTTTGCCATGGCCTTGACGCTTTCCACCCGGTGCAGCAACCAAAAAGTATGGGCCAGTTCCTGCCGCAGCTGTGGCGTAGAAAAAGGATATTTTTCATTATGGGCCAGCATAGTAAGAAAGTTTTTCACTTCTTTTTCGTGGACGAATTTTTCTTTTTCGGCACGGAAAAATTCATTCAGGTCAAAAGCAAATTCTGCATGCTCATCTTCGGACAAATCCATCCCTTTTTGGACCTGCCCTGCAATCATATGGGACAGCTGGTAGGTATAAAGATTCAGCCGGGGCAGTTTCCCATAGGGATTACTGCCCTGGGTATTTTCATCCCACTGCGCTTTGGCTTCCTGCTCGTCTTCGTAGGACCAGTTATAAATCTGATCTGCCCGGAATTTATTGCTGGCAATGGCCTTAAAAGGCGTCCCGGACGAATGGAGGGTAAATTTTCTCTGGATATATTCAAAAGCCCGGTCTGTTTTGTAGGTATCCACCCCTTCGTGGGCCTCGTCAATGATCAATAGATCCCATTTTTGCTGGCGGATCCATTCCAGCTTATCATACTGTCCCCCAAAATACAGAGACCCCTTCAATCCCTGAAGACTTTCAAACGCCACTTGGCCTTTGATTTCGTCCCCCATCATGTTGTCCAATGCATCCAGATATTGCTGCCGGCTGAGATACCCGGATTTTCCTTTTAAGGAATCACTTTCACTGACGAACTTCCAATCGGTCTGCCAGCCAATAAACTTCTTGAAATCCTCCAGCCAGGAATTGGCAATGCTGGGCCGATTGGTTACAATCAGTACCCTGGTAGCCCCCATTTTCCGTGCCAAATCATAAGCTGTCAATGTCTTGCCAAACCGGGGCTTGGCATTCCAGAGAAATTCCCTGGGTTCTGTCCCGGCCTTGTAGTAGGCCAGCGTCTGTACTACCGCTTCCTGCTGTTCTTTCCGCAGCGTATAAACGCTGCCCTTAGATTCATTAGCAAAAGAAGCATCCACATCTTTTCCGGCAAAATGGTAAAAATAGTTCCGTGCTTTCTTCGGATCGATGTGAAACCATTCCGTTCCTGGTTCCCGTTCCACCCCATGGAGCATAAGATAGCTGTGAAAATCATGGTCCTCAAAATATTGTTCGCTGCCGTCCGTATACCGGGCTTCCTTCTTCCATTCCAGGCGGTAGGCAATATTGGCCGTATGGGTCTGTTCCTTGATTCTTTGCTCCACATCCCGGGTCGTGTAGCCAATTTTGGTCCAGCCGTCATGGGAGGGCACCCCTGGCGTGGTGTAGGCGTAAACCATGGGGACAATGGATGCATAGCTTTCAACCTGTACCCCTGCCATTTACACCATCTCCTTTACATGGGATTCGATGAAATCAATTTCCTCCTGGGACAGCCCATATTTTTTGTACAATTGCCTGTCAATGGCAGCAATGGATTGGGACCAGTCAATATCGGAATGAGACGTGAAGTCTTGGAGAGGGACTTTTTCCCATTTACTTTTCGTGTTATCTTGCGTTATTTTTAAAATCCCCAACATTGCTCGTGCAAATCTAGTTTTAATATATTTATTACATGCAGCTGCTTCTTCTTGAGTTTTAAAATTCCCGATACTTATAAAGGTTTGGGTATTCCCGATTAGGGGTGTACTTAAGACCTCTCCTATGGCGCCGCTACCATTAGCCTTAGGCACAAAAACCTTCCAAGCATTCAAATTTGTCTCATTTTTGATATAATCAGCTCTAATGTACCTTTTTGTGCGTTTTTTATTTGAAAGCCCATAAATTCCTATATATTGATTTCCATCATCAGGTTTTTGGTCTTTAAATATGAAGTTTAAAGTATCAAAGACATTGGATTTTAAATCGTATTTATGGCCTTTGCTTAAACGAGATTCGGCATCCGGATAGTCTCGATGCATCTTTTGAGTAAACTTATAACTTTCTGGAGCATAGACAATTGAGCTAAATGGATTTAGGCCAATCTTCATAACTTTATGAAGGACACTATTTAATTCGGGATAAATTGTATAAGTATCAATTGGTTCGAATGTTTTAGACACATCGTGATAAGTTACAGCGACCCCGCCTTTTATATCGGTTCCAGAAAAGACCTTGCTACTATTTTGTTCAAAGAACAATACTTTTAAGTGCCTGTCTTGAAGCATCTTTTGGTTCCAATCTTTAGGCGTGCTTCCTGCATCAAAAAGGAATCTGCCTGGATGAATCATTTCAACAATATTCGATATATCATATGCCTGATCTAAAAATTTATGATAAACAGGTGGCGCAAATCCTTTATTATCGCCAATCGTTTCTTCCTGATACGGCGGGTTCCCAATGATCACATCAAATTTAAATTTCTTGCGTTCTCCCATTTTCATTCCTCTTCTTCCCACACCCGTAAAATTGTCCGAATCCGAAATTCTTTCGGTGCGTCACTGATTTCCTGTTCTGCAAACAGATCGCCCATGGTATCTTCTTCTGACAGAAACAGGGAATCAAAGAAGAAGGGCCGGCGGATGACGCTGCGCCTGTGTTTGGGCCCGCACTGCATCCATTGGTTCAAAAGGATCAGGCTACCATCGGCGGTTTTATGAGTCAGGGTATTGCCCTGGACAATGTTCCACCGGATAATAACTTGGGCAGAGCGGTATAAATCCGAGTCTGGTTTTAACTCCCGTCCCGTTTTCTTCTGGTAATTCTCTGCAAATGCCTGGAGCATATTATCCCGGGCAATTTTCAGATTGTCTTCCAGAAATTCAATCCCGTAAATGCTCAGCAAGGCCCACAGGGTATTGTACTGCCAGTGGACTCCCCGGGACGCCGGGCTTTGGTTCACATACGCCAGTTTCTGCCGAAGGATTTCTGTCAGGAAAGCGCCTTCCCCAGCACTGGGTTCCAGAAAGGTCGCGTGGAGATCTTGCAGCTTATCCTGAATTTCCGGATATGAGAGCATTTTTCTTACCATCCAGTCCGGGGTAAACACTTCCCCATGTTTTTGTACCCGTTCCTTGGATTTAATGAGGGATGGTTCCAGGCTCTGGTTTGGTGGCAGCAGTGCTATAAATTTTTCTTCTTCCACGGGCAATCCGTTCTCCCTTCTTCAGCATATTCTGTCTTTTATTATACCAAATTTTATGTCGTCCTATTGCGCTCAAATTGTGCACGCACTTCGTTCACAATTTCCTATATCTTTTGTATTATAGCATTGCGTCGGAACAATATCAGCCTGTTCGGAACAATATATGGCAATTAGCGGAACAATGCACCCCCTTCTTATCCCATCAGGGACAGAGAAATCAAAGCAGAAAAAGGCGGGGCACCATGGCTCCGCCTTTCCATCACTGTCATTTCTCTCTTCTTTGCACTATCTTGTAAAAAGGACTTTATAGGTCCCCAGCACTTGCTGGCATGGAATTTTAGCTGCATTTTCTACGGTAAACGCTTCTTTGGGGTACACATGTTGAACCTCCGTTGGATAGGCAGGAAGCGTTTTCCCTTGACTTATGCCCTGCGCGCCTTCTTGTCCAAACCTCCAGGCAAACCGACAATCACAAAATTCTTTATTGGCAGTAATTTCTTCCACTCTCCGCAGTGTTTCTTTTCCTGCCTGTAAGAAAAAGCAGCCGGCATTATCTTTTTCCGCAGGGCAGGATCCGGCGATTCCCACACTGGTAAAGGAAATGGTCAAATGCGCCATGTTAAAGGTGATCGTTTGCCCCTTGCACACGAAAGCAGCTGTATCTGTATACCCGATATTCAGCCAGCCTCTGGTGCCGCCCTTTTCTACAGGTGTATTAAACTCTACATAGCCGATTTTCCCGCATCGAACTTCTGCATTAATCCGCAGCACAGGGCGCAGGGATATAAATCCGTCCGGCAGCAGCGCTCGGAGCCTGTCCTGCTCCACCTCATAGGCCATTACATATTGCTCAATGTCCACTTTCCACTCCTTTCGTGCCATCTATGGTAAAATGACTCATTTCAATTTTTACTGTTCGGGTCCAGTTTGCAATCTACCAGCAATCTAGATATTGTCTAAAAAGGAAAGGTGCTGTGAAAAATAACCTTTCCTTTTTTCATAGCACCTTCTAGTACAGCTTATTCCAGTATTGTTTTAAGACGCTTCGCAGCGACCGTGCCTACGCAAGAGTATAAGCGTTCCATACGCTGTTCCTGTTGTTTGGATTTTTCTTTGAGATCGGCCAGTATGGGACGAGCCACATACATGTGGCTTATATTTCCGTAAGCCGCTCCACCTAAAGAAGCCGCTTGCAGCAGATGGGCTTTACCAGCTGGCTCCCCTGCCAGTGCCGCATCTTTCCACCGCAGCACCGTACCGATAGCTTCCGCAAGAAAACTGTCCGTATACTCCGAATGTCCTTCTTCCAGGTATACAGCCAGACATCTGGCAAGGATGGTCTCTATTCCCTGCCGAATTTCGTCTGCAGACAGGTCCCGAACGAATTCCCCGTCCGTGATCGCAACTAGCGGCAGGAAAGCCAAGCTGGATACGGCAACAGGATGCTCCCCGTTGGAAAATATTCCCAGTGTGGAATTTTGCAGTCCCCCCTCCAGCGTAGTTCCCATGAGCACCAGCAATGCCTTTTCTCCAGCATGTAGGCCTGATACGAAACTTGCCTGCTCCAGGGGCATCTCCGGATTCTCATAGAGAAACCGGAGGCCTTTGGCCGCACTGAGTACACCATCGCTGCCCACACCCAGAATGACGTCGGGCAGAAATTCCTGCACTTTGTGCAAAGGTTCTTGCAAGTCTCCATAGGTAGGGAAAGCATCGGACACAATCACTTCTGCTGTTTGGATATCCTGTTTTTCAAAGAAACGGCTGAGCTTCATGACTGTATCATTACGCAGCGCTGCAAGGCCTGAAACCAGGAGCACGCGTTTCCGATGGTAAATCTCTGCCAATTCCCGTAGTGCAACAGGAGTACATCCTTCTTTAAAATAAACTTTTTCCGGTAAATTCACTTGTCTCATCAGGCAACCATCCCTTCTTGATCAGGAGTAGTCGTCTTCTTAGTTAAATCCGCCAGTCTTATCTTTACCCAGCTCTACCGTACTTCCCATAGGATAATCCGCATGGGTATCGGTGGGCAGTTCCACAGGAACTTCCAGTACATCCCCATATTTTTCTACGAACACAGCATCTCCGTAGAAGGAACGTAAAAACAGCGCTTTCAATTCGGAAATTGTGGGATACACAGGGTTACAGCCTGTACAAGCATCATGGAATGCCCATTCGGACATCTGATTGACTGCCGCCAGGAATTCTTTTTCCCATTCTTCCTTGCTCTTTTCCGGATGGGCTTCCTGGAGCCATTCCCAAACCGTTGCCGGAATATCAATATCCGCCTTCAGCTGTTCGGAGGCCTTGATCCAGTTTTCGAAGGTCTCTTCGTCCGTCTTGCCCTTCACACCAATCAATTCGCCCAGCTGGACATAGCGTTCAAAGGCCTGGGGATATTTGTACTGGGAGAAGGTTCCCATATGATAGGGGTGTTTCTGTGCGTTAAAGCGGCAAACATAGGGGAATAGTAGCGCATTCGCCGTGCCGTGTGGTATATGGAACCATCCGCCAATCTTATGGGACATGGAGTGGTTGATTCCCAAAAATGCGTTAGCAAATCCAATACCCGCCAGCGTGGAGGCATCTGCCATTTTTTCCCTGGCTTCCGGATCCGGTTTTGCACCACGAAAAGCGCTCTTATATGCTCTCTTCAGGTAATCAAAGACCATCTTGGTAGCTTCCTTACAGAATCCGTCCGTATATTCCGTAGCGTAGATGGATACATAGGCTTCTACGGCGTGTGTTAACACGTCGTACCCAGAGGCCTGGGTAGCCCGGGGCGGCAATTTCATCATATTGCCTGCATCCACAATGGCCATTTCTGGCATCATTTCATAGCCAATCAGTGGCCACTTCATACCGGTATTCCCGTCAGAGATAATGGTAAAGGGTGTACATTCAGAGCCCGTTCCCGCTGTGGTGGGGACGCAAACCAGTTTGGCTTTGGAGCCCATTTGCGGGAAAAACCGGATTCTCTTGCGGATATCAATAAAGGTGGTTGCCATATCCAGGAATTTTTCTTCCGGATGTTCATACATGATCCACATGATTTTGGCCGTATCAATAGCTGCCCCGCCACCGATAGCCAGGATTACGTCCGGATCAAACTCATGCATCTTCGGCAGCCCCAGCATAGCATCCTGGATCTGCGGATCTACCCGGATATCAAAGTACTCAGAGGTCTGGATTCCTAAATCGTGGAGCTGTTTGATGATAGCATCACAGGCGCCGATCTGGTACAAGTTAGCATCCGTAACAATAAAGCAACGCTTGAAGTCATATACTTCTTTAAATTCCCGAATGGCCACAGGCGTACAGCCGGTCTTATGGTAAACCTTCTTTGGCATTTGCAGCCACAGCATGTTTTCCTGCCGGGATGCCACGACTTTAATATCCAGTAGCTGTTCGAAGTTGGTATTGCCCATGTAGGAAGAGTGTCCTACTGCGCCAGGTCCCAAGGTCAGTGATGGGGCCAGATCAAAGTTATACAGGTCGCCGATCCCACCGAAAGCTGTAGGCGTATTGATCAGGATCCGTCCGGCTTTCATCTTCTCGGCAAACCGGTTAATTTTGTCTTCTTCCGTTGGATCTACGTATAAGCAGGCAGTATGTCCTGCCCCGCCCTCCAGTACCAGTTGTGCACAGATGTCATAGGCTTCGTCCAGAGTATCCGCTTTAAACATGCCCAGCAGCGTTGTCAATTTTTCGTTAGCCCAGGGATTATCATGGGAAGGATCGTTTGTCTCGTAAATCAATACCTTGGTATGGGCAGGCACCGTGATACCTGCCATTTCCGCCAGTTTTACGGCGGTCTGTCCTACTGCAGGCGGTTTAACACCATGATTTTTCGGATTATAGAAAACTTCTGCCACTTTCGCCGCTTCTTCCTCATTCAGGAAGTAACACCTGGCAGCCTGCAATAGTTTCTTTACTTCATCATAGACACTGGACAATACGGTAATGTGCTGCTCCGTTGCGCAGATCATGCCGTTATCAAAAGTCTTGGAATGGATGATGGATTCCACAGCCATCCGCAGATCCGCCGTTTCATCGATCACTACGTTACAGTTTCCAGGGCCTACGCCGATGGCAGGTGTTCCGGAAGAATACGCAGCATGCACCATGCCGGATCCGCCGGTGGCGATGATCAAATCCACATGTTTCATCAGATAGTCGGAAATATCCAGTGCCGGTGTTTCAATCCAGGTAATGATGTTTTCCGGCAGGCCGGCCTCTATGGCAGCATCCCGCATAATCCGCGCTGCGGCGATGGAACATTGGACCGCATTGGGATGGGGAGAAACGATAATGGCGTTTCTGGTTTTTAAGGCAATGAGTACTTTAAAAATTGTTGTGGACGTTGGGTTTGTGGTAGGGGTAATGGCTGCTATAATACCCTTTGGGGAAGCAACTCGTTTGGTTCCGTAAGTAGGATTCTCCTCAATCACGCCACAGGTCCTGGCGTTCCGCATATAGTTCCATATATGTTCGGACGCATATTGGTTTTTGGTCACTTTATCAACAACCACGCCATACCCCGTTTCCTCGCAAGCCATTTTCGCCAGAGGAATGCGCATTTTCGATACGGCCATGGCTGCTTTTTCGCAGATCTCGTCTACTTTTTCCTGGGAGAAGGTAGCGAACAGTGCTTCTGCTTGACGAATCAGCGGTAATGCTTGCTCCAGTGTTTCCACAGAATGAATCCGTACTTCGTGTGCCATAAAGGACCTCCTTTTTTCCGTGGGCAGCGTGTCAAACGCAACCCTGTCTCTTACTCACGGTTGACTTATCGCCGGTGCTGAATTGACAGGTAAAACGACTGTATCAATTCAGCATACTGTATACAGTTTATTTTACCATAAAATGTAAATTAATTGTATAATCAAAACATTTTCTACATTTGATATGACGTTCTGCTTCTAGTTTTGGTCATCTGAAGAAAGAAATACAGACCCTGTGCTGATGTTTGCACAGAGTCTGTATTTCTTTATCCAATTCCACAGCGCCGCGCTTCTGCCTGGAGTTTATCCCGAAAGGCGGGATGGGCCACAGCAATCAGTTCTTTGACCCGTTCTTTGATAGAGGCACCCCGCAGCCAAGCGACTCCATATTCAGTCACTACAAAGTCAATTTCATTTCGGGAAGTGGAAACGATAGTCCCGGGCCGGAAATAGGGGACGATCTTGGACTTCAGCACTTTTTCTCCCTGGGCATTCCGGACAGAATATACTGAACGGAGCGCCAGGATGGATTTCCCTCCCGGGGACAGCTGGGCCCCTTGGATCGTTTCTGTTTGGGCTCCGGTGGCAGAAAACTGGGTAAAGCCCATGGATTCGGCGGCACACTGGCCGGTAAGATCGATTTCCAGCCCTGTATTCAGAGACACCATGTTCCGATTTCGGGCAATAATATTCGGTTCATTGACAAAGGTGCCCCGGCGGAAGACCACTCCCGGATTATCATCCAGGAAGTCATACAATTCCTGGGAGCCGTTGGCAAAGGCGCAGAGAGAAATCTCGTCCAGGAACCCTTTTCGGGTGTTGTCCACGGCTCCACAGCGGATCAGATCCATCAGACTGTCGCTGAACAGACCGCTATGGATCCCCAAATGTTTCCGGTTCTTCAATTCTTCCGCTACAGCGCTGGGAATATGCCCCACTCCCAGCTGGAGTGTGGATCCGTCCGGGATCAGTTCTGCCACCTGGGCCGCAATCTTCCGATCTATCTCCCCCATGCAGGGCAGGGAGGAAACCGGTGCTCTCCGGTCCGTTTCTACAAAAGCGGCAACCCGGGATATGGGCAGCAAGGTATCTCCCCAGGTACGGGGGAAATGAGGGCTCACTTCCAGCAGCACTAAGGCGCCCCCATCGATGATATCCCGCTCGAAAAGCGCACTAAGGGAAAGGGAAAAATATCCGTGGGCATCCATGGGAGAAGCAGAAGCCAGCAGCACCGGACGCCGGTGCTGCGCTGCTGCCCGCTGGAGCGTCTTTCGGACCAGGCTGGTGGACCCGGCAGGCAAAAAGCTGCACAATCCTTCGGCATGGGCCTTTCGGGTGGGAGCGCTGAAGAACCAGGAAACATGCTCCAAGGTTTCCTCCATGGCCGGATCATGATACCAGGGCAGATCTGCCATAGGCATGCAGGAATTGTAGGTCAGTCCCTTCCGTCCCCATTTTTTCAGGAGAGGCATTTTTTCCAGCAGACTTACCGGTTCCGCCATAGCCTGGGCGGACAGCATATAGTCCCCATCCTGGATTAGGGCGAGGACCTCTTCTATGGTCTTTTTCTTCCTATCATACTGCGTACCAAGATCCATAAACAACTCCTTTTGGCAAAATCCTTATTTTCCAATGCAGCAGCGCTTTTGATTGTTCATTCAAAAATACTGCATCCCGGCACTACAAGAGTCTAAGCGTAAAAAATATTTTACGCACAATTCTGGCGTTAATTCAGCTTAATTCTTCCGATTCAGATAATCAATGATACGTGGAGAAAGAACCACACGCAGGGTCCCCTGTGCATAAGAGCCCAATTCATAAGGTGGATACAACAGGACGATATTGCCTCCGCCTGCCAGATAGTAGTTATCGCTGATCTTTAGTTTATTCCACATAAAAGCGTCCTGAGCAAAAGTTTGGTTCAGAGGAATCCGTTCATTCTGGCTATTATAGATCGGTTGGGAAAGTATCAGCCCTTTATCCGCTGTACTGATCTTCACAAAATAGGGTAGCAATAATTTTTCCCCAGTCACCTTGCTGTAAGTGAGGCCCCGGGTATAGGTATAGCCATGGACAGCGTCCTGCCGATAGCGGTAATCGGCCAAGGTCAGGGAAATCAATTTATCATCTTCATAGCGGACTAGATAAGAAAAATCTCCTTTAGAGAAATCTCCCGTCTCATAGCTATTTTGAAATCCTGCAATGTACTGATAGAGATCCGAATTGATCCGGTTCTGTGCGGCCTCATTATGATCCACATAGACGATGGGATAACTCATCTGGTAGTTGCTTTTTGAAACGGTGTGTTTTTCCACACTGGCCCGTCCCACGCCCAAGGGAATGGCGACAAGTGCTGCCAGCAAAAGCTCAAAACAAATCACCATATTTTTCCTCATTGCAAATCCCTCCCTCAAAAAGTTCCTGCCCGATACCCGATTCTTCTCTAAGTATTGTATACTAGATAATCTGCTTTTCCAACGTGTTTCTGTTGTTCTAGCAAACCAAATGAAAATATAATTTTCTGAAGGGTTGTATGACGGCATTCCCCAGGTTAGTCTGTTTACATTTTATTTGTATTGCAATTCGCATGTCATTGGGCTACAATGCTCATAGGAGGTGGTCACATGAAGGACTCCACTGTAAGTGCTCGTGTCGAAAATAATGTAAAACTAGAAGCGGAATCTATTCTTCAAAAGTTAGGCATTCCGGTTTCCGTTGTCATAAATTCTCTATATCGTCAGATCATATACAAACAAGGTATCCCCTTCTCGCTTTCCATCCCTTCAATTCCCAAAACGGCTGATACCATGTCAGATTCTGAACTAAACGCAAAACTGCAACACAGCTACGAGCAATCTGTTGCAGGAAAAGGACGCTCATTTAGCGATGTGTTTGATGATTTAGAAAGCGGTCTCAAATAGTGGGCTCTTACAAAATCATCATCACCCCTGATGCCGAAATGGACTTAATCGAAATTCGCAATTATATTGCACTCGTCCTTCGTATCCCCAACATAGCATTAAATTATATCCGATACATTCGTACCAGAATTGGGAAGCTTTCCTATATGGCCGGCAGTATTGTCCTGGTACAAGACGAGCCATAGCATTCCCGCGGTATACTAACAGTTCATTTGTTACAGATACTGCAATTTGTTGTCCCATTTTAGCTTCACTGGTGAACGACCTGATAGGTGAATACTATCTGTTAAATGCAGGCTTATAGACTTTCTCTGATACCGTGATCAAGTGGCAGTAATCCCCTAAGAAACATGCCTTTTAAAATAAGCTGGTCGCTATATCCTTCCAACTTTTCTGCTGGGCGTTATGAATAACATCGCCCGGCTGCCCCTCTCCGATCAAAAAGGGGGAATCGGGATTATGCCGGGCCATGGTTCGGGTAACTTGTGCATGGCTCCCGTTGGCATAACAATACCAGCAAAAATGCCCACAGGAATTATACGCTCCAATATCACAATTCAAAAAACAGACACATTCTTTCCTGGCGCCGGGGATTTTAGGCGCACGCAATTTGCAGTGGAGCGCTTGCTCATAAACAGAAAGTGTCATACAGCCGCTGCAGTCGGCACCGTACGCTGCAAGTTCCGTTCCTTCTCCGCAAGGTTTTATGGTCATACCGTATTTAGCCGCAATGCGGATAAAGTTTGTTCCCAGATACAGCCGCATTTCCTTGGAAACGGCCTGGGCCTGGGGGAAATTTTTCCGTACTTTCGGGTACAAATCAATAAAACTAATGACGCAGGTTTTCGTATAGCCAGCAAGCGCCGCAGCTATCTTTTCAAACAGGAGTAAATGTTTCTCGGCTGTATACTGCGCATTGATAAGAATGGGATCATACCTCCAACCTACACAGTCCACGCCAAGCTGCGTTGAAAGCTTCTGAAAAGCACGGATGACTTGTTTTTTATCCGGCACTCCTGGTTCAATATCTTTTCCATACGGGGTAATGGAAACAAACCAGTATTGCCCGTAGGCGCTGAGTGCATCCATATAAGGCAGCAATGGGATAGGATTTTTGGTACAAAAGCCGATCAGATCTACCACATCCGGGGAAAGGACGTATCTAGTAACCTGCATTTCATTGTAAGGATTGCGCACCAGAACAAAACCTGCTTTCAGCCTGTTCCGCAGCCAGCGGCTGTAAAAAGCGGGAATGTCCGTCCGCATGCCGGTATTGATAATCATATTTGATGCTACCTGCCCCTTCCCAATAAAAAATGCGCTATACCCTGTGCTTCTCTAATCATTGTATACTAGACAGCCCACTTTTCCAACGGGTTTTTCCCCATCAGAAAAGCCCAGGGGGTAACCCTTGGGCTTGTACTTATTTCTGTTTCTTATTTTCAGTCACCTACGGCTACAGGAGCTTCTTCCACAGCTTTCATGCGGGCTTCATACCGATCCATATTGCGGGCAAAGAGGCCTGCCAGGAAAGAACCTGTGATCTGATGGACGGCAGCTCCTACAGCGGCCGGGATGGCGACTTCCGGAGCAAAATATACCGCACAGATGGAAAGAGCCAGGGCATCGTTTTGCATACCCACTTCCAGCGTCACGGAATGCCGCTGGGGCTTACCCATGCCCAGTTTCCCGGTAACGAAATAGCCCAGGCCAAAACCGGCCAGATTGTGCAGCAGAACCAGCACCACCACAAAAGCGCCCAGCGCTACGATTTTAGCCCCGTTCACAGCCACTACCCCGCCCAGGATGGACAGAACGGCAAAAGCAGACAGCAACACCAGAACTTTTTGGACCTGGGCCAGGAATTTCTCGCCCACTACTTTGTGAACCAAAAGGCCCAGCACCAGCGGAACCAGAATGACTTTCATAACGGTCAATGCCATGGATAAAAAGGAAACGTTCACATATTCACCGGCCAGTGCCCACACCAAAAAGGGCATCATCACTGGCGCCAGCAAAGTAGAAACGGTGGTAACAGAAACGGCCAGGGGCACATCGCCTTTCGCCAAAAAACTCATCACGTTGGAAGCCGTGCCACTGGGGCAGGATCCTAAAAGTACCATACCTACCGCCAGTTCCGGGCTCAGATGAAAGACTTTGGTCATAGCAAAGGCTACTAGCGGCATAATGGTATAGTGGCAGACAGTTCCCGCCAGTACTTCTTTTGGCCGCTGGAGCACCAATTTGAAATCAGAGACATGCAGCGTCATCCCCATGCCGAACATAACGACGCCCAATAGCCACACCGTATAATGGACGGACCAGGAAAAAACATCCGGTGCAAAATAGCCCCCTAAGATGGTAGCCAGCACCAGCCAGGTCAGATTTTTGCCTACGAACCCACTTACTTTTGTCAACAGCTTCATTTGTACATCCCTCCACATTTTTTCTGCAAAAATCAAACGGCTGATGGCCCCTGGGAGAAAAAGAAAAGCGCCTCGTCTCTCTAGTAAGAGACAAAGCGCTGTGCTCTGCGGTACCACTCTTGTTGTCGCTCAAGCGACCCCTTTACAAGCATCTCCGGATCTCCCTTCCAATGCCGGACAGGATAACGACTGTCAGTCGGCCCCACTTACTTGCAACCTTTCAGCGGGCAGCTCCTGGGTGATTTTCCCTTTCCGCTGTGCATCCTGCCTCGCACCAAGTGGCAGGTTCTCTGGAATGTCAGCCTGGAAAAGTACTTTTCCCAATCAACACTGTTTGATGTTTTGTTATGGGTCTTATTATACACTTCTCAAAGAATTTGTCAACAAGTTTTTAAAATTTGTATAGTGTAGGAAACCGAGGAGACTCCCCTCTATGTAACACAAATTTCCTTTTCAAATATTATCTACAAAGGTATACCCTTAGTCCACTTATCCTTTTTGAATCTTGTTCATTTCATCCCGCAAGGCAGTTTTACGCGGATTTTCACTGCAATATTTTTCCGCCAGTTCTGCTGCCTTATCGGGGCCCTCAGGATACTTTTTAATTTTTTTCAAGATTCTTCCTACTTTGCGGTATCCTCTGCGGTCAACGGCCTCTGCCATCGTATCATTCGCATTTTTAATCAAGATGGACAAACAACGCTGTGGGTACCTTTCTTTCAATACTTCTTCATACCCCTCTATCCTCTGATTTTGTTCCGCCGTCAGCATCATTAAGTCGTACCGTTCTTCTTTTTCAAAGAGACGCATCGCATACATCTTTCCAATGAAGACAGGGAAAATATGTTGGTCGCATTCCTTTTGCCAGTCCGCTCTGGAAAAAAGGCTGCGGTATTCTTCGTACAATTTTTCATCCCCGGGCCGGTCATAAAACATATGTTTTAAAAGTGCCTGGTAGTTAGCAGTTCGTCCCATTTTATGATAAAGTGCTTTTAGTTGCTCCTCATAGTCTGATTTCTCATATTCCGCAATCCACGTTTTACTGCTACTGGAAAGCATTTTCTCCAACAAATCGACTTGCTTTGCCTCTTCGCCCCGTTCCTGGTAGATGCGTAACAGCCGCTTGTCCATGCTGGAACTATGCCAAAAGGCTGCACGCTCTTCAATTTGTAATAAAGGTACTCCTTCGTCCGCTGCAATCTGAAGCAAGTACTCCCTCAACGTATCTATATGGAAGTTGCTATACCCTTTAGGATCTTCTTCAGCTTTTGCCAGCTTTTCTTCCAGGAATTTTTTCTTAATTTGCAAAAGTGCTTTTGTTCTAAAATGATGATCCATAAATTCATAAAGATATTCTTCCATATAATCAATCACAGACCCATCAAGGTGTTTGATAAAAAATTGCAGTGCTTGTGCTTGTTCTTTCTCTCCGGGCAATCGCTTAAGTGCCTGCTCCCATATATCCATTACATAGCTCATGACAAAGGATGTATCGCCATCATCGTCCATCTCCGTTTTCCCCCATTTTAGAAATACATCGCCTGTAAGAGAAAACAGATTCCAAGCGTCTTCCGGTGCGGTTAGCTCTGTACTGGCGTCACGTAACAGAGACTCAATCCCATTGGTCAAATCACCCATATGTCTCCAGTCCACAAAGCCCCCGACTTTTGCCCGGCGGAAAAACGTCTGCATCATATCTTTATAGATTTTGATCCGTTCTTTATTGACGATAAGATTGCCCTTTTTATCATATGTCAGAACTGCTTGTGTTGGCTCCAGTCCAAACATATCGTTTAGGATTTGGAGTCCTGTTTTTGTACGGAAAATCGTGTCCCGCACGTGCAATATAGTATCCTGACTGGCCTCGTCTTCAAACAAATTCACCAGGAAATCAGCTTCTACCAGGATCTGATAATCCAGCCCGTCAATGGCATCATAGGTGTGATGGTGCCCCACCAGGTAGCATACCCGCTTTATCACAGAAGGATGAAACTGGAGTTTCTCTAACAATTCCTGTGCTGCAGCAGGGCCTTCCTGCTCCTGCAGTTTGCCGTTCTGGTAGCCATATTTTTTCTCTGCCACGGGAATACCTATATCATGGACATAGGCGGCCGTTTCCAAGGTAAAGAGGCTATCTTCATCTAGATTTTCTTTGCGGCCAATTAAACGGGCATAGCTGTGCACCTTGGTAAAATGCTGAATCCGTTTTGCGTCCCCTTTATCAAAGTGGATCATGGCCAAAAATAACCGATCCAGATTCCGCTCTCTTCTCCAAATAATCTGTTCGTCCACACTCATACAAGTTCTCCTATTCAGACAAGGCAGCATTACCGCTGCGACACCGTATGCTAATTCCTATTTTGATCTTTTAAGTATACCATGCCCAGCAGCATATTGATAATAAGCTTGCACTCCTTATTTCCGCCAAGAAATAAAATCATTTTGGTACAATAGCTGCAGGAAAGATACGAGCCGGTTATATAAAGGCTCTACGTCTTCCCCAAACTGTGTTTTTAGGGCATCGGCCAGTTCCCCCACTGTCTTTTCCCCGTCCATACTTACCCATAAAAAGCTGCCAAAATCATCCAAATCCAGGTGTGTAACTTTTGGCCTGTTAAAACACTTCTGGGCTATCGTCGCAAAAAAGCCACGGTGTTTCACATGAAGCGTCACGATATCCCCGGCTTTATCCCATTGCAAGGCTTGCTTGCGACAGGGGATCCGGTCCAGATAGTTTTCTTTTTTCTGCGTAAATTGCATACTGTCCTTTCCTAAAAAAACCGGGCTGCAACACCACGTTGTAGCCCGGACCGCTCCGCTTTTATTAAGCGGATTTTTTTCTGCCTTTTAAGCAATAAAGATAAATCGTCACCACGAGGACGGCGAAGAAGGCAATCCCCCCTACATTGCCTAAGCTGATGCTCTTAGACATATCCGGGTTGATATTCAATACAGCCAAGACCGCCAGCAGAATACCAACAAGTCCTTCGCCGGCAATCAAACCGGAGCTGTAGAGGACACCGCTTTGCATGCAGTTATTTTTTTCTTCTTCGTCTGCGTATTTTCTGGTTTCAATGAAGCGCCGCAGGACACCGCCTACCATAATCGGTGCAGACAGATGGATCGGCAGGTACACGCCGATTGCAACGGCCAGGACCGGAATCCCCAGAATCCACATAGCAATGGACAGGAATACCCCGATGAGCACCAGGTTCCAGGGCAAGTTGCCAAGCATAACGCCTTCCACCACCATCTTCATCAATACGGCCTGAGGCGCTGGCAGTTCCTGAGAGCCATAGCCCCATGCGGAATTCAGCAAGTACATAATGCCGCCGATAACGACCGCAGAGAAAACAACCCCGATGACTTCACCAATCTGCTGTTTTTTCGGCGTAGCGCCTACCAAAAAGCCCGTCTTTAAGTCCTGGGAAATATCACCGGCAATGGCAGCTATAACGCAGATAATACCGCCGATAGAAATCGCGGCCATCATGCCGGCAGCTCCGGTTGTTCCCGTATTTTTGAGCAGCATGGTGGAAATCAACAGCGTCGCGATAGCCATCCCGGACACAGGGTTATTGGAAGAACCAATCAGCCCCACCATACGGGAAGACACCGTTGCAAAGAAGAAACCAAAAATCGCAACCAGGAATGCGCCAAAGGCACTCAGTGGAATAGAAGGAAGGAGCCACAGCGCCAGGATAATAAAGACAATCCCGCTGATTAGGGTCTTCATGGACAGATCCTGATCGGTGCGCAAGGAAGATTCGCCCGTCGTGCCAAATCCTCCCACGGCGTCCCGGAACGTACGAATGATAAGGGGCAGGGATTCCAAAAGCCCGATAATCCCGCCGGTCAGCACTGCACCAGCGCCAATATAGCGGATGTAGGTGCTCCACAGAGCAAAGGAGCCACCATCAGCCATGAGTTCTGCTACCGTTACCTTTGCAGGGAAAAGAACCGTGCTGCCGCCAAATACGGCAATCATGGGCATGATGACGAGCCAGGAAAGGACGCCACCAGCAAACATATAAGAAGAGACCTTAAAACCACAAATATACCCTACACCTGCCAGCGCGGGCAGTACGTCCATCCCAATTCCAGCGCCACCGTAGCTGGGTATTTCCGTATGGACTTCGCTGGGAAATAATTTCAGCCCATCGGCAATGAATTTATAAACTGCTGCAATCCCTAAACCGGCAAAAACGGTGGACGCTTTGGTCCCGCCTTCTTCTCCGGCAATCAGCACTTCGGCGCAAGCCTGTCCTTCCGGATAAGCCAGCACTCCATGCTCTTTTACAATAAGTGCACGCCGTAAGGGGATCATGAATAAAATCCCAAGGATACCGCCAAATAACGCAATCAGACCAATTTCTACCATGGAGGGTTCATTGGCCAGGCCTTCCTTCGCCCACATAAACAGCGCCGGAAGGGTAAAAATAGCACCGGCTGCCACAGATTCACCGGCACTGCCGATGGTCTGTACCATATTATTTTCCAGAATGGAATCCCGTTTCAGGACGAACCGTATAATGCCCATACTGAGCACTGCCGCCGGAATGGAGGCAGAAATCGTCATGCCGACCCGTAAGCCCAAATACGCATTAGCGGCCCCAAAAACGATTGCCAGGATAGCCCCTAATACAACGGATACGACGGTCATCTCGGGAGCTACACGATCCGCCGGGATGTAAGGATGAAACGTTCGATCTTCCATGGTTACCCAACACCTCTCTCTGATCAAAATGACTTGCTGCACGATGAATTCTTTCGGCTATGATAAACGTGAGCTCCGATCCTGCAACCTAACGATTGTGCGTAGCGCCCAGTCAACAGGCTGCAGGACTTCCCTTCAGGAGTCACGGAGATGCTTTAACGGTAATGCACTAGAGACAAGCAGCAAACAAAACTTTTTGATCCAGAGACTATTTTTGCAGGGCAGCCTTGCGGGACAGATTCATCCGCCCTTTCGCATCAATTTCAACCAGTTTCACCACAATTTCGTCACCAATATTGACCACATCTTCTACTTTGGCGACTCGTTCTTTGGCCAGCTGGGAAATATGCACCAAACCTTCATGTCCTGGCATAAATTCCACAAAAGCGCCAAAATTCATAATCCGGGTAACCTTGCCGGTATAAATTTTACCGATTTCCGGCACGGCGGTAATTTCTTTAATGGTCTTAATGGCAGCATCGGCGGCTTCGCTGTTGGCGGCAGCCACGTACACCGTACCATCTTCCTCAATGTCAATCTGGGCACCGGATTCTTCCACGATCTTTTTGATCATCTTTCCCCCCGGCCCGATTACATCTTTGATCTTGTCCGGATCAATATGGATGGTGGTAATCTTAGGTGCGTATGGTTTCAGTTCTTTCCGCGGCTCGGGGATGCATTCCAGCATCTTTTGGAGAATAAAGGCACGGCCCTTTTTCGCCTGGGCCAGGGCAGCCTGAAGAATTTCCTTGGTCAGGCCGTCCACTTTAATATCCATTTGCACCGCCGTGATCCCTTTAGAGGTCCCAGCCACTTTAAAGTCCATATCTCCCAGCGCATCTTCCAGGCCCTGGATATCGGTCAGGATGGTGTAGTGTTCCCCTTCCTTGACAAGCCCCATAGCCACGCCGGATACAGGCGCTTTAATAGGAACGCCGGCATCCATCAGGGACAAGGTGCTGGCGCACACGCTGGCCATGGAAGAAGATCCGTTGCTTTCCAGCACTTCAGAAACCAGCCGGATGGCATAGGGGAATTCTTCTTCAGAAGGAATTACAGGTAGCAGTGCCCGTTCCGCCAAAGCGCCATGTCCAATTTCTCTACGACCAGGACTGCGCAGCGGTTTGGTTTCTCCCACGCTGTAGGGCGGGAAATTATAGTGATGAATATACCGTTTGGAGACTTCTGTTCCTAGTCCATCCAAAGTCTGGGCTTCCCGCAGCGGGGCCAATGCCAGGCAGTTCAGCACCTGGGTCTGCCCGCGGGTGAACAAGCTGCAGCCGTGAGGACGAGATAGCAGTCCCACTTCACAGCTAATCGGACGGATTTCATCCAGTGCCCGGCCATCCGGACGGATCTTATCCACGGAAATGGTATGACGTACCACGGATTTGATCAGTTTTTGGGTGATATACGCTACATCCACCCCGTTATCAGGGTATTTCTCCGCAAAATGGGAGGCGATTTCTTCTTTGACTTCGTCCACCATTTTTTCCCGGTGTTTTTTATCCGCATCCATCAAAGCCGCTTTCAGTTTATCTTCCCCATAGGTTTTGATTTCTGCTACTAGTTCCGCAGGCGGTGTATACACGGGCACTTCCATCTTGGGCTTGCCCACTTCTTTTTGAATGCCTTCCTGCCATTCCACCAGTTTTTTGATTTCCCCATGGGCAAACCAGATGGCATCCAGCATCACTTCTTCAGAAACTTCCTTGGCACCGGCTTCCACCATCAAAATGGCGTCTTTGGTTCCGGCCACAGCCAGGTTTAACAGGCTGATTTTTGCCTGTTCCACTGTGGGGTTTACAATAAACTGCCCGTCAATAAGGCCTACGCGCACGCCGGCGATAGGACCTTCAAAAGGAATATCGGAAATAGAAAGAGCGGCAGAGGCACCAATCATAGCCGGGATATCCGGCGCATTGTCCGGATCCACGGAAACAGCGGTGCAAACGATCTGCACATCGTTGTGATAGCCTTCCGGGAACATAGGCCGGATGGGGCGGTCAATAAGGCGGCTGGTTAAAATTGCCGTTTCAGCAGGTCTGCCTTCCCGGCGTAGAAACCCTCCAGGAATTTTTCCTACCGCATACATTTTTTCTTCAAAGTCCACTGTCAGCGGGAAGAAATCCACGCCTTCCCGGGGCGTATCAGTCCCCGTCACAGCGACTACCACCGCTGTATCTCCGTAACGGACCAGGACAGCTCCATTGGCCTGT
The DNA here is from genome assembly GCA_905213155.1 of uncultured Acidaminococcus sp. Classification (GTDB taxonomy): domain Bacteria; phylum Bacillota; class Negativicutes; order Acidaminococcales; family Acidaminococcaceae; genus Acidaminococcus. Next base: position 8,646 of record CAJMHI010000009.1, on the reverse strand, counting down.
TTGGCAATTTTGCCGGTCTCAATGGTGAGTGTCCGTCCCCCCAATTCTGTGCTAAAACTATGCATCCTCTGCACTCCTCCTTATTCTACACTATACTTGTACGTGTAAATTATACTACAGCAGGTAAAAAAAAACCACGAAAAAGCACGCTTTTTCGCGGTTTTCATTTTTCGTGCTGCTGAAAAGACTGCTATCTTACTTTTTCTCTGCGTCTGCTGCCTCTTCCTTTTCCAAGGCGGCTTTCATGGTATGCCAGGCCAGCAGGGCACATTTTACCCGGGCAGGCATATTGGAAATCCCTTTAAGGGCAATCGCTTCGTCCAGTTCTTCCAGTTTGGCATCGTCGGTTTCTTCCCGACGGATCATGGATATAAACAGATTGAGCAGGCGTTCTGCTTCCTCCACGGTCTTACCACGGATCAGGTCAATCATAATATCCGTGGATGCCTGGCTGATGGCACAGCCATGCCCTGTATACGCCGCATCTTTGATGACGCCGTTTTCAATATTCGCCTGCAAGGTGATATCATCCCCGCAGCTGGGGTTGTGGCCGTGCTCCTGCAGATTGTGCGGATCAAGCAAGTGCTTGTTAAGCTGGTCCTGGTTATGTTCCAGGATCACATCGCTGTATAGCTGTTGTAAATCTTCCATGTTACTCCCCCGTCCTTTAGTCCTTAAAGCCCATGACTTTCCGCACTTCCGGCAACTTGGACAGGAAATAGTCCACTTCGTCCAGGGTGTTGTAGATATAGAAACTGATCCGGTTGGAGGCTTCTACATGAAGGTGCGCCCCAAAAGGCTGTGCGCAGTGATGGCCGCTGCGGATGGCAATCCCGAAACTGTCCAGGATGGTTGCCGCATCATGGGGATGCACGCCATCAATGGTAAAGGAAATCACGCCGGTCTTTTCGGCGGGATCCGTGGACCCTAAAAGATTGATGTGCGGGATTTTTTTCATCCCTTCCAGGCAGCGTTCCACCAACGCATGCTCGTGAGCCGTCACGGTATCCATGCCCAGATCGGTCAGATAGTCAATTGCCGCATGGAGCATAACAGCGCCTTCCACATTCTGGGAGCCGGCCTCAAATTTATAGGGCAGCTCGTTAAATGTGGTGGTTTGTTCTTGCACATATTCAATCATGTCGCCGCCCATAAGGAACGGTTCCATAGCAGAAAGGAGCTCCTTTTTGCCGTACACTACACCGGTACCGGTGGATCCCAGCATCTTATGCCCGGAGAACACAAAGAAGTCGCAATCCAGGTCCTGCACGTCCGTTACTCCATGGGGTGCAGACTGTGCCCCATCCACAATGGCAATGGCGCCTACATCATGAGCCCGCTTCACCAGCTCTTTCACCGGGCGATGCATGCCCAATACGTTGGACACGGCAGCAAAGGAAACGATTTTGGTGTGTTCATCAATTTTGGCCAGGTCTTCTTCCGTGAAATGGCCCTGGGCATCCAGATACATATAGACTAATTTGGCCCCGGTCTTGCGGCAGACCCGCTGCCAGGGCACCAAATTGGAATGGTGCTCGGAAATGGGAATAACAATGGTATCACCGGGCTTTAACCGTGGCTCCGCATAGCTGCGGGCAATCAGGTTCAGCCCTTCTGTGCTGTTGCGCACAAACACCACTTCTTCAAAGTATTTGGCGTTGATAAATTTTTGGACGGCACTCCGGGCCTCATCATAAATCTGCCCGGCTTCAATGGACAGCACATGGGCGCCCCGATGGGGATTGCCATTGTGATGTTCCAGGTAATCGCTCAGTGCATAAATCACCTGCACCGGTTTCTGGGTAGTCGCTGCATTATCAAAGTAAACCAGTTTATGCCCGTTATGGATCTTATTCAAGATCGGGAAATCTCTGCGTACATTTCTCATTGCAATTTCCTTTCTGACGGCAGAACTGCATTTTGGTACGTACAGCCTGGAGCGCCCTGTTTTCCAAGTTTTCGTCACCCAGCTGATCAATCACCGGTCGAATCCGGCTCTCCACAATAATCAGTTGAGCCCCTTCTTTATTAAATCCACGGCTCATGAGATAAAACAACATATCATCGTCAATCTGGCCGCTGCTGGAAGCATGATTGCCCACCACATCGTCCTCTTTGCACAAAAGCAGAGGTACGGACAGGGAATGCACCCCTTTATTCAGCAGCAGGCAGTTATCCGCTTCACTGCCCTCGGCTTTTTTGCTGCCCCGGAGAAAATCAATGGTCCCCTTGAAGATTTTCTTGCTGGTACCCATAAGCGCACCAGTGGTCAAAATATTCGTATTGGTTTTGCAGCCACGGGTTTGTACCCAGTAGGTAAAATCAAAGAGCTGCGCCTCGCTGCCCAGGTACATCCCCTGATTCTCGAATTTACTCTCGTCATGGTCCAGATTATCCTCGGTATACTGCAAAACTTCATGACCGCCGATTTCCGCATTGACGAATTTGATATGGGCCTTTTCCCCTTCATTGGTCAGGCGTTGATCAATATGGCGGACTTTCGGCCCATGGAGCTGCACTTTGCTGATCTGGATTTTGGCTCCATCTTCTGCCGTAATCACCTGGAGCAGATTCATCAGGCCGTCATCCACATCTCCGTCAAACAGCTCATAAATATGGAGGGTGCTGTTTTTCCCTGCAACGGCGTGCAGATAGCCCACCAGCTGGGGCACATTTTCCGTAAGGCTGTAGGTAAGCCACACGGACGCATTGCCGCCTTTAGGGACTGTCACTGCACAGTTGCAGTTGCCGCCTTTTCTGGCAGCTGCCAGGGCTTCCGGGCTGGCCCCTTTGAAGTTACCCAAAGCCGGCAGCTCTTCCTGCAAACCAGTTTTGACTTCCACTTGGCCTTCATGCCGTTCTTCTATAGCAGCTGGCTGTAATGCAAAAGGCGGTTCTGTGGGCAACGCAGTATGGTTCAGCCGTACAAAGCGAAAGGTCGGGCGGGGAAGTTCATTAAATTGTTCTTTTTCCATTGCTTCCGCCTCCCTTACATGGAACCTTTCAGTTCCAGATTGATCAAGTTATTCATTTCTACGGCATATTCCAGCGGCAACGCCTTGGAGACCGGTTCCACAAAGCCCCGTACCAACATGGCCCGTGCTTCGTCTTCGCTGAGGCCCCGGCTCATCAGGTAAAAAATCGCTTCATCGCTGATCCGGCCGATTTTGGCTTCATGGCCCAGATCCACATTGTCATTTTTAATGACAATGGCAGGAATGGTATCGGATTGGGATTGTTCGTCCAGCATCAGAGATTCGCAGCTGACATTGCATTTGGCCCCTTCTGCTTTTTCCCCGATTTCCACGCTACTGCGGTAAATACATACGCCGCCATCCTTGGAGATGGATTTGGAATTGATATTGCTAGTCGTCCCGGGCGCATTGTGCACGACTTTTGCTCCCGTATCCAGGTACTGTCCTTTACCGGCAAAAGTAACGCCCGTAAATTCGCAATGGGCCCCTTCTCCGTTAAGGATACTCATAGGATACAGGCAGGACGTATGGGACCCAAACGATCCGGTCACCCAGTTAATGGTGCCCCGGGCGCCTACAATGGCCCGCTTGGTGTTCATATTGTACATGTTTTTGGACCAGTTTTCGATTGTGGAATAGGTCAGCGTAGCATCGTCTTCAATGAACAATTCTACGCTACCAGCATGCAGGTTGGCCACGTTGTAGCGGGGCGCACTACAGCCTTCAATAAAGTGGACCTTGGCCCCTTTTTTCACGATAATCAGCGTATGCTCAAACTGGCCGGCCCCCGGCGCATTCAGCCGGAAATAACTCTGCAGGGGAATGGACACATCCACTCCTTCCGGGACATACACGAAACTGCCTCCGGACCATACGGCACCGTGTAGCGCTGCAAACTTGTGATCCGTGGGAGGAATCAGTTTCTGAAAATATTGCTGTACAATATCCGGATACTGCTTCACCGCCGTATCAAAGTCCGTATAAATAACGCCCTGCTTTACCAAATCTTCCTGGATGCTGTGGTAGACCACTTCGGAATCATACTGAGCACCTACCCCGGACAGAGATGTTTTTTCTGCTTCCGGGATGCCCAGCCGGTCAAAGGTATCTTTGATATCATCGGGGACATCATCCCAGCTGGCTTTCATCTGGGCATGGGGTCGCACATAGGTGATGATATTATCCATGTCCAGGCCGCTGATATCTGGGCCCCAGATCGGGTAATCAATCTTATTGTAAATTGCCAGCGACCGCAGCCTTGCATCCAGCATCCACTTTGGTTCCTGCTTCTGGGCGGAAATTTCCTCCACAATGGCAGGTGTCAGGCCGGCCTGCGTACGGTAGTCGTAGGTAAAGTCTTTTTTAAAGTCGTACATATTGCCGAAATCGGTCAGGGAATTGATCTTATCCCGTTCCGTTTCCAGCTTGTTTTCGTCGTCCCTAATGGGTACGGACGCTTTTTCTTTATCGCTCATGGTTTCACCTGCTTACGCTTTTTTAAACGCTTCGTACCCGTTCTTTTCAATCTCCTGAATCAGGGAAGCGTCTCCGGTTTTGACAATCTGTCCATCAATCAGGACATGGACTACATCCGGATGAAGCCGTTGGAGAATCTCGCTATGGTGGGTAATAATCAGCAAGGAATTATTGGCGGTATGGTACTGGTTCACGGCTTCGGAAACAATCCGCACCGCATCTACGTCCAGTCCGGAATCAATCTCATCCAGCATGGTCAGTTTGGGATCCAGCATGGTCATTTGCAGGATTTCCGCTTTTTTCCGTTCGCCGCCAGAAAATCCGTCATTCACATAACGGTCCGCATAACTCCGTTTCATGGACAGGGTATCCATAACAGCATGCAATTTTTTTCTAAAAGGCATAATCCGTTGTTTTTCTCCCGTAATGGTGTTTCTCGCATTGCGGATGAAATTTTCTACCGTAATCCCCTGCACAGAAATAGGGGACTGGAAGGCCATAAAAATCCCGGCTTTTGCCCGTTCATTTACCGGCGCCGTGGTAATATCCTTCCCCTCGAAATAAATATGTCCGCTGGTAACGGTGAATTTGGGATTGCCCATAATGGCATTAAACAGCGTGGACTTGCCAGCCCCGTTGGATCCCATGATGACATGGACCTCGCCCTTATGCACCACCAGATCAATCCCTTTCAGGATTTCTTTCCCCTCTACGGCCAATCTTAGGCCTTCTACCCGCAGTAATTCTTCACTCATGTGACTTCTCTCCTATCCGCAGGCTCCTCCGTCCTGCGATTAAAATGGTACTGCTTGTTGTATGTCTCCCGCTTTTACCCATTTCCTGCGCAATGGAAAATAGCAATCCCGGGGAACGTATTTGTCTATCGATTCAAGTTTAACTGTACAAAAAAAATATTCACCTGAATCTTTCCCTATTATAATAGACTTTTTTGCATTGTGCAAGATATCATAGTGCAAATGGGGGATTTTTTCTCTTTTTTATTGTACCGATTTTTACAGTCAGGGCATCCTTTGCCCAACAAAAAAGGATGTACGCGCGGTACATCCTTTACAGCTTCTCTTATCCCAAAATCAGATACACGATATACACATTGATCATGGTAGCAATGCCGCAGACCAGGGTTCCCATCGTCTGGGCTTTGTAGCCGTCTTCCACTTCCATATCGCCAAAATTGGTAACCACCCAGAAATAGGAATCGTTGGCATGGGACACGGTCATTGCGCCCGCCCCGATCGCCATGACTGTAATGGCCGCCAAAAGAGGCGTTCCCAATCCCAGGGTATGCATCAGCGGAGCCATAATGCCTGCTGTAGTGGTAATGGCCACCGTAGAAGACCCCTGTGCGGTTTTTAAGATGGCACTGAGCAGGAAGGGGAAGAAAATCCCCAGGCTGGCCAGTACGCTGGAATTGGTCTTGATAAAGGCCACAATATCCGTAGAAGCGATCACTTTGCCCAGCACGCCACCGGCTGCGGTGATAAATAGAATCGGGCCCACAACTTTTAGCGTCTCTTCTGTGATTTCATAGAACGTCTGCATCTTGTTATCCATGGGACGGCTCATGAGGAGGATAATCCCCAGGATCACGCCAACGGTAATAGCGATAATCGGTGTTCCCAAGAACGTGATAAGGGCAATTTTATGGCCCGCCATGGCAAAGGCACTTGCCAGCGCCATAAGGATAATCGGCACCACAATGGGGGCAAAGCTCATAAATGCACTGGGTAGCTCCCCATAGCTGGCAATCAGTTCCTCATAGGTCTGCATGTTGTCAGCGGATTCTACGGCTTCAATTCGTTCTTCTTTGGAGTGTACCTTTTTACCAATATAGCTGGCGTAGCAGTACCCGGCAATCATGGGCAGAATGGAGCAGGCAACCCCCAATCCAATAACCAAAATCAAATTGGTTTCCATGCCCAGGCCTTCATAAATGGTATTGGCAGCCGCAATGGGGCCAGGTGTAGGGGGAATTAAGCAGTGGGCGATAAAAAGCCCCATGGACATGGCTACGGCCGTAGCAACAGCGCTACAATGCGTCCGACGTACCAAAGCTTTCCGGATGGGGTTTAAAATAACAAACCCGCTGTCGCAAAATACAGGAATGGAAACAATCCAGCCCATAATGAGAACTGCCAGAGAGGTATTATTTTTCCCTACCAGCCGTACCACACAGTCAGCCATCTTTAGGGCGGCGCCCGTTTTTTCCAGCAGGGCCCCCACCAAGGCGCCCATGATAATCACAATCCCGATACTGGTAAAGGTCCCGGCAAACCCGGCGCTGATAACATCAGCAATGCCCAGCGTCTTTCCCTGCTTCACCAGCGGAATGCCACCAATCAGACCAAAAATCACGGAAATCCCCAGAATCGCCAGGAATGGGTGAATCTTGAATTTGGCGATTGCAACAATCATGACAATAGTGGCAAGAACAAACACAAAAATCAACGGTAAGCCTGTCATCATCCATACACCCTTTCTCAGTCAGGTAGAAACAAAACGTAGTGGCAATTTTATCATAGTACAATGGAAAATTTTATTGGGTTTTATTTGATCTGATTCAGTCTTGCTGCAAGATCGCTGGCATTTCCGTCACTGCCCACACACTGGATAATGGGCTGCTGTCCCATCATAACCACATTGCCGCTGGCGTAGGCGTCCGGCGCTTTGGCGTTCTTGTGATAAACGGCGCAAAGATTGCCCATGACAAAATAGCTCCGCTCCTTGCTGCTCATTCCGCCGGCAGCGCTGGGCGTCATAAATTCTTTCCCGTTTACATAGATCACGCCGTCTTTATTATTCACATGCTTATTGCTCCAGGCATAGAGTTTTTTCACATAATTGTCCCGGCGCTGCATATGGGTCGGGTGGTCGCTCCATCTCCCGGTAGAATTGCCGTATTTGTCCAGGAAACGCTGCCATACGGCGGCAGTGGCCCCCGGATTATAGTAGGTGTGGGTAATATAGTCAAAAGACAAATTATCCGCTTCCCATTCCATAGGTTTGGTCAGGTGCACATTCTGGGTAATCGTATACATTTGACCGATCAGGCCGCTAAGGTTGCCGCCCGTGGCCGCATTGGCCATAATGGCTACCGTCTGGGCATTTAAGGCACTCTTTACCCCTTTGATAGGATGATCCTTTTGCCCGTGTCCCAGTTCATGCCCCAGGATAACGGCCAGTTCATCATCATTGGCCATAGTATTGAAAATTCCCCGGAACACATTCACATTATGCCCGATGGTACAGTAGGCATTGGCTTCATCTTTAGGGCTGATGAAGTATTGATAGGGCTTGTTATATACCGTGTTGTCCACGGCATAAATGCCTTTTTCCACATTGGTCATGATCCTGTCCAGCCGTGCATTCAAAGCAGGGTTCGTATCAACCCCTTCTTCTTTTTTCATTTGCTGGAACCAGGCCTGCCGCCCTTTTTCTGTATTGTTGTATTGTTTGTAATAGCCCATCACCTGATCCCGGTACATGGTCCCTACAATGGCACCACCCAGCACGCCGGCCAGGATACCGGCATCCGCTTCTGCTTTTGGCAGGGGGATTGCCGCTGTACATAGCCCAAAACTCATAAGACCCGCCATCATTCCGCTGATCCATTGTTTTTTCATAAGTAGCGCTTCCTTTTTTGTTACCTGTCCGGTTGTTCCGTTTCCGGTTTTTCTTCTGGCATTACCGTTGCGACGTCCTTTTTCTGCTCCGGATTGCCGCTAGTGGGAGAAGGCGCAACTTGCTTTGTGCCCGTCCATTCCATGGCGTACCCGTAGCCTAAGCGGAGCGGATCCGGGCCGTAGACATTGTCCCCTTCCGTCCCCTTGGCAAAGAGCAGGTAGAGAAAAAAGAAAAGATTAATAACAGGAAGATACCCAAGCATCCAGACCAAGGGAGAATGGTTTAAATCCTGCAGCCGCCGGATTGTCAGTGTGATCCCTGCAATCATACTAAAGCCACAAACCAAAAGCATCACACCAAACAGAAGCATTCCTCCAAAAGCAGGAAAAATATCCTGCTGCATGCTAAAGGCCATCCCATTCATACCATTCATACCACGCATTCCCACAAGGGAAAACCCGAAAAACATAAGTCCCAGAATAAAAAACAGAATATCAACCTAAATTGCAATATCAAATTGAACACTTTGTAAGTCACCCAATTTGCCTACTTC
>CAJMHI010000008.1 GCA_905213155.1 uncultured Acidaminococcus sp. | reverse complement strand
GAATCTAAAGAAAGGAAAATGGTGATTTTGCTTCTGTAATTATCATACAAGGACAATGATGGAAACTGTAACGTTAAATAATGGTGTAAAAATGCCCAAACTGGGCTTTGGTGTATTTCAAGTACCGGACGCAAAAGAAGCGGAGCGTGTAGTGAGCGATGCACTGGAAGTGGGATATCGCAGCGTAGATACTGCTGCTTCCTATGGCAATGAAGAAGCCGTAGGCGCTGCCATTAGGCATAGCGGAATTCCCCGGGAGGAACTTTTTATCACTACCAAGCTCTGGGTGCAAGATCATGGATATGAAAATACCCTGAAAGCCTTTGATACATCCCTAAAAAAGCTGGGACTGGATTATCTGGATTTATATTTGATCCATAAGCCCTACGGGGATTATTATGGTGCCTGGCGTGCCATGGAACGGCTGTATAAGGAAGGACGCATTCGTGCCATCGGCGTGACCAGTTTCTGGAATGAACGGCTGGCAGATTTACTTAACATGAATGAAGTGAAACCGGCTGTCAATCAGATTGAAACCAATGTGTGGAACCAGAAATGGGCGGAAGCAGCGTTTATGCAGGAGCAGGGCGTGCAGCAGGAAGCGTGGGCGCCTTTTGCCGAAGGCAATAATCACGTTTTCCAGCATCCCGTGCTTAAAAAATTGGCAGCCACTTATGGCAAAACTACGGGGCAAATCATGCTGCGCTGGCTATTGCAGCGGAATATTGTGGCCATTCCCAAGTCTACCCATAGAGAACGTATGGAAGAAAATCTTAACGTATTTGATTTTACCCTGACAGAGGATGACATGGCTGCTATTAAAGCCTTGGATACCAGCAAAAGTACTATTTATGATGAGATGGATCCTAAGATGGCACTGGCAATTGGAAAGATAAAGATTCACGAATAAAAAGATACAGGGACTGTAAAGAAAGTATAATGCTTTCTCTACAGTCCCTGTGTTTTATACGTTATAGGTAAGGCTCTGGCGGACGCTATAGCCTTCTTTTTTGAAATCACCATGGATAAAGACAATGTGCTTTAACGTTATGATGATGCAAAATAGCGGGGGATTCATCTTTTGAAACCGTTCTGGTGGATAGCCAAGCTCGGTGAGCTGGGAAGCAAAGTCTGCATCATCAGGGCCGAGCACATCGGCTGTGCCTTCGATTTGTAACCCTTTAGCCGTACCAGGTCCGTGGTACGGCTCTGCGATGGTGAGAGCAACTTCTTTATTATGCTCCAAGAGTCCAAACTTTTCCCCGCCTTCTGAGAAAATACAGATTTTTCCTTTGCGATATTGGTAGGCCAGCGTAGTACAACGAATTTTTGTACCAAAGCCGGTAGCCAGGGCGCAGGTGGTATGCTCCTTCAAAAAGAGCGTTATTTGCTGCAAAAGCTGCTCATGGGGCATTTTCTTAGCCTTGGCATCCCGCTCCTGCCAAAAGGTATTTGCATAGGTATAGTCCATCGTTTTTTCTATCCTTGTCCTGTTATTTTGTCTTATCTTCTACAATGGCTTTAATCTTTGCTATGTTGGTGCGGATTGCACCTATGGAGGATTTGAAATCCAGCATTTCATTAGGCGGGAGTCTGACCTCAATGACTTTTTCCACACCGTTTTTGCCAATGAGGGCGGGGGTACCCACAAAAATATCGTGTTCCCCATATTCTCCATCCAGTTCTGCAGAGCAGGGGAGGATGCGTTTTTCATCCCGCAAAACACTGCGGATTAAGGTGGCGGCACCGCAAGCAATGCCGTATTCGGTGCAGGCTTTGCCGGCAAGAGTTACCCAGCCGCCTTTTTTCACTTCTTCCTGGGCCTTTTCCCTGTCAATGTGAATGTCCTGGCTCACTTCCCAGCTCCCCAGGGACTGTCCGAATACTTGCACCTGGGTCCAGGGCACGAACTGGCTGTTGCCATGTTCTCCCATCATATAGCCGGTGATGCTACGACTGTCCACGTCGGTTTTATCTGTCAAATTATGATGGAGCCGTGCGGAATCCAAAAGCGTACCGGTTCCAAGCACATGGCCTTTGGGAAGGCCGGACAGTTTGGCCACCAGATGGGTGATAGCGTCGCACGGATTAGTAATATTCACAACAATCCCGTGAAACCCGGCGTCCATGATGATAGGAATAATATTCTCTACCATCTTTGTGCTGCTAATCAGTTCACTGTGCCGGTCAAAATTCTTACACAGTTCAATATTGCCTACGGCGTTTACCAGGATATCGCAGTCCTTAAGTCCTGCATAATCCACTACCCGGTAGGTAGTTCGGCCGGGCATAAAGGGAACAGCATCATTTAAATCATTGCATTCCCCGATAACCTTTTTTTCCTCTTTGTCGCATAGCAGGACTTCTTCTGCAACACCCATAAGCCCCAGGCAAAATGCTACATGAGCACCTACATGCCCGGTGCCTACGATGCCAACCGTCCGTTTATTCAGCATAAACAACCTCCTTCGGGACAAAGTAACGTCCACTTTCCTATCTCTTTTACTATTATCTTATCATATTCTATGACCGCCGGGAAAGATGATAAAATTGTAAAATAAAAAGAAAAATGTCTGAAAATTGTCTAAAAATCTCTTATGAAATTCGTGATAAAATAAATACAACATCGGCAAAATGCCGCACAAAGGAGGTATTTGGTATGACAGCAGAGAAAGGAAAAGGTATGTCGCTGGCTACCCAGATTTTTATTGCTATGGTTCTTGCCATTATCGCCGGGGTAGCCCTTACCGGAGGGGGCGGTGCTAAAATGGCCGCAACCTATATCAAACCCTTCGGGACTATTTTTCTGAACTTGATCAAATGGATTGTAGCACCGCTGGTATTTTTCTCCATTATGTCAGGAATTATCTCCATGAAGGACATCCGGAAACTAGGAGTTATCGGTGGCCGGACCGTAACGTATTATTTGTGCACGACGGCTTTTGCTGTATCCATTGGTCTACTGTTTGCCAATTTATTTAAAGGGAGTTTCCCGCTTCTGGCGACTACCGGCCTGGCATTTAAGGCAAAAAAAGCCGTGAATTTTATGGATACGCTGGTAAATATTTTCCCCAGCAACTTTGTGAAACCCTTTGTGACGGCGGATATGCTGCAGGTGATTGTGGCTTCCCTGTTAATCGGATTTGCTGTTCTTTTGATTGATGATGATAAAACAGATGCTTGTACCAAAGCTGTGAATACGGTAAACGACCTGTGCCTGAAGGCTATGGAAATGATCCTGCGGCTTTCTCCTATTGGTGTGTTTTGCCTGCTTTGCCCGGTAGTAGCTCAAAACGGCCCTTCAATTTTAGGCTCTTTGGCGATGGTTTTATTGGTGGCGTATATTGGGTATATCGTCCATGCTGTTGTTGTGTATTCTCTGACTGTGAGAACGCTGGGCAAAATGAGCCCGCTGACATTCTTTAAGGGCATGGCTCCTGCCATTATTTTTGCCTTTTCTTCTGCTTCCAGCGTAGGCACGCTTCCTATGAACATGGAATGCTGCGATAAACTAGGCGTACCCAAAGACGTATATTCCTTTGTGCTGCCGCTGGGTGCGACCATTAATATGGACGGGACCGCTATTTATCAAGGCGTGTGCTCCGTCTTTATCGCCAGCTGTTACGGGATCAGTTTAACGCCGGCACAGCTTTTGACCATTGTATTAACAGCGACCATTGCTTCTATCGGTACCGCTGGTGTGCCGGGGGCCGGAATGGTGATGCTGGCCATGGTGCTGGAATCGGTAGGACTTCCAGTAGAAGGGATTGCCCTGGTAGCGGGGATTGACCGGATTTTTGATATGGGTCGTACTACCGTGAATATTACAGGCGATGCTGCCTGCGCCGTGGTAGTTTCGGCGGACGAACGCAATAAGAAATAAAATGCATTGTAAAAGGCCGGGGCGGATCGTTGCTCCGGTCTTTGCACGTGTTTACAAAACTTTAAAAAGAAAGTACAATACAATTTAACGGGAAGGTTCTATCCCCGTAGCATACTCATAAAGAAGGGCGATGACATGGACGACTGGATTATTAAACAATCCCATGCCATAGCCTGGGGAACATTTCCCGCTTGGGAATCCTTTGGGGCGGTACTGGGATTTACTTGCCGTATGGGTGGTGAAAGCAGTATCGTGACCGGTACGTTAAATATGGCACTGCATGTAGGAGATACTCCGGAAAAAGTGCTTCGGAACCGCCGAAAAGCGGCGGAAGCCATAGGATTCCCCTTGGGAAAATCTGTAACCTGTGCTCAGGTACATAGCTCCCATATTGCGGTGGTAACCGCTAACGATGCAGGACGGGGCGCCTTTTCTTACGAAGACACCATTCCGAATACCGATGGACTTATGACGAAGGAACTCAATCTGCCCCTTATGCTTTTTTATGCGGACTGCACCCCGGTAGTTCTGCTGGATACCCAGGGACCAGCCATTGCGGTGCTCCATGCAGGCTGGCGGGGAAGCGTAGGGAAAATTGCCAAAAAAGGTGTCCTTGCTATGCAAGAAGTTTTTGGCTGCCATCCCAAGAACTTGCTGGCAGGAATTGGGCCATCCATTGGTCCCTGCTGCTATGAGGTGGATCAGGCAGTGCGGCGACAAGCCGCTGGCTATGAAAATTGTTTTAAACCCAATGGAGAGGGGCATTACCTGCTGGATTTGTGGCAGCTCAATACAATACAGCTGCTAGAAGCCGGCATTCCGGCAGAACATATTTATCAGGCTGCGTGCTGCACAAAGTGTCATCAGGACCTGTTCTTTTCCTACCGGGGGGAACAGGGAAGGACGGGGCGTTTGGCAGCGATTTTAATGCGGAAAGCCTGAGGGAGGTGGACGTCTTTGCTAAAAGATGCACTTAGTGAAGTAGAAAATAGGATTCAGACTGCGTTGCAAAAAAGAACGGAGCCCAAAGTAACTGGCGATGCGGTGACGATTGTTGCAGTGACGAAAAATCATCCTGCCACTGTGGTGACAGAAGCACTGGGAGCGGGCCTTACAGAAATAGGGGAAAACCGGGTGCAGGAAGCCATGCACAAACAGGCGGTATTGCCAGCTAAGGGCAATTGGCACCTGATCGGGCACCTGCAAACCAATAAAGCCAAACATGCAGTGGAGCATTTTGCCATCATTGAAAGTGTGGACAGCCTGAAACTGATGGATTGTCTGGAAAAATATGCGGATGAATTAGGGAAAGTACAGGATATTTTGCTACAGATCAACGAAGCCGGAGAAGAACAAAAAAGCGGCTTTGCACCAGCGGAATTCCAGCAGATTCTTCCTAAATTGCAAGACTATCCGCATCTTAGAGTGCGGGGCGTCATGGTGATTGCCCAGGCAACGGACAATGTGGAGGAGACGAGACCTGTTTTTGCCGCTGGTTATCAGGATTTTCTGCGGCTACGGGAGGTCTTGCCTTATGGCAGCGTGGATATTCTTTCTATGGGCATGACCCACGACTACTGGATTGCCGTGGAAGAAGGGGCCAATGAAATTCGAGTCGGTTCCGCACTATTTGGTGCCCGGGATTACTCGTTAAAATTTTAAGGGAAATGGTGGAGAAGAAAACGCATGAAACGTTTGAATAAGATCTTAGAATATTTTGGGTTGTATAATGGCGGGGAAGAAAACGCAACAGAAGAAGCGGCTCCCCAGGAAAAAGAAGCCGGCAAAGTAGTGCCCATGTTTGGCAGCAGCTGGCGGGAGCGGGACAGGGAAGAAGAACCGCTGACGCCTCCCAGCTTTGACTCCTATGAGACATCCTTGCACAAAAGTTATGAGGACGAAAGCAAGACACCATCTCCCAGTCTTAGAGGGGACAAGGTGCTTAGTATGCCGGTTAATAGAAACCCGGTGAGCGTTGTAGTCATTGAACCTATTGATTTTAATGATTCCCAGAAAATGGCGGATTATCTTTGTAAGAACCAGCCCGTAGTCATTAATTTTGAAGAAACGGATCGGGAAGTGCGAAAGCGGATCATTGATTTTGTCAGTGGGACCATTTATGCGCTGGATGGGACGCTACGGAAAATCGGCCGTAATCTATTGGTGTGCGCTCCGCCCAATGTGGATATTGATACGGAAAACACCAATTTGCAGGAAGGTAACCAGCCCTGGGAGCAGTAAGCGGAGATAAGTAACCTATGGCAAGTAGCAATAGCGATAGAGAAAAAATTTTACGGTATTTTAAAGCAAGCGGAGACGAGGCTATAGCGGCCCAAATGCTGGATCTGGCAGATAGCGCCCGCAAAAGTCGTCGGTATGCCCTGACAGGCTTTTTGGACCCTCATGGGCAAAATGTGGCCGATATTATCGCCGCCAACTTTTCGTCCGTGAAAGTGGAAATGGATGGCGGTTTCAAAAATGGGGAGCGGCTGCGGGCAGCGTTTATCAGCGACGAGTTTTATGGCAAGCCGGATTTTAAAATTGCTGGCGTAGCCCTGATCTGGGACAAACGGTACTATACCATCGGGCACCGGGATGTGCTGGGAGCTTTCATGGGGCTTGGGTGCACCCGGGATATTCTGGGAGATATTGTCTTTACAGACGATGGGGCCCAGCTTGTGGTGGAAAGTCAGATGTTGCCCTTTGTGTTGAGCAATCTGACAAAAATTGGGTCAGCTCCTGTGGAGACGCAGGAAGTAGCCCTTACAGAACTAAAAGAAAAAGAGCAGAAAATCAAATTGATTTCTTCCACTGTGGCAGCGCTGCGCCTGGATGCGGTAGCCGCCTCCGGGTATGGAGTGAGCCGCAGCCGGATGGCGGATGAAATCAAGGGGCAAAATGTTAAATTAAATTGGCAGGATGCTAAAAATCCTTCCCAGACGGTCAAAGAAGGGGACATAATTTCTTTTCGTGGCCGGGGAAGGGTGGAACTGTCCGAAGTGCGGGGAACGACGAAAAAAGGACGGTTTGCGATTACCTTAAAGCGGTATATTTAGCATAGAAACGGGGAGAGAAAATGATTATCCTTGTCCGGCACGGCGAAGCAGAACATCATGTACGAAAGCTAACCGGTGGATGGACGGATTCTGCTTTGACAGAAAACGGTTGTCAGCAGCTTCGCCTTTTGGCAGCCTGCTTGAAAAATGATTTTACAGGGCATCATCCGCCTCTTGTGGTGAGCAGCGATCTTATGCGGGCTTCTAAAGGGGCACAGCTTATAGCAGATGCGTTGGGGGCGGAGCCGGTACAAACCTATACCTTTTTGCGGGAAAAAAATAACGGCAAGGCAGCAGGCCTTACCCAGGAAGAGGCCCAAAAGTTTCATCATCCACCGGTAACAGGCCGGGAATTAGACCACGTGAACTACGAAGGCGGAGAAACGCGACGAGACTTTTTTACAAGGACTGCCAGCGGCTTTCAAAAGCTTTTGGCGAAAATCGGAGAGCGGGATCTGGTGATTGTTTCCCACAAAGGAACCATTCAGAATATGCTTTTTTTCTGGTTAGGTCTTTCCATTGAGGACGTAGCAAAGCGGCGTATTTCTTTTGATGTTCGTCCCGGATCAGTAACGGTGATGGGTATGAACCGATGGGGAGAGCATGCGCTTTTTGCGTTAAATGATACCAGCTACCTGTTTGGCCGCACCCGGTTTGGCCTTTTTTCCTTGCCTTTTGCACGGGATAAGAAAACAAATTGTTGAAAATCAAAAAAAGAGATTGACAGGGCTATAGAATTCTAGTAAAATAATGACTGTTGATTGAGACATTCCCCGATAGCTCAATGGTAGAGCACTCGACTGTTAATCGAGTTGTTGTAAGTTCGAGTCTTACTCGGGGAGCCATTTAGAAAAGTAGCCGGACAGTTTGTCCGGTTTTTTTATTAATAGCGGCCAGGCCGCCCAGTTTAGAATTTGAGGTGTTTTTATTGTCAGGAATCATCACGGTGGACCAGGAACATTGCATACGCTGCGGGATTTGCGCCAAAGTATGCCCCAGCTGCATCCTGGAAATGACCGAAAACGGGCCGATATGTATTAACGATATGTCCTGTATGTCTTGCGGGCACTGCGTTTCCGTGTGTCCTAAAGGCGTACTGCAAAATTCCCGCGTCCCTTACGAAGAAACAGAACCTATTCCTATGCCTGTACTGGATGAAAAAACAGCATATAATTTTCTTCGCATGCGCCGGAGTATCCGTAATTTCCGGGATGAATTGGTCAGCGAAGAAAAAATGACGCAGTTATTACAGGTTGCCCAGTTTGCGCCTACTGCAGCCAATTCCCAGGGTCTGTACTACATTGTGGTCAGTGACCGGGCGCTTATTCGTCAAATCACGGACTGCGTGGCCGACTGGATGCAGCTGGAAGTGGATAACGAAGGGCCTCGCCGTCGCTATTTCCGCAAAGTCCTGGAAACTTACCGGGATAAAAAGATTGACATCATCGGACGGGATGCCAAACAGTTGGTCTTTGCCCTTGCACGGCGGCTGAACGTCACCGGCATCAGCAACTGGGAACAAGCATCTGCCTATATTGAATTATATGCGCCCACCATTGGGCTTGGAACCACCATTATGGGCTTTATTCAAACCTGTGCCCAGTCCAATTACCAGCCCATGCGGGACTTGCTGGACGTTCCTGCTAAGCAGGTGCTTGTGGGCACACTGCTTGTAGGGTATCCCAAATATAAATATAACCGCCTGGTACCCCGGCAGCATTTAAAAGTCGAGTTTCGCTAAAATCATGCCATATCGCCGCCTTGTAAGGCGGCTTTTCTATACCGCTATAGGCTGAGAAATCAGAGGGAGAAGTCGTCATCATGACACGAGAACTGGAAGAGAAGAAATACCACCGGATGCTGGAAGCTCCTGTGGAAAAGCTGATGCTTGAATTGGCGCTGCCCGCTATTGTCAGCATGCTTTGCACCAGTTTTTATAATATGGCAGATACCTTTTATGTCAGTAAGCTCAATACCAGTTCTACAGCGGCAGTAGGCGTTACCTTTGCTACTATGAGCGTGATCCAGGCCATTGCCTTTTTCTTTGGCATCGGGTCCGGCAATTCTATTTCCCGCCTTTTAGGCGCTAAAGAGCACAAAAAAGCGGAAATTATGGCTGCTACTAGTTTATTTTATTCTCTTTTTTGCGGCATCTTGCTGGCGATCGCTGGAAATTTATTTGTGGTTCCCATCGCTGCCAACATTGGCTCCACTCCCACGATTTTGCCCTATGCCGTACAATATCTGAGTATTGTTGTGACTGGTGCTCCTATTGTAATGGGGAGCCTGACACTGAACAACCATCTTCGTTTTCAAGGGAGTGCGGCTTTTGGGATGATCGGAATTACCATCGGAGGCTTTTTGAATGTTGCGCTGGATCCTCTTTTTATTTTTACCTTTCGGATGGGGATTGCCGGTGCCGCCTATGCCACCGTGCTGAGCCAATGTGTCAGTTTCTGTATTCTCCTTATGATGACACGGCGTGGGGGTAATCTGGCAATTCGGCTGAAAAACATTCATCCCTCTATGCAGCTTTTTAAAGAGGTGGTAGCTGGCGGAGCCCCCAGCTTGATGCGTCAGGGTACAGCCAGTGTTGCGACCATATGTCTTAACGTAGGAGCGGGGGCTTTTGGGGATGCAGCCATTGCCGCCATGAGTATCGTGACTCGTCTCAGCTTTTTTGCGGCCGCTGTCATCATCGGCTTTGGGCAAGGCTTCCAGCCTATATGCGGCTTCAGCTATGGCGCAAAAAAATATGCCAGATTGCGCAAGGGCTTTTGGTTTGCCTTAAAATCAGGTATGGTATTTGCTGTTGTAGCGGCGCTAGCAGGATATGGTTTCGCAGATCTCATTATTCGGCAGTTTCGGGATGATCCTTCTGTGATTCATATTGGGATTTGGGCCTTGCGCTGTCAGACGGTAACTTTTATTCTGGTGCCACTTTGCATTTTAAGCAATCAGACGCTCCAAACCACAAGACATACCATTAGTGGTATGTTGGTAGCAGCAGGGCGCAGCGGGCTCTTTTTGATCCCTGCAGTAGCTGTGCTGCCTAAATTGTATGGCATTGGCGGACTGGTGTGGTGTCAGGGTGTATCGGATATATGTGCTTTTACCCTTGCGGCCTTCTTAATGCGAAAATTCTTCAAGAACCTCCCAGAGAAAGATATGTAAATGCTGTAACAAATAAAGAAAAAGTGTTTCAGTATTGACAATTACATGTATATCTCCTATACTTAAAGTATAAGTTTACTGACCCGGTAGGTAAGGCTACTACAGGGATATGGACTGCTGCCGCAACAGGATGGAGACATCCCGCCTAGGTCTGAACAGGCTGCATCAAACCATAAGGTGTAGCATAATGCAGTTTCACCGCCCTGTAGAGTTAAAGCTCGTACGGTGGCGCAGGGCATAGGCCCTGAAGTATGATATGTTTCATAGAACCGTTCGGGTGATCGCCTGGACGGTTTATTTTTGTTTGGAGGTGGGACTATGGGGAAGCAGCAGAGCACTAAAAAAAACAGCCAGGCTGCCATCACAGAAAAACTGCTGGCCCAAATTTCCGGCCTTACTGATGCGGCAGTGTTACAGCAATTTTCCAGTTCCTTCCAAGGACTTTCTGCAGATCAAGTAGAACTTTCTAGAAAGCAGCACGGAGAAAACAAAGTTACAAAGGAAAAAAAGAAAAGCGTTCCTGCCCGTCTGGCAGAAGCTTTTATTAATCCTTTTACGGTCATCTTGTTTGTACTAGCCGGCGTCAGCGCCTTTACCGATATTATTCTGCCCCTATTGCATAACCGGAGCGACTACAATCCGGCGACGGTAATCATTATAGCTATTTTGGTGTTGTTATCCGGAGCGCTGCGTTTTATTCAGGAAACACGCAGCGGGGATGCCGCAGAGAAGTTACTGGAACTCATCACTACTACCTGTACGGTGATTCGTCATGGGAATAAACTGGAAATCCCTTTGCAGGATGTTGTAGTAGGAGATTTGGTGTTTCTTTCTACAGGGGATATGGTTCCGGCGGATATACGTGTACTCCAAGCAAAGGATTTATTTGTCAGCCAATCTTCTCTTACCGGGGAAAGTGCACCCCAGGAAAAGACCTCCGCTGTGGTGGAAAATGCGGGAGAGCGCTCTGTTACTGAATTAAATAATATTGCCTTTATGGGGACCAACGTCGTATCCGGGTCTGCCACAGGGCTTGTGGTTTGTACGGGTGATCATACTCTGTTTGGGAATTTGGCCAGCTCTATGGCCAAGGAAGCGCCAGAGACTAACTTTACCAAGGGTGTCAATGCCGTATCCTGGATTTTAATCCGGTTTATGCTGGCCATGGTGCCGATTGTTTTTGTAGTGAACGGTGTTAATAAGGGGGACTGGATTTCCGCTTTCTTATTTGCGATTTCTGTAGCGGTGGGACTTACCCCGGAGATGCTCCCTATGATTGTCACCACTTGCCTGGCTAAGGGCGCTGTGTCCATGTCGAAGAAAAAGACTGTGGTGAAAAGCCTGAACTCTATCCAAAGCTTTGGCGCTATGGATGTATTATGCACGGATAAAACAGGGACGCTGACCCAGGATAAGGTGGTGCTGGAATACCATCTGGATACTCACGGAAAACCCAGCCAACGGGTATTGCGCTATGCGTATTTGAACAGTTATTTTCAGACAGGCTATAAAAATTTTATGGACCGTGCGATTATTGAGCGCACGGAGCGGGAAGAAAGTGCGGACCCGCAGCTGTTGGACCTGTCGGAAACCTATCGCAAGGTGGACGAAATCCCCTTTGATTTTGCACGACGGCGTCTTTCTGTAGTAGTTGTGGACCCGGATAAACAAACCCAGATGATTACCAAAGGGGCTGTGGAGGAAATGCTCTCTATCTGCACCATGGCAGAAGTCGAAGAAAAAGATGTGCCCCTTACGGAGGTTGTACGCAAACAGATTCTTTCCATAGCGGATCATTTAAATGAGGAAGGTATGCGGGTGATTGCACTCGCCCGAAAGACCAATCCTTCTCCGGCAGGAGCTTTTGGTATCCAGGATGAACAAGATATGGTGCTTATGGGTTATCTGGCCTTCTTGGATCCGCCCAAGGATTCAGCGGCTACTGCCATTGCGGCCCTGCGGGAGCACGGCGTTACTACAAAAGTTCTTACTGGGGATAATGAAAAGACGACACGCTGCATCTGCCATCAGGTAGGTCTGCCCATAGATCATATTCTCCTGGGGGCAGATTTGGAACAAATGGGAGAAGAAACACTGGAAAAAGAAGTGGAACAGACTACGATCTTTGCCAAACTCTCTCCAGACCAAAAAGCCCGTGTGGTACAGGCCCTCCAGAAAACTGGTCATACTGTTGGCTTTATGGGGGATGGTATCAACGATGCCCCGGCTCTAAAAATTGCAGATATTGGTATCAGCGTAGACAGTGCTGTGGATATTGCTAAGGAAAGTGCGGACATTATCCTTTTGGAAAAGAGTTTGATGGTGCTGGAAGAGGGGATTCTGGAAGGGCGGAAAACCTATGCCAACATGATTAAATACATCAAAATGACCGCATCCAGCAACTTTGGCAACATGTTCTCTGTACTGGCTGCCAGTGCGCTGTTACCTTTTCTGCCTATGATGAGCTTGCAGCTGATTATTTTAAACCTGGCCTATGAAATTTCCTGCATTACCATTCCTTGGGACAATGTGGATGAAGACTATTTAAAGGAACCAAGGAATTGGGATGCTTCCACCATTGGCAGTTTTATGCTCTGGATGGGGCCTACCAGCTCCGTGTTCGACTGGATCACCTACCTGGTGCTGTATTTTGTGATCTGTCCTCAGTTTATTTCTGGCGGTCTGACGTATCATCATATTCCCGTTGGCACGCTTGTAGCTTCCGGGCCGGCTTCCGGCATGGATATGCGAGCTGCTTATGAAGCCATGTTCCAGGCAGGATGGTTTGTAGAAAGTATGTGGACACAAACGTTAGTCATTCACATGATTCGTACGCCTAAGATTCCTTTTCTGCAAAGCCATGCCTCCGGAACACTGACCATGCTCACCTGCGGCGGCATTGCACTTTGTACCGCTTTGCCTTTTATGGGTTCTTTGGGACGAGCACTGGGATTTCTTCCCTTGCCAGGGCAATATTTCTACTTCTTGGCGCTGGTAGTGATTGCATACATGCTACTGGCTACCAGTATAAAAAAGGCCTATATCCGTCATTACGGAAGCCTGTTATAAGACAGTTGGCTGCCGGATAGACGTTGATATAAATTTTTATAAGGAAAGGAGGAAGCGCCATGCTGGATATCATGGAAATGCATATTGAGCCCTTATTTTGGGCCGGCATGGGGGCCATTGGTCTACTCATCTGCCTGATGCAGGCAGTTTGTTGGACCAGGACTCCGAATGCGCGCCGTCATGGATAATCACAGGCGACGAATAATGCAAAAAAGCCTCCTCCTTTCTTCGGAGAAGGTTTTTTTGCTGTACCAAGAAAATTAGCAGAGGAGATTATTTTTTGGAATGGATACCCATATTACAACGTATTCCGGGTTAGGATTTGATCCTTTGCACCCGGAGGAAGCGAAAATTCAACTTATTGATATCGCCCATGCTCTGTCCCGGATCTGCCGGGGGAATGGGCACGTAAAGACATTTTATTCTGTGGGGCAGCACTGCCTGCAGGCCGCTGCGGAGGCAAAAGCACGGGGACATTCCCCATTAGTGCAGCTAGCGGCACTCTTGCATGATGCCAGTGAATGTTATCTTTCCGATGTGCCCCATCCAGTTAAACAAGTGTTACCTGACTATTGCCGAATAGAGGACAGAATTTTAGAAAGCGTCTATCATAAATTTCTCGGAAGAGAATTGACCTTGGAAGAAAAGGTACAAGTAAAAGCCATTGATACTGCCCTCCTTCACAGCGATCTGTATTATTTGCTTCACGGCGAAAAGGTGGAAGAAGGGGATAATGCCCTGCGGGTAACGGTAGATTATACGATACTGCCTTGTGAGACTGTTGCCCAGGCGTATCTAAAAAAAGCACAAGAGCTCCTGCCCTAGCTTTACAGAGTGCACTGTAACTGGTATCATAACATTGCAGAATAAGTGATCTTGTAGAAAGAGGAACGGGGAATGAAAAAATATGGGGCAATGCTATTTTGCCTGGCGGTCCTGGTAGGGGGAGCGGCACAGAACGCATTTGCAAAAGAAAATGAGCAATGGCAGCTCCTGGAGGAGAATGCAGCGGGGGCATATTACAGCGATGTAACGTCTTTTCGTCGGATAGAAAAAAAGGAAGACACTATTAAGGCCCGTACCCGGATAGACTTGAAAGATCCCAGCTTTATCCGTCTATTAACCCATCATTTTGGGAAAAAGCTGACAAAAGATGACAAGCCTGCAGCGTGCCTTCTCACCGTGGTACTTCACTTGGAAGACCATACTTACCGCATAGAAAACATCCAGCTCCTATCCCAGGAAGGGAAAACCCTGGAGAAAAAAGCACTAAAAGAAGAAGATAAACTCATCCCTAAAGGGACGTTTCTAGAAAATTTGGAGAAAGAAGTCCAAGCGTGGGATATATTGGGGAAAGGAACGATACAACGTGAGACAAAGAGGATTTGAAAAAATAACCGCCTACAGCGATAAAGAGTTTCCTATGCCAAGCCGCCAAACAAAGCGCAGCGCCGGGTATGATATTTATCTGCCAGAAGACGTGGTGATTCCCTCCCATGGACAGGCCCTTATTGCTACAGGGCTTAAGGCCTATATGCAAGATGATGAATTCTTAGGCATGCATATCCGCTCCAGCATGGCTGCCAAACGGCACCTGCGCCTTATGAATGCAGTGGGCATCGTAGATGCGGACTACTATAACAATCCGGACAATGAAGGACATTTGCTGCTAAGTGTGGGCAATGACAGCGGGGAGGACGTCTGCCTGAAAAAAGGCGAACGGGTGGCACAGGGGATTTTTTACAAATACCTTACCACCGATGACGATGACCGAGTACAAAAACAGGAACGAAGCGGCGGCTTTGGTTCTACTACAAAGTGAGGCGCTTATGGTGGATACATCAATATGGGATAGGGTACTAAGCGTAGTCCTGCCCTGGGGAGACTGGGGCGGCTACCGCATTTATGAGTGGTTTAAGCTGTTTCCTGATGAACGGGAAATTGCGTTGCGGGAATACGTCTATTTGAAAGCGCATTGTGTTCGGGGTGTACTAGCAGCACAAGGGGAAAAAATATCCCTTGAAGAATGGAACCAGTTCTACCAGGCGCTGGGACATGCCATGGAAAACGATCCAACGTTTTCCAATCACGGAACCTATGCAGGCCTTTTAGATGCGTTAAATGCCTACGCAGAACCCGGTGCTGACATCCAGGCAATTTTTGCCCAGCGCAGTACCCTGAACCAGTCCGTCTATTCCAGACAATTTGTACAAGATTTAACAAATTTAATTAGCCGTATGCAGGCAGAACTGCGAAAAGGTTTGCAATAAAAGAAATTTTTGCTTTTTAAAAAGTTACTTGTTGACATTTCCTGCCAAAATGCCTATACTATTGGCATAAAACTTAACACGTGATAGAGGCGCGGGGTACAAAAGTAACTTTCGGAGGGACACCATCGAGGAAAGCGAAAGGGGAACCGCCGAAGCAGACGAGTGGGTGCACTGTTTTGCTGGGCCGCAGGGAAATACGTTGCGGACTGTCACCTTCGGGTGGAGAGCTGTCAATGAATTTAGAATGAAGTCCTCCGGCATATGCAAGAGGCTTTTTTCTTACAGGTCATGGGATAGCTCCATGGCCTGCTTTTTTACGGTCAGACCGGAACTAGAGGAGAGGGAGCGAGAGTATGATCAAAGTGTTGGTAAATGGCGCACTGGGGAAAATGGGGCGTACTGTCCTTACTACCGTACGGCAGCAAGACGATATGGAACTCGTCGGTGCCGTAGATGTGAATGGTGCCGGAAAAACCGTGGAAGATGTTGCTGTAGAGGTAGACCTGGCAGCTGCCTTAGCGGCACATAAACCCGATGTAGTAGTGGACTTTACCCGTCCGGATGTGGTCATGCAAAGCCTGAAAGTGATTTTAAATGCCGGTGTTAATGCCGTCGTAGGAACTACCGGCTTTACCCAGGAAGACTTGGCACAAGTAAAATCTTTGGCAGAGCAAAACCAAGTAGGGGCTATGATTGCTCCTAATTTTGCCATGGGGGCTGTGGTCATGATGAAACTGGCGGAAGAAGCAGCCAAGTATTTTCCCAAGGTGGAAATCATCGAAATGCACCACGATCAGAAAGTGGATGCCCCCAGCGGTACGGCAATCCTTACTGCAGAAAAAATTGCCAAGGTACGGGGTGGTTTTGTTCAACAAGGACGTGCTGACGAAGTGGAAAAATGGGAGCACGCCCGGGGCGCTGATTACGAAGGCATGAAAATTCACAGTGTACGGCTACCAGGATTTGTAGCCAGCCAGACCATTATTTTTGGTAGCATGGGAGAAACCCTCACCATAAAAAATGACCCGGTCAGCAGGGAATGTTATATGCCCGGAGTCATGCGAGGAATCCGTGCTATTGTAGCGCGTAAGGGCCTGGTATACGGTCTGGATCAGATTCTTTAAACAGCGAGCAGTGAGAGAAAAGGGGTAGGGACAATGAAAGAATACAATTTAGCGATTTTGGGTGCTACTGGTGCTGTAGGACACGAATTTATCAACCTATTGAATGAGCGGGATTTTCCTTTTAAGAATCTGAAACTCTTGGCATCTTCCCGCACCGCAGGTACAGAGCTGACTGTTCGGGGCAAAACCTATACCGTGGAAGAAGCTACGGAAAACTCCTTTAATGGTGTGGATGTGGCGCTCTTTGCCGGCGGCAGTATCAGCAAAACCTTTGCTCCTATTGCGGTAAAGGCTGGGGCCGTGGTAATAGATAATTCCAGCACCTACCGGATGGATCCGGAGGTGCCCCTGATTGTCCCAGAAGTGAACCCTCAGGATATTCAAAAACATCACGGGATTATTGCAAATCCCAACTGCTCCACCATTATTATGGTGATGGCATTGAAGCCTATTTATGACCTGGCACGGATTCAGCGGGTCATCGTTTCCACCTATCAGGCTGCCAGCGGTGCCGGCAAAGATGGCCTGGATGAACTGGAAAAACAGATTCAGCAAGCTGCCGCCGGGGAAGAAATGACTGCGAAAATTTTCCCCACCACCAGCTGCCCGAAACATTATCCGCTGGCACTGAACTGTGTGCCCCAGATTGATATTTTCTTGGATAACCTCTACACCAAGGAAGAAATGAAAATGGTGAACGAGACCAAGAAAATTTTCTCCGACCCTGCAATGCGGGTAACAGCTACTACGGTCCGTGTTCCGGTATACCGGAGCCACAGCGAAAGTGTCAACGTGGAACTGGAACACGATGTAGAGCTCGCCGATATCAGAAAAGCGCTGGCGGCTTTCCCCGGTGTTGTTGTGCAGGATAATCCGGCTGAGCAGGAATATCCCATGCCGCTTTATACCTCCGGTCTAAACGATGTGCATGTGGGACGTCTGCGCCGTGATGAATCTGCTCCCAACAGCTTTAATTTCTGGTGCGTGGGAGACCAGATCCGCAAAGGCGCTGCCCTCAATACGTTGCAGATTGCCGAAGTGATGGTCAAGAACGGTTGGCTCTAAGAGAGGTGCCTGTAGCATTATGAAGATTATTGTACAAAAATTTGGAGGCACCAGCGTGGCCACCCCGGCCACCAGGGAAATGGTGTACAGCAAGGTAAAAGAAGCCCAGGACGCAGGCTATTCTCCTATAATTGTAGTGTCCGCCATGGGACGCCGGGGAGATCCCTTTGCCACAGATACCCTGATTGATATGATTAAAAGCGTCAATCCGGAAGTGGCGCCCCACGAACTGGATCTTTTGATGGCCTGCGGAGAAATTATTTCTGCTACCGTGATGGCCGCCACGCTCCAGGAGCATGGCTTAAAAGCGCATGCCTTGACGGGCGGCCAGGCTGGCATGATTGCTAACGGCGAATATGGCGATGCAAAAATCCGCACTGTAGAGCCGGATACCTTGCTAAAACTAGTAGAGCGGGGTATCATTCCAGTTGTCTGCGGGTTCCAGGGCGAAACGGAAGACCATAAAAATATTGTTACCTTAGGTCGAGGCGGCAGTGATACTTCTGCTGCTGCCTTCGGGGTAGCCGTACATGCGGATAAAGTGGAAATTTACACTGATGTAGACGGCGTGATGACGGCGGATCCCCGGATCGTGAAAGATGCCCATATTATTAAACAAATTTCCTATGATGAAATCCGGGAAATGGCCCATCAGGGCGCAAAAGTTATACACCCAAGAGCGGTAGAAATCGTAATGCGTTATGGAGTGCCCATGGTGGTTAAATCCACTTTTTCCGAAGCCAAAGGCACGCTTATTACGGAAGATGAACAGAGCAAAACGTTGGAGCAGCAGGATAACCTGGAAACCAATCACGCAGCCGGTGTGGCCAGCAAAACGGATATTGCCTTTTTCTCTGTGGATCTCGCCAATAAAAACGGTAGCCACTTGTTTGATACTTTGGCAGCTAACGGCGTCAGCATTGGCACCATGAGCTTGCAGCCCCACTCCCTGATGTTTGCGGTGTATACCGCAGCTACCAAGGACGCCGAGACGGTATTGCAAAAAGAAGGCTTTGCTTACGAACTGGAACCCAATTGCGCCAAAGTTACTGTGGTAGGGTCACACATGGGCGGAGTCCCCGGTTATATGGCACGGTTTATTGGGGCGCTTACGGATGCCGGGATTCCTATTTATCAGACAACGGACTCTGATAACCTCATTAGCGCCATTGTACCGGAAGCGAGCGTAAAAGAAGCGGTGAACGCCCTTCATGCAGCGTTCAGTCAATAAGAGGGGATAATTATGAGACAAAAGCCTTATTTTGGTCAATTGATGACCGCCATGGTGACTTTTTTCAACGAGGATGGGTCTCTGAATGCTGAAGGAACAGCAGATTTTGCTGCCTGGCTGCTGGATCACGGTAGCGACGCAGTGCTTGTCAGCGGGACTACTGGAGAAGCCCCCACTATGACCGTGGCAGAAAAAGAAGAACTATTCACCCGCGTGATTGCCAAAGTCAATGGTCGGGGCCCTGTAATTGTAGGCACTGGTTCCAATAATACGGCGGATGTACTGAAAATGAACCAGCTGGCAGAAAAAGTCGGTGCCGATGGTGTACTGGTGGTGGGGCCATATTACAATAAGCCCTCCCAGGAAGGATTTTACCAGCACTTTAAGACCATTGCCCAACATACCAAACTGCCCATCATTATTTACAATGTACCAGGCCGTACGGGAAAAAATATTGAGCCGGAGACCATTGCACGCCTGGCTAAAGAATGCCCTAATATCGTGGCCGTAAAAGAAGCCAGCGGGAATATTGCCCAGGCAGCCAAACTGCATCGGCTGGCACCAAAGGATTTCTCTATTTATAGTGGAGATGATGGCTTAATTTTACCGCTCATGAGCGTAGGTGCAGTGGGCCTTATTTCTGTACTGAGCAATGTAAATGGACAGCTCTTAAAAGACCTGATGCAAGCCTATGTAAAAGGAGATGTCGAAAAAGCCACTGCGCTTAACGACGTAATGGTACCACAGGCTGACAGTATGTTCCTGGTGAGTAACCCTATCCCCATAAAAGAAGCCGTAACGAAGATGACACCC
Organism: uncultured Acidaminococcus sp.; assembly: GCA_905213155.1. GTDB lineage: Bacteria > Bacillota > Negativicutes > Acidaminococcales > Acidaminococcaceae > Acidaminococcus. The sequence goes on along the minus strand of CAJMHI010000008.1, from coordinate 31,366 downwards.
TTTAACGCGGGCGTATATCGACTCCCCATGTGTCCTATGACTCCCGCCGAACGGGAAAAAGTCACCGCTGCATGGAAAGCAAGCGGCCTATTGCAGTAAGTAGCAGAATAAATACCCCCATTTATCAAACGTAAAGGTTCTGATAAATGGGGGTGCTTATATCTGCTAAGAATTTGGCCGCAAAGTCAATCAGAAAGAGGAGTTCCGTATGAGAAAATTAGGTCTTATCGGAGGGATTGGGCCAGAATCCACAGTTCTGTATTACCAAAAAATTGTATATGGTGTACAGCAGCGAATGAAAAAAGATTTTTTCCCTAATCTCACTATAGAAAGTTTAAGCGTGTTTGCAGTACTGGACTATTGTCGTCGCAAGGATTATCAGGGGCTTACAGATTATGTAGCAGAGGGATTGGCGCATCTTGCTGCGGCTGGTTGTGATATGGCAGCCCTTACCGGTAATACACCGCATATTGTTTTTGATGCTTTACAAAAACGGTCTAGTATTCCGCTAATCAGCATGCCAGTTGCTGCTTGCAAAGAAGCGCAGAAACGAGGCTATACTTCCTTAGGCCTTTTGGGGACATTTGTCACAATGCAGGAATCCTTTTTTAAAATACCTTTCCAAGAAGCGGGCATTCGTGTTTCCGTTCCCACAGACAAAGAGCAGGAGTATGTGAGCCAATGCATTGAAAAAGAACTGGAACAGGGTGTGGTAAAGAAAACGAGCCAAGACACATTGCTTGCCATCGTGCAGCGTATGCAGAAAGAAGAAAACGTGCAGGCTGTGATTCTGGGCTGTACGGAACTGCCGCTAGCGTTTGCTTCACTGAAAACACCGATACCGACATTGGACACGATGGCTATCCACATCCAAGAGCTTATTGATTGTATTACGGACGAAAGAGCAGAATAACAACGCATACAAAAAAGCGAGGTCACCGTTTTAATGCGGAGACCTCTTTTTGTTAGGAAAATGTCAGGAGGAAGATGCGGATTTCCACTAATTTTGTCTGGGCATTGCGCACAGTGGCCAATAACGCAATGGTTTTACCATCAATCACGGCAAGACGTGATCCGTTTAAATTGCCTCCTAATACTTTGGACGTATTCAGGCTGTCTAAAAATTGACCGTCCCGGTTCCATAGCTTTAGCGTGAACCCATCAATGGCTATGATGTAATGGTCAATAACGGCCATGTCTACCAGGTCATAGATGGAATCTTTGTCCACCGGATTAGAACTGCCGTAAACCTTGGCCGGGAGTCCTTGGGGCGTAAAGGATGCAATCATGTTGAAACCATTGGGAATAGGGCGGCCGCCTCCCCAGATCATGCCATCCGGGGTGACCTGAACTAATGTCAGACCACCTGCAAAAGGCTTTGCCCGATTGTGGAGAAAGGCAGGTTTGTTATTATTAAAACTGCCGTCTTTATAGTCTGTCAGAGTAAAATTGTCGTTACCATAAAGATAGGCCTTTTGTCCTCCCGGCAGGAAAGCCACCCGTGTGGCAGTAGTCGTTCCCTTTAAGCTGATAATATCATTTCCGTCTTTTAAGGTATGGATCCCTTTTTTTACATACACAATATCTCCAGTGGGGGAAACCGTTACGCTCAGGATCATTTTATCAGGGATAGTAAAGGTTCCTTTGTCTCCAAAGTTCCGGTAGGGATACAGGCTACCGTCTTTTTCGGTAAAGGTCTCTACCATGGTAGAGCTACCATCCTGGCTACGTAGGGACAGATAATAAATGCCATCTTGGACGACAAAACTTAGAATTTTATCAACGTCATAACTGGTTAGTTCCGGTGTATTTAGTTGTTGCAGGGAAAACGTGGTCTGGCCGGCCGTTACAGATCTGACCGGCTGGGGATTGCGGTGAACAAGCCGCATGGTGAGCTCCGTCCGGTAGGAATAGGCTGCAAAGCCGGCAAATCCCAGTACTAGCAAGAGCAGTAGTAGCAGGATTTTCTTTTTAGCAGAAAATGTCAAAGCGCATTCCTCCTTAGTCTTCTATGGAGCGCAGACGTATCATAGATTTCGGGATAATTTAAATAAACGGGTCAGTGGGACCTGGGACAGGATGGCGGCCATAAAAACAAGAACACAGCCTAAAAATTCTCGTCCTGTCAACGTTTCCCCTAGTACTAACCAGCCGGAAAGTGCTGCAAAAATGGATTCCAGACTCATTAAGAGCGTAGCGCTGGTGGGTTTCGTATATTTCTGTCCCAGAATTTGCAAGGTGAAAGCCCCACCGCTGGAAAGTACGCCGGCGTATAAAATAGATACTTTGGCATCCCATATCGCAGGCAAGTTGGGAGTTTCAAATAAGACTGTTAAAATGCCTGAAATCAGAAAGGCGATGCCAAACTGTACCCAGGACATTTGAATACTGTCCGCTCCTTTTCGTAAAAAGCGGTCAATGCACAGAATATGAAGCGCAAAAAAAATAGAACATAGAAATACTAAAATATCCCCTAAGGCAATGGTAAAATCTTCCTGGACGCTAAGCAGGTAGAATCCATAAATGGCAACGACCACACATATCCAGACGCGTTTAGTAACGACGCCACCGCTTATGCGATCAAAAACGGGCACAAGCACCAGGTACAATGCGGTAATAAAGGCCGCTTTACCGGCTGTGGTCATAGAAATGCCCACCTGCTGGAGATTGCTGGCTATCCCCAAAATCACGCCTGCCACAAGGCCTCCCTGCAGGGTCTTACTTCCGGGCTTTAGCTGCTGCCATAATCCTTGCCCTTGCTTTTCCTTGGCATTTTTACTGAAAAGAAGGACTATGGGCAAGAGCACAAAAATTGCAATCAGGCTTCGTAACATATTAAAGGTATAGGGGCCGATGTATTGCATACCCGTACTTTGGGCAACAAATGTGCTACCCCAAATAAGGGCCGCCAGCAGCAACATCAAATCCCCTTTGATTGATTTGGAATAGGTCATAATGGTCACGTCCTTTCCCGGAAAACTGTATTAATTATATCATATTAGGAGCGTGTGAAAAATGATAGGCGGACAAAATCTGCAAAATACGCTACAATAAAAGATATGAAGAAAAAGAAAGGGTAGACCATGAAGAACGTGTTGCATATATTGCCGCTGGGGGAAACCATGCGGGAAAAATTCCAAAAAATGGCCCAGAAACTGCCCTATGGGGAGGCATTACTGCTGGTTCCCAGCCCGTATTTTCGTCAAAAAATACAGGAAGAGACAGGCGATACGGTTCTGACGGCCATTATTGACTACTTGCCCCGGGAAATTCTGCGTTTGGGCGGTGTACGCGGTTTTCATCCGGCGAAGCGCCCTGTGCAGCGCAAAATACTGAAAAAAGTGCTGGAGAAGTTACAGCCTCGTCTGGATTATTTTGCGCCGCTGGCGGAAAAAGATGGTTTTGTGGAGAGTTTGCTTGCTCTTATGGATGAATTTTCCCGTAGTGACATATCTCCGGAAGAATTTCATACTCTTCTCCTGTCCTGGAATCGCCAGGGAAGGCAGCGGCAAAAGGATATGGAATTGGATATGCTGTATTTTTTGTATCATCAGGAAATGGAAACCCTGCAAATAAAGGATTTATCTTCCCAGTATAGTCTTGCTGTGCAACTTTTGGAAGAAGGCTTGGAAGTCCCCTGGAAGCACGTCTTTTTCAGTGAGTTTTATCAGTTCTCCCCGGTGCAATTACGGTTGGTGAAAGCGCTTGCGCACAAGACTAACGTGGAAATGGGTTTGTTTTATGACAAACGTCGTCCGGGGCTAACCGCCGTGACGACATCTCTGTATGACGATCTGATAGGGGCTGGATTTGATTGTGTACAAGAAATTACCACGCAAAAAAAGCCGGAAGATTTGGCTACTTTTGCAGAACAATGGGAAATTGGGAGCCATTCAGATACGTCCTGCGCCCATCTCCATCTGGAGGAAGCTGGCAGCCCGGAATCAGAGCTGCATCTGGTACTGCAGAATATCAAAGAAAAACTGCTTTCTGGAACAGTGCCGGAAGATATCGTAGTTCTGGTACGCAACCTGTCGGATTATCAGGGACTTACCCGCTCTTTCGCTTCTTATGGGCTCTCCTGCCAGCTCCCGCAGGTGACGGATCAGTTTGGACAGCCCTTGCCAGATTTTTTGACAAAATTGTATGCAGCCACTCCCCTGAAGAATAACCTGGATGCCTACAAAGCATTGCTGCGCTGTCCTTTTGCAGAAACAGCCTTTGGCGTAGACCTGGAAAATATGGAAAAGCTGTGGTGCGATAGATACTTCGCCTCTCAAAATGCTTTTTTGCAATATCTGAAGAAACAACAGTTAGTCAATGCTGCGTTCTGGGAACTTTTGGCTTTCCTGCAGGAGCGGCATACAGCAGCTGCCTGGCGGGAAGGACTTTGGCAATGGATTACGAATTGCAAACTCCCCAAACTCTGGGGGAAGGCTTACCAGGAAGGAAGATGTACGCTTCGCCAGGTGAAAGCCCAGATGGAAACCCTGGATTTTGTGGAGCGCTTTTTAAAAGAAATGGTGGAAACCTGGGAACAGTGTAAGGACAAGGAAGAACTGCTTTCGATTAAAAATGTCGGTTCCTATTGGAGTGAAGCATGTAAACATGCCATTCCCCAGACAATTACCGAAAATCATGACAGCGGGATTTTGGTGATGGAAGCATCTGCACTACAGGGCGTTTCGTTTCCCTATGTCTATATGCTGGGAGTACGGGAAGGAATTTTTCCCCAGATTAAACGGGAAAGCTGGCTGTACAATGACGAAGAACGGGCGCAGTGCAATGCACTGGGGTTGGAGCTTTCTGTTTCCGCCCAATCTTTGGAAGAGGATCGGTTCTTTTTTGCCAGCGCAGTGGCAATGGGGACAAAGGATGTATATCTTAGCTGGTATAGGGATGAAGAGGGCGGCGAGAGCTCCTATATCCGTTCGCTCCGCCATTTTTACGGCGGGAGGCTTCCTGCAACCAAGCAGTATTTTCCTAATATAGCGCAATGCTGCAGCTTGCCTTTATTCCTGAATTTCCTGGCGGATAAAGAGCAACTAGAACCGCAGGAAAGAAATTGGATGGAACAAGAATTGGGATCCGATTTCTTTTCCCGTTGCCAATCGTCCCGCAAACGGTGGGAGACAGAAGAAAGCCGTTGGAACGGGGAAGTAACAGACCTTTTGCAACGCCCGCTCCATGTTTCGGCTTCCAGCCTGGATAGCTATATCGGCTGTCCTTTTGCGTATTTAGTGAGCAATCTATGGAAGCTTACTCCTTGGGAAGAACGGGATCCGTATCCGACACCGGATGTAGTAGGAAACCTGATTCATCTGTCCCTCGCAGAATTTATGTCCCATCATTTGGGGCAGCGGCTGGAAAACCCGGAAGCCTTATGGCAGGAACTGGAAAAGATCTATGACAGCATCTTTTCTGCCGCACAAACCAAGGGCCTTCTGGCAGAAAGTCCGCTCTTGCCGTTTATTAAAAAATCCTACGGGAAATGGCTGCATGCATATCTTGTCAAAGAATGTGATTACCAGGCACAAAGTACGTTACCGTTTGCTCCCGCAAAACTGGAGTGGTCTTTTGGACGGGCAGGGAGTAAATGGCCGGCACTGGTAAAGCAGGTGGACGGGGAAACCGTTTATATTTCCGGTCAGATCGACCGGATTGATTGTGATGGGAAAAAGTATTGCATCCTGGATTATAAGACCGGTCGTATTCCTTCCGGATCTGAAATTTCTCGTGGAGAAGCAGTACAGCTGCCCCTCTATCTGGAAGCTTTGGAAAACTTAGGCCATATTCCCCAGGACTGTATTTTGGGAGCAGGATATGTCCATGTACGCAGCGGAGAACGTAAAGGCGGGACTTGGGATAAAATCGTAAAAAGTACATTCCCTTGGATGAAAAGTGCCCGCCCGGTGGAACAAGGGGCGGCTCTGGAAGCAATGCAGCGGGCGCTGCGTATAGCTGCCCACGGATTAGCTGGCGGGCATTTTCCAAGCAGCCCCAAAGGAACCTGTCCATCCTGGTGCCCAGGGAAAGATATTTGCCGGATCCAGGAAAAACCCCGCGATCTGGGGAAGGAGTGAGCATGGCAAACTTTACAAAGTGGCAGCACAAGGCCATTCATACGCTAACTGGGAATGTCTCTGTTTCCGCGGGGGCAGGTAGTGGAAAAACCCGGGTACTGGTAGAACGTTTTTTAACCCTTATTGATGAAAAAAAGGCCAATGCCCAGGAAATCCTGGCTATTACGTTTACCCGGAAAGCGGCACGGGAAATGCTGGAACGTGTGAAATCGGGGATGCTAAACCGCCTTACAGAGGCACAAGAGGAATCTCAACGGCAGTATTGGCAGGAACAAATACTTTTAGCCGAACATGCAGCAATTACTACGATAGACAGCTTTTGTTCCCAGGTGGTCCGGGAAAATCCGGTAGAAGCGGCGATGGATCCCAATTTTACCATTCAGGACGAATATCGTATCCGGGCTTTTGAAAAAGACACTACGGCGCATTTTATAGAACAGGAAATCCGAGGAGCTTCTCCGGAAATGTTGCAGCTCTTAGTACTCTATCCTGCTGGGCAAATCGGGGATATGCTGCTTCGCATCCTGCCGCAGCTTGCACTTATTATTTCTGAAGCAGATCTTACCCAGCCATATGTGTTTTCGGAAAAAGACGAAAAAGCGAGGCAGATTGCTCTGGAAACAGCTGTGGATACACTGCTTGCTGCACAGTCGCAGGCGGGGAAAAAAGGGAAGGAACAGCTGGAAGGTATCAAAGCAAAACGAGAAATCCTGCATAACTGGATTGCCACAGGGGACTATGAAAAAGCCGCTATGCTGCTGAAACAGGTAGGTGCTTTTGGTAAGATCAAAGAGTTAGTTATGGCTTGCCGGGAGGCTTCCGATTATTTGCTGCGATGTGCCCTTGCTAAAAAGGCTATCCCCCAAGTCAGAGCCTGGCAAGGCGTCCTTACGCGCTATCATACGTATCTGGAAATGGAACAGAGAAATCAGGAAATCTATAGTTTTGCCACTATCTCTCAACGGGCTGTGGAAGTTTTAGCAACCTACCCCCAGATTCTGGAACGCTACCAGAAACGGTATAAATACCTTATGGTGGATGAGTTTCAGGATACCAATGAAGAACAAAAAAGTCTGGTGTATTTGCTAAGCGGTGGCAATGCGAACCGACTATTAGGGCACAATCTCTTTATTGTAGGTGATGCCAAGCAGTCAATCTACCGATTTCGGGGTGCCGATGTCAGCGTATTTAAAAAAGTACGTGATGCGATTTCTGAAACGGGCGGCACGGATATTGTCATGGATGATAATTTCCGCTCTGCCCCGGAAATCATTACGGCTTGTAATACCTTATTTGATGATTTACTGGGGGAGGATGCTAAAAGTGATGTAACAGCGCAGCCCCTGCGTCCGCACCAACCGTCCAGCGGTCTGCCTGTATTTGCCGTGCTGCAACAGGGCGATTGCAGTACAGAGGAATGCCAGGCTGCTGAGGCACGCTATGTAGCAGACGCCACAAAAAATCTGGTCGCGGCGCATCCGGAATTATCTTATGGGCAAGTGGCTATTTTACTGCCAGCGATCCACCTGGCAGAAAGTTACGCCAAAGCGCTTCTTGACTTGGGAATCAAAAGCCAGGTTACAGACGGCAAAGGGTTTTATGACCGAATAGAAATTGTAGATATCTTAAATCTTCTTACTGTGCTCTGCAATACAAAAAAGGATTGGGCGTTAGTAGGTTTTTTACGCAGTCCCTTTGTGGGATTCACGGATCAGCAGATCTCAAATCTCCTCCAGTTTGACAAAGACCTTTGCTTGTGGGATAGTTTGCAGCAGCAACTGGAAGAACCCTTTTATATGTTAGGAAAAAAATTAGATGGACTGCGTAAAGTAGCGCTTCACCTTTCTTTGCCGGAGCTGTTTGATGCTATAGAGTCAGCACTTGCCATTGAGCCTACCCTGCTGACGCAAAATGGGGGACGGGAAAAACTGGCTAATTACCGAAAACTGCGTTCCTTGGCTGTAGGGGATGCTATGAATGGGCATAGTTCTGTTTCGGATTTTTTAAGTAAACTGCAACAAATGCGCAGCTTGGCCGCACGGGAAAGTGCTGGGCAGCAGGAATTGGATCCGAATGCGGTACAGATTATGACAATTCACAAATCCAAAGGACTGGAATTTCCGGCAGTACTGTTGCCGAATTTGGATAAGAGAGACCCTGTGGATAGCGGCGGGCTGGTGTATATGCCGGGTGTGGGGCTAGGCGTGAAGGCCGAAGATGCTAGTGGGCAGATACAGCCTACCAGTGTGTATCGGGCTGTCCAGCTGGAAAATGGCCGGCTGGAAGAAGCGGAAAAAAAGCGACAACTGTATGTTGCGATGACACGGGCGGAAAAATATTTGGTTCTTGTCCATGTGGAAAATGGAGGCAAAGGAAGTAGCAACAGGGAAAAATGGGGGCAGTCCCTCTCCCGTGTTTTTGCACCCGGTACCGATCATGCCAGCGAGGTAGAATGGGTGGAAAAAGACGTAGAAAGTCTCTTGGGGCAGCCTGCTACTTCTGTGGAAGAAGGCGAGAAAACGGAACTTATTGATGCTGCTGTATATGACCGCCTGCAACCCATTTCTTTTCCTCGTAAAATAGAGTTATCCGCTACAGCTCTTTTACATTACGACACCTGTCCCCGGAGATTTTATTATGAATATCTGGAAAAAATGCCGCAGGTGGACCCCGAACCTATCGGGGAAGGTCTTTATCAAATCTCTCAGACTGCCTTGGGAACCTATATTCATAAAGTGCTGGAACTAATGGAGAGTGCTCCTTTGCAGACGGCCCTTGATTTGGCACTGGAGGAATTAGAGGAACCTGAAAAAGAACGAAATTTGTTTCGCCGGTCCGGTGAAGCCCTGGTGCAACGCTACTGTCAAAGTCCTTTGTACCAGGAGCTGCTTCCTTTTGAAAAAGAGCAGGAAAAACAATTTCAGTTGCAGTTCTGCCAAAAAGGGCAGGATCAGGTGATCTTTACCGGCAGAATGGATCTTTTGGTACATTTGTCAGAGAATACCCTTGCCATTGTGGATTATAAGACCGGCCATCCCCCTGTGGATGGGGAAGAAAAGCAGGGATATCGAAGACAGCTGCTTTTGTACAGCCTGGCTGCAGAGGCCCAGTATCCTGGCAAAAAGGTAGTGTGGGCAGGATTGGATTTCTTACAAAATGATACCCGCTATCTTCTGAAAAATCGGGAAGGAGAACTGGAAAAACTGGAACAATTGTTGGAACATCTGCTGCCGCTAGAAACAGAATCCGACTTTCCAGTACGGACAGAGGCTTGTCCTTACTGTCCCTTTGCATATTTCTGCCCGAAAAAGTAAGAAGCAATATAAAACCCTGCAAAGTTTACTCTCTGCAGGGCTTTTGTATTACTTTTTACAGCGTTACCGTGCTACCTGGGGAAACCACCAGAACTTTGGACTTTGTAGTAGCTTCTACATCTTTTTTAAAGGCCTGTGGATCCTGGGCAATGATCGGCCAGGTATTGTAATGAATGGGGATGACCGTCGGTACATTTAAGAGTTCGGCAGCAAGTCTGGCGTCTTTGGGTCCCATAGTAAAATTGTCCCCAATGGGAAGCAGGGCTATATCAATGGGTTCCAGCTTGGACAGAAGAGCCATATCACTGAATACACAAGTGTCTCCCGCAAAATAGACAACTTTGCCACCTAAATGGATGATAAAGCCGCAAGCGTGTCCACCGGCAATGCCACTGCCGTGAAAAGCCGGGGTAATTCGTACCTTGCCGAAAGGAAATTCCCGGGTTCCGCCCAGGTGCATGGCTTGACTCTTTAAGCCGTGGGAGGCGGCATCATTGGCAATTTCCGCAGTGGAAATCACCAATGCGTCATTATTTTTTGCAATCTCGTAGGCACTGCCCAGGTGATCCCCGTGATAATGGGAAACCAAAATGACGTTTGCTTTAATATCCTTAGCCGTAAGGCCTTCTGGATTGCCGTCTAAATAGGGGTCAAACAAAAGAGTGGTTTTTCCATCTGTTAGCGTAAAGGCCGCATGATGGATATAATGAAGCTGCAGCATACACATTCCTCCTCTCATATTGGTTCCTTATTCTATACATTGTAACGTATTTCTGCCTTGACAGCAATTCAAGAAAAGCACAAACTTTACAAATTATCTCTTGTTTGCGAAAAATAGTAATCACATACCTAAAAATATTTGGCTTTCCACTTTCCAGATTGTATAATATTATAAAAGGATGTTTATGAGAGGCTAGACGCCATCGCAAGATTGAAGAAAAACAGGAAATAAGAAAACAGCAAAACTGTAAGGCATAACGACAAAGGGAGAAGCACCATGAAAAAGTCCAATTGTCTGGCTATGATTCTGGCCGGAGGAAGGGGAAGCAGACTGGGAGTACTCACCAAAGACCTGGCCAAACCGGGAATACTTTTTGGCGGGAAATACCGGATCATAGATTTTCCGCTTTCCAACTGCCGAAATTCTGGAATTCATACGGTGGGTATCCTGACCCAGTATCAGCCCTTGGAACTGAATTGGTATGTGGGCAACGGTAGCGCCTGGAATCTTGATTCGGACGACGGGGGCACCTTCATTTTGCCGCCTTATCAAACTGATGGCGGCAGTAACTGGTATCGGGGAACTGCGGACGCCATTTATCAGAACCTGAATTTTGTGAACCGGGTAGGAGACGATTACGTCCTAGTGCTTTCAGGGGATCATATTTATTCCATGGACTATGCTAAAATGCTGACGTTCCATAGAAAACATAATGCGGCGGTGACTATTGGCACCATCCATGTATCCTGGGAGGAAGCAAGCCGGTTCGGGATTATGGTAACCGATGATAATTTAAAAATCACCAAATTCCAGGAAAAACCAGCCCACCCGGAAAGCAACCTGGCGTCTATGGGCATCTATATTTTTAATAGAACGGTATTGGAATCCTATTTGAAAGCGGATGCAAAAAACGAAAACAGCGAACATGATTTTGGCAAAAATATTATTCCTGCCATGCTACAGGACCAGATAGCATTGTATGCCTATCCTTTTGAAGGCTACTGGAAAGATGTGGGTACCATCGACAGCCTGTGGCAGGCCAATATGGATCTGATTGCCGACGATCCCCCTATTGATCTTCGGGATAAAAGCTGGCGTATTTATTCCGGGACTCAGAATTATCCATCCCACTATGTAGGGCCGAATGCTTCTGTAAAGAGCAGTTTGGTGGCAGAAGGTTCTATGGTACTAGGCAATGTGACCAACAGTGTGATTTTCTATGGGGTCAGCATTGGGGAAGGAGCACAAATTTCTAATTCGGTCCTGATGCCGGATACGGTTGTGGAAGAAGGGGCTGTCATTGATAAGGCTATTATCGGAGAAAACTGCCTGATCAAAAAAAATTCTGTTTTCAAAAAAACAGACGGTTCTGTGGCCGTATTGGGGCGTAAGGGCGTCTGGAGTGAAGAAAAAGCCCGGGCGAAGGAGGGTATGAGATGAGCAAAGATGTTATTGGATTGATCAACATGCAAAATACCCGTCCTTTGACGGAAATTAACGCACGCCGGCCGATTGCTTCCCTGCCTGTAGGCGGCAAATACCGACTGGTGGATTTCACCCTTTCCAATATGGTCAATGCCGGGGTTATCAGTGTGGGAATTTTGCTTCCCCGGCGCAGCCGTAGCGTGCTGGATCATCTCCGCAGTGGGAAAGAATGGGGACTGGCGCATAAGGGCGACGGATTATTTTATCTGCCTATGGAAGACACGGAAAAAGTGGACGGGGACGTAGATTCCTATTATAATAATCTGATGCTGGTAAAACGGGGACATAAAGAATATTTGTTGCTTTCTAACTGTGACCGGGTGCAGAACGTGAATTACGAAAAGGTTCTTCATTTCCACCGCCAGCATAATGCAGACGTGACAATGATCTACAAGGTAAAAGAATGTGATGCCACGCAGGAAGGAACTATTTTTACTACCGATGAAGAAGGGCGGATTACCTCTATTACCCCGGTAAAAGAACAAAAAGCAGGGCAAAAGCTCTTTACTGAAGGCATGGTGGTTGATTGCGACATGTTCATTGACAGTGTGGAAAGAGCCTATGCCAAAGGATATAAAAATTTCGTGGATGATGTATTGCAGAAAAACCTGCAACAACTGCGGATTTTTGGGTATCACTGTGGTGGGTATTCCAAAAAGATTGACAGTGTGGAAAGCTATTTCAAGGTAAATATGGATCTTATGGATCCGGTATTGTGGAAGAAGCTGTTCTTCCCGGATCCGGAACACCGGATTTATACGAAAAGTAATGACGAGGCTCCGGCCAAATATACGGAAGAAGCCAAAGTTAAAAATTCCCTGATTGCTAACGGCTGCATCATTGAAGGTACGGTGGAAAATTCCATCTTGTTCCGCCGGGTCAAGGTGGGACCTAATGCCGTAGTGAAAAACAGCATTGTGATGCAGTATACAGTGGTGGGCGATGATGCCCATCTGGATCATGTTATCTGCGATAAAAGATCCCTGGTCCAGACGGAAGCCACCTTATCCGGTTCGGAGAAAAAACCGCTTTGCGTGGGGAAACGCTCGGTTTCTTAAATTGTGCGGGGAGAATGGAAAGAATGAGGCGTTGAATGAACAAATGGAAAAATAAAGAGGAATTCAAGGAAGATTTTATCCAAAAAGCCCATATGTTATGGGCAGAAGAACCAAAGGACCTGAATACAACGATGGTTTACCAGACTCTGGCCTATATGATCCGGGATTTGGTAAGCGAGGACTGGATTCGCACCAATCAACGCTATGACGAAAAGAAAGTCAAGCAGGTCTACTATTTTTCCATTGAATTTTTAATTGGTCGGTTGTTGGAATCCAATTTGCTGGGCGTGGGTATGGAAAGCCTTGTTAAACAGGGCCTGCAAGATCTGGGCTGGTCCCTTGATGATGTAATTCCCGCGGAACGGGATCCTGCCCTGGGCAATGGCGGCTTGGGACGGCTGGCGGCCTGTTTTATTGATTCTATGGCTGCCTTGGGGCTGCCGGGAAACGGGAATTGTATCCGCTACCAGTATGGATTGTTTCGCCAAAAAATTATCGACGAACAACAAGTGGAACTGCCGGATAACTGGCTGCTGCGGGGCTATCCCTGGGAAGTCAAAAAAGTGGATAAAGCAGTTTCCGTCCGTTTCGGAGGCAATGCCTATATGAAACCGGACGGCAAGGGAGGACTTGCCTGTATCTACGAAAATTACGATATTGTACGGGCCGTTCCCTATGATGTTCCCATTATCGGCTATCACAACCATACGGTAAATACCTTGCGCTTATGGCGAGCCGAGTATGCCCGGGACGATCTGTTTGACAGCAATGCCACTATGCAGCGTACCATTAAGTACAAAGACCGTGTACAGCAGATTTCCCGTTTTTTGTACCCGGATGACAGTACGGAGGATGGACGGCAGCTGCGTTTGATGCAGGAATATTTCTTTGTATCCGCTGGTGTGCAGAGCATTATCCGCCATTATAAGAAAAAAATTCAAAAACCGCTTAGCAAACTGTACCAGTATGTGGCTATCCACATTAACGATACCCATCCGGCACTTGTTATCCCGGAGCTGATGCGTATCCTTATGGATGAAGAAGGGCTTTCCTGGCATAAGGCTTGGAAAGTTACCGTAAAGACGGTAGCCTATACCAACCACACAGTTTTGCCAGAAGCCATGGAAAAGTGGTCCATTCCCATGTTCAAGGAGCTATTGCCCCGGATCTATCTCATCATAGATGAGATTAACCGACGGTGGTTGGAAAAAGTCAGGGCAAGTCATCCTGGCAATGAAACTTTTGCTAAATCCGTCGCTATATTGTGGGACGGAGAGATCCATATGGCAAGACTGGCGGTGCTTGGCAGCAATAGCATTAATGGGGTGGCAGAAATCCATACCCGGATTTTAAAGGATTCCACACTCCATCCTTTTTATACGTGTTTCCCAGAACGCTTTTCAAATAAAACCAATGGAGTTTCTCACCGGCGCTGGCTGATCCAGTCCAATCCGCAGCTGTCGGAGCTGATTGATGAAGCTATCGGGGAGAAATGGCGGCTAGCGCCAGAGCGTTTGCGAGATTTAGAAAAATTTTCTACAGACACGGGATTCTTAGACCGCTTGGACAAGGTGAAACAGCAGCGGAAGGCCATTTTGGCCCGCTATATCCAGGAACGCAACGGGCTTTCCGTGAATGTCCATTCCCTTTTTGATACGCAGGTAAAGCGGATTCATATGTATAAACGGCAGACGTTAAATATTCTGCAGGTACTGTACCGTTATCTTTGCCTGAAAGAAAATCCCGCTCTGGATGTGTTGCCCCATACCTATCTGTTTGGCGGCAAGGCAGCCAAAAACTATGGGGAAGCCAAGGAAACCATCCGCCTGATTAACGCAGTAGCCAATATGGTAAACCACGATCCTCAGGTTAATGAAAAAATGCAAGTGGTATTCCTGGAAAATTACGATGTTTCCCTGGCACAACTGGTTTTCCCTGCTTCGGAAGTCAGCGAACAGATTTCTACAGCAGGCAAGGAAGCATCTGGCACGGGAAATATGAAATTTATGATGAATGGAGCCATTACCCTTGGTACGGAAGATGGAGCCAACGTGGAAATCCACCGGATTGTAGGGGATGACCACTGCGTGATCTTTGGGCTTAAGGCCGATGAGGTGATGTCCTATTACCTACGGGGCGGGTATTCTTCCTGGGGCCTTTACAGCAATGATCCCATTATCCACCGGTTAATGGACGACCTGGTGAATTTTAAAATCAACGGGGAACACTTTGGCATGCTCTATGACAATTTGCTGGATAAAAATGACGAGTATTTTGTGCTGAAGGATTTCCCCGCTTACTGTGCGGCCCAGCGGGAAATTGAAACCCGTTACCGCAATAAACAGGGGTGGCTTCGTAGCAGTGCCATTAATATAGCCCGTAGCGGTTATTTTTCCAGTGACCGGACAATTCAGCAGTATGCAGCCGATATCTGGCATATCCAACCGGTTACCAATGCTTAAAAGGCACCTGTAAAAAAGGAGGGATTGGGTTATGAAACTGAGTGCCATTGACGATTACAGCACCTATTTATATCATCAGGGGACCAATTTTGCCAGTTATCGCTTTTTGGGAGCGCATTTTACTGCGTACCGGCATAAGGCTGCTGTACGTTTTGCTGTGTGGGCACCCCATGCCCGGGCTGTGAGTGTTGTGGGGGATTTTAATGGCTGGGATGCGGCCAAAAATCCCATGGAACCCTGTCCTAAAGATAAGGAAATCTGGGTGACTCATATTCCAGGACTTAAAGAAGGGGATATTTACAAATATGCCATTACCACTGCAGACGGCAATCTAATCTTAAAAAGCGATCCCTATGCTTTTGCGGCAGAAGTGCGGCCAAATACAGCCAGTCGTCTGACCAAACTGAAATATGCCTGGAAAGATAAAAAATGGCAGTATTCCCGTCAATATTACGACTCCTACCATGCTCCCATGTTAATTTATGAAGTCCACCTGGGATCCTGGCGGCGGGGCGAAAAGGGGCGCATGCTGACATACCGGGAGATTGCGGAACAATTGGTCCCCTATGTAAAAGAAATGCACTATACCCATATAGAGCTGTTGCCATTGTGTGAATATCCGTATGACGGCTCCTGGGGCTATCAGGACACCGGCTATTTTGCAGCTACCAGCCGCTATGGCAAGCCGGAAGATTTTATGTACCTGATAGACCAGTGTCATCAGCAGCATATCGGGGTGATTCTGGACTGGGTGCCGGGACATTTTTGCAGGGACAGTCATGGCCTGCGGTTATTTGACGGCGAGCCCTGCTATGAATCCGGCAATCCCCAACTGGCGGAAAATGCAGGATGGGGCACCACCAATTTTGACTATGGGCGGACGGAAGTCCAAAGCTTTTTGATTTCCAGCGCCATGTTCTGGCTGGAACAATTTCATGTAGACGGGCTTCGGATTGATGGCGTTGCCAATATGCTATATCTGGATTATGGCCGGCAGGAAGGGGAATGGACGCCAAATAAAAACGGCGGCCATGAAAACCTGGAAGCGGTAGCATTCCTGCAGAAACTCAATACCGCTATTTTTAAAAATTTTCCCCGTGCCCTGATGGTGGCAGAAGAATCTACGGCCTGGCCGCTGGTAACAAAACCAGTCAGTGACGGAGGATTGGGCTTTAACTATAAATGGAATATGGGCTGGATGAACGATATGCTTCGTTACATGGCCATGGATCCCATTTATCGCAAAGGCAGCCAGGATTTGATTACCTTCTCTTTGATGTATGCCTTCTCGGAAAACTTTATTTTACCGTTATCCCACGATGAAGTGGTGCATGGGAAGCATTCTCTTTTGGATAAAATGCCAGGAGATTACTGGAAAAAGTTTGCTGGACTAAGGGCGTTCTTTGGTTACTGGATGACCCATCCTGGAAAAAAATTGTTGTTTATGGGCGGTGAATACGGGCAGTTTATTGAATGGAAATATGATGACAGCCTGGATTGGCACCTATTGGAATATCCTCAGCATCAAAAGCTTCACAACTACGTGCAACAATTGAATCTGTATTACAATGAACATCCAGAACTATGGCAGGAAGACTGCGATTGGAAGGGATTCCAGTGGATCAGCTGCGATGACCGGGATAACAGCGTGATTGCATTTTATCGGAATGGCGCCCAAAAAGGGGAAAGAACATATGTGGTGTGCAACTTTACTCCGGTGGTGCGCTATAACTATCGGATAGGAGTGCCTGTCCCTGGGACCTATGCGGAAGTCTTTAACAGCGATGCCACAGAATACGGCGGCAGCGGAGTTGCCAATACGCAAGCGCTATATACGGAAGAGATCCCGATGCACGGACAGGCCCAGTCTCTTTCGCTAACCTTGCCTCCGCTGGCAACTATTTTCCTGCAATGCAAGGACGAAGAAACAAAAAAGACACCGGTAACGCAAAATTTAGGAAAGAAAGGTTCTGAATCTGTTGACTAAAAAACGTGCTCGAGCCATAAAGAAGGTGATAACTATGGCAAACGAAATGGAAAAGACGAAAATCCTTTTTGTAGCGTCTGAAGCCGTTCCATTTATCAAAACGGGGGGCTTGGCAGATGTAATGGGAGCCCTGCCCAAAACCTTATCTAAAATGGGCTATGATGTCCGGGTTGTCATTCCCAAATACAGCGGGATCAAGCCGGAATACACGAAAAAAATGAAACCGATTTACCAGGGCATCGTCAATCTCGCCTGGCGCCAGCAATATTATGGGGTCGAAACGTTGCAGCTTGATGGTGTAACGTATTACTTCTTGGATAACGAGCAGTATTTCAAACGGGATGCCTGCTATGGCTATTATGACGATGGGGAACGCTTTGCTTATTTTTCCCGGGCCGTATTGGCTATGTTGCCTCAAATCGGGTTCCACCCGGATATATTGCACTGCAATGACTGGCATACCGGACTGGTAGGAGCCTACTTAAAAGAAGATTTCATCCATGATCCCTGGTATAACGGGATGAAAGTCGTATACACTATCCACAACTTAAAGTATCAGGGGGTTTATGGTCCGGATATTTTGGTGGATGTGATTGGTCTGCCCTACGAACTGTTTGCCAATGGCAATCTGGAACAGGACGGCAATATCAACTACTTGAAAGCAGGGCTGGTGTATGCCGACCAGATCACCACAGTGAGTCCTACCTATGCCAAGGAAATTACCTACCCCTATTTTGGCGAAGGCTTGGACGGCTTTATGCGGGAGAACCAGGATAAAATAACGGGGATCTTAAATGGGCTGGATGTGGATGCGTATAATCCGGAAACAGATCCTTTCATTAAAGCCAAGTATACGGAGAAAAATGCCCGTGCTGCCAAACGCATCAATAAAGATACCCTGCGACAGGAACTGGGCCTCCGGGTCAAACGGGGCGTACCACTTTTGGCTATGGTGACGAGACTCACAGAAAGCAAGGGCTTGGATCTGGTCACCCGAATTATGGATGAACTGATGGATGATGATGTGCAACTGGTGATTGTAGGCACCGGAGATGCTGCTTATGAAGATGCCTTCCGGGGCTTGCAAGAGCGTAAACCTACCAAAGTGTCTGCCCAGATTACCTTTAACGAGGCACTGGCACATAAAGTCTATGCAGCCTCTGACATGTTCCTCATGCCAAGCCGCTACGAACCATGTGGCTTAGCCCAGATGATAGCCTTGCGCTATGGAAGTATCCCCATTGTACGGGAAACGGGCGGTTTGAAGGATTCTGTTATTCCTTATGATAAATATACCCGTAAGGGAAATGGGCTTACCTTTGCCAATTTCAACGCTCATGAACTGCTCTTTACGGCTAAACGGGGCATGGGGTATTACGAGGACGACGTGATCTGGAACCAGCTGACAAAAAATGCAATGGAAAGTGATTTCAGCTGGGATCGTTCCGCCCGGGAATATGTAAAATTATATGGAAAAGTGATGGGGTGAGACAATGCCTTTGCATCTGGAACACGATTCCCATCAAACAGGGGACCGTCTCCCTTTTGGAGCTGCCGCAACCGGCAGCTCTGTATTTTTAAGACTGCGCGTTTTGGAAGGAATGAACGCTTCCCTTACGGCTAAGGTGCGCCTTTGGACTAGCGGTAAAGGCGAATCCTATGTTCCTATGGAAATTGAGGGAACTAGCTTTGTCGCTAAAGTGCCCATGCCCCAAGCGGCAACGTTGCTCTGGTACTATTTTGTTATTACGGATGGGGAAAAAGTCTGGTATTATGGCAATAATGAAGCGCACTTGGGCGGTGAGGGACGTCTTTATGAGACAGAACCGCCGGCTTATCAGATTACGGTCTATGACCAAAATACCCACACGCCGGATTGGTTCAAAAATGCCATTGTCTATCAGATTTTTCCAGACCGATTCCGTAGAGGTACAAAGACCACGGCGAGCGCCAAAGGGAAAGCTCATGCGGTGCTACATACGGCCTGGAATGATAAACCGTACTACTGCAAAGACCAAGACACCGGAGAGATTGTGTACTATGATTTTTTCGGGGGCAACTTGGCGGGAATTCAAGAAAAATTTGACTATCTGAAAAAACTTGGTGTTACGGTTATTTATTTAAACCCTATTTTTTTAGCCCGCAGCAACCATCGCTATGATACGGCAGATTATCTGCAAATCGACCCGCTTTTGGGAACCAATCAGGAGTTTGAGACATTTTGTGCTGCTGCCAAAGAGCAGGGCATCCGGATTATTTTGGATGGTGTCTTCAGCCATACTGGGGCTGATAGCCGCTATTTCAACCAGTTTGGGACTTATTCTGATGTGGGCGCCTATCAGTCTAAGGATTCCCCATATTATCCCTGGTATCAATTCAACCACTATCCGGATGATTTTACCGCCTGGTGGGGTGTCAAAGATTTACCCGATGTGAAGGAAATGACGCCTAGCTATCTGGATTTTATCATCCGCAGGTATGACAGCGTACTGAAAACCTGGCTGCGGCGAGGTATCAGCGGCTGGCGGCTGGACGTAATTGATGAATTGCCTGAGGTTTTTCTCCAGCTCTTTTATCGCACGCTGAAAAAGGAAAATCCAGAGGCGGTCCTCATTGGGGAAGTCTGGGAAGATGCCAGCAACAAAGAAGCCTATGGGGAGCAGCGGACGTATCTCAGCGGCTGCGATATGGATAGTGCCATGAACTACCCCCAGCGAAAAATCCAGCTGGATTTTATGCTGGACCATATTGACGCAGCAAGGGCAGAAGCAGAGTTATGGAATCTGCGGGAACACTACCCGAAAGAAAATTATTATGCCATGTTAAATCTCATTGGCAGCCATGATGTAGAGCGAGTGCGTACACTTTTGGAGCAAAAAGGCCCTGAGATAGACATGACGGCAGAAGAAGCAGGAAAACGACGCCTGTATCTCCTTATGGCCTGGCAAATGACCTTGCCAGGAGCACCCTGTATTTACTATGGGGATGAGGCAGGACTTCGGGGCGGCAAGGATCCGGACAACCGGCGTACCTATCCCTGGGGGCAGGAAGATGCAGATATCCTGTTGTGGACGAAAAAGCTTACCTACCTGCGTACAGAAAATCCCGTGCTGCGTACGGGGCGCCTGCTTCCTTTGTATGCCAAGGGGGACGTGATGGTATATGCCAGGAGCATTGAAGGCGGCAAGGACGTTTTTGGAAGTGACGCGCCAGACGGCTTTTTTGTCGTTGCGTTAAATCGCAGCGATAAGCCGCAGTGTGTGACGGTGGATACGGACGGACTGGCCTATGGCAAATTGGAAGATGTGCTGCAAAAAAGAACAGCCATACAGGTGGTAAATGGGCATTTTACTTTAGATTTACAGCCACTTAGCGTGCAGATTTTGCGCGGCGGGGAGACTAAGGAAAAACGATCCGGTATTTTACTTCATCCTACCAGCTTGCCCAATCCTTATGGATGTGGGGAGTTGGATCAGCATGCCTTCCGGTTTATAGATTTTTTACAGGCTGCCGGGCAGAAAGTTTGGCAAATCCTCCCGCTTACGCCGCCTCTTATCGGGGATTCCCCTTATTTATCTGATTCTGCCTTTGCTATGGATACGCGGCTGCTTTCGTTGGAATCATTGTGGAAAGAGGGATTGTTGTCTCCTTCCTTATGGAAGGAATATACCCAAAAGACAGCGCTCACAGACTCCTGGGGAAAGGCATGGCAAATAAAATCCCAAATTCTGTGGAAAATGAGCCATGATCCGCAGCTACATATTCCTTGGGATGCCTATGAACAGTTCTGCCAGGATAACGCCGCATGGCTGGAAGATTATGCCCTATATAAAGCACTTACCGCATTTTTTACGGACAAAAAGTGGCAAGAGTGGCCGGAAGACATTAAACACCATGAAAAAACTGCCTTGTTAAGTGTCCACCAGGAGTTAGCCGGTACGGTGGACCATATTAAATTTGTCCAATACTTGCTGGATAGGCAATGGCAGGCGGTGCATGACTATGCTACGCAGCATGGGATTACTCTCTTGGGAGATATTCCCATGTATGTGGCGCTAGACAGCGCGGACTGCTGGGCGCACCAGGAACTGTTTGATCTTGATGCATTAGGACAGCCCAATCACGTGGCCGGTGTACCACCGGATTATTTTAGCGCAGATGGACAACTGTGGGGCAATCCGTTGTATCGCTATGATGTCATGGAAAAAGATGGGTATGCCTGGTGGAAACAGCGCCTGCAGCGCGTGAGCCGCCAGGTTGATGCGGTGCGCATTGACCATTTCCGTGGGTTTGCAGCCTACTGGGCGGTTCCTTTTGGTGCTAAAACCGCCAAAGAAGGACAGTGGGTAAAAGGCCCGGGGAGTGAATTCCTAAGAACTATACAAAAAACGGTAGCACTTCCTATGCTAGCTGAAGACCTAGGGGTGATTACCGATGATGTATCGCTCCTGCGCCAAACTTTCCAGTTACCAGGAATGAAAATCCTTCAATTTCATTGGAAGAGCCGTACCGATGGCGAAGTTTCGTTTGATACAGAGCCCCGGTGCGTCGCTTATACCGGTACCCATGATAACAATACGCTTCGGGGCTGGTATGAAGAGGAACTTACGGCATGGCAGCAGAGACAGATTCGCTCCCTTCTGAATTTGGCAGAAGATGCCCCGTTAAACGATATTCTTCAAGGGCTGATACAGCTCCTGTACACGCGGAGAGCCGAGACCGTGATTCTTCCCATGCAGGATCTTCTCGCACTCCCAAGTGGGTGTAGAATGAATGTCCCTGGTACCAGCCAGGGGAACTGGCATTGGCAAATGCAGAAAGACCAGATTCCGCCCACGTTGGCACGCTGGCTAAACGAGTTGGCGCACAAAACCAAAAGAGCATAAGGATATATAGTAAAACCGCAGTCTGCCTAACGATTGCGGTTTTACCTTTTTCTTGTTTTTTGGTATAATTTGGCATGTAGATTTATGAAATAAAGGAGCATCACTGTGGCTTGCAGGGGAATTATTTTTGACTTTGACGGTACATTGGCCAATACCACACCGCTGATTCTGGCGACGTTCCATCAGACGTTGGATCATTTTTATCCAACGCTTGCTGTAACTGATCAGGATATTATCAATACGTTTGGAATGCCGTTACGGGAAGGCTTGGGACAATTGGTAGGGCTCCCTGCTGCAGGACCGGAAATAGAGACAATTGTCGCTTATTACCGGCAGCACAATTACGCTTGGCATGATAAAATGATTCGCTCTTTCCCAGGCGTGAAAGAGGGGCTAGAGCAGCTAAAGGCGCTCCATATTCCTATGATCGTCGTCACCAGCAAACTGCACGATACCTGTTTGCGGGGATTGCACTGTCTGCATCTAGATCCGTATTTAGAAGAAATCGTGGGCTATGAACAGTGTCCAGATCATAAACCGGAGCCTACGCCTATGCTGGTAGGATGCGAAAGACTGCACCTTTTACCGGAAGAAGTTCTCACCGTAGGAGACAGCCCCTTTGATATGGTAAGCGGTGCCCGCGCGGGATGCAAAACGGTGAAAGTGGCCTGGTCGTCTTTTAACCAGGACTTTTTTGACAAGTTTGGGACACCGGATTATGTAATTCAGACTATTGGGGAATTGGCAGGACTCGTACAAAAAAATAACACGAAGAGGTGATTGGGTTGCGGAGTATTGGCATTATCGGAGGAACCGGAGTCGAAAATGCAGCGGCATTTGGTAAGCTGGATACAATGACGGTGGAAACACCGTTTGGAACGGTAGTATGTTTAAAGGGCGGCATAAATGGCAACGCAGTTTATTTTTTGGCACGCCACGGGGCAAACCACAGCGTACCGCCTCATAAAATCAATTATCGGGCCAATATATTTGCCTTAAAACAAGTAGGCGTCACAGAAATTCTCTCCTTTACTGCCGTTGGCTCCCTGAATCCAGGACTACCACCCGGGACTTTTGTCGTGACCAATCAACTCCTGGACTTTACGAAAAATCGTATTGCTACGTTTTTTGATGGTCAGAATGGAAAAGTGGTACATGTTCCCTTTGCCGAGCCCTATTGTCCCGCTCTGCGGAAAAAGCTTATCCAAGTCCTGCTCAATTTGCGGCTGCGCCACAGCAAACAGGGAACCTATGTTGCCTTGGAAGGGCCCCGGTATGAGACGGCGGCGGAAGTCAAAGTGTATGCTTTTCTAGGCGGAGATGTGGTAGGCATGACCAATATGCCGGAAGCGGTGCTGGCAAGAGAAGCAGAAATCTGTTATGTGAATTGTTCAGTGGTCACTAATATGGGATCCGGCCTCTCCATTCGGGAATTATCTCACGAAGAGGTTACCGAGGCGATGCAGAAACGTAGTGGGCAAATTACAGCAATTATGCAAGCTTTTATTGACGACAATACACCGCCAGAATGCCAATGCCACTGCCAGGAAGCATTAAAAGAATATGGGGGATTTCATCTTAACGACTTCGCAGATGTATAGGGGGCGTAAGGTATGAACTATGATATTGTGATCGCCGGTACGGAACTTGTGGAAAAAAATGATGGAAAACCCTATTATATTGGCATCCAAGGTTCTCGCATTGCCTATATAGGAAATCGTGCGGTCACAGGCAAGCGTGTCATTAACGCATACAATCATCTGGCTGTGCCGGGGTGGGTCAATGCCCATACGCATGTTGCCATGACGCTGTTTCGCAGTTATGCGGACGATATGGCTCTCATGGACTGGCTGCAGCAAAAAATTTGGCCTATGGAAAAAAAACTGGATGGGAAGGCTGTGTACTGGGGCAGCTTATTAGGGCAGGCAGAAATGATTCGCACAGGGACGACAGCCTTTGCGGATATGTATATTTTTGAGGAAAACGTAGCAGAAGCCGTGCGGGATAGCGGTCTCAGAGCCGTACTTTCTTGCGGCCTTACGGGCCAAACCAAACAAGATGGAGAAATGTCCCTCCAGGAAAATTTGCAGCTTTTTAAAAATTGGCAAGGGGCCTGTGATGGACGGATTCATGTTATGCTGGGGCCCCATGCTCCCTATACTTGTTCCAATGATTTCCTAGAACGTGTGATTGATAAAGCCCAGGAACTAGGCGCCCAGATCCATATGCACCTGGCGGAAACGGCCACAGAAGTCACAGCCTGTAAAGAAAAATACGGCATGTCACCTATAGCACTGATGGAATCTTTGGGGGTATTTTCTACCGGTTGTTTAGCAGCTCACTGCGTGCATGTGGACGAGGCGGATTTAGCGATCTTGGCCCGAAATCACGTCCGGGTGGGGCATAATCCCCAAAGCAACTTGAAACTTGCTAGTGGCGTTGCCCCGGTGTCGGCCATGCTGTCGCAATCTATTCCTGTTGGATTGGGGACGGATGGAGCCAGCAGCAATAACAATCTTGACATGCTGGAAGAAGTGCGGCTGGCAGCACTGCTAGCTAAAACAGCGGAGAATAATCCTAAAGCAGTGCCAGCAGAACAAGCCTTGCAAATGGGGACGCGGTTAGGCGCCATTGCCATTGGAGTACCGGATACGGGAGAACTGACTATAGGTAAGAAGGCAGATATTGTCCTGTACAATATGGATTCCCCAGCCTGGTATCCTCGTTATGACAGGGTTTCCCTTTTGGTGTACGCCGCCAGCTCCTACGATGTAGATACGGTGCTGGTAGATGGTAAGATTCTTTTGGATAAAGGTGAATTTACCACCATTGATCTGGAAAAAACGGTGGCCGAGGTTCAGCAGGTCACGAATAGATTCCCCGTAAAAATCCAGCGGGGCTTGCAGTAAAGGTAAGAAAGCAGGGGTAGTATTGAAAAGTTGGAAGGCATGGAGCCTCACATTTTTTACGTTTTGTATTATGATTTTACATCTATCGACAGTGCAAGCAGCTGATACCAAAAAGAATACCTATAAACCGGCAAGTGGCGGGTACACTATAACACTGCCGCCAGGAAGTAAGGAAATCCACCATACTTCCACTGGTATCCGGTTTACGGTGGGCGGAGATTTTCTCGTCAGTGCAGATTTATATACACTCCCCATTTCAGTGTCCGTTCCCATGAAACAATATTCGGAAGAACAGCAGAAAGAATTTAAAGAATTCCTCCAAAAGGTACAGGACATTCCGGAATCAGAGATTTCTGCAGCCGATGCAGCGGGTAACGTGGTGGAATCAGGATTGTCTTCTACCGGTGCAGACAGGTTGCGGAATGTATTGCGTAAAAGAAGAGCAGAAAGAGATCAGGGAGAAGCCAGTACCGTAAGCAGTCAACAAACAACCCGATTGGGAGATACTTTCCGTTATGTTGCGATTCCGAAAGATAAACAGAAAACCCATCGACCCTATGTTATCGGGCAGGCCTATCAGCCCCAGAAAAATATTTTGCTGGTGGTCAATGTGAGCGCACCGGAAGAACAGCAACAGGCAGCGGCCATGGCGCTTCAGTCCATCTGTACCAACTTGCCACTTTCGAAAGTGAAATATACGGATATCAATCTGCTCACGGTACCAGGCATGGGTTATGAGATGGAAATCCCCAGCGGTTGGCGTATGTATACGGTGCGAGCGGACAATGTGTTATTTGGACGGACGCTAAGCAGCGTGCATACGGATAGTTTAATGATACGCGAATTTTCCGATCATACCTTCGCAGAATTGGGTAATTCCACCCCTCAAAGACTAAAAGAGGTGGAAAATGCCTTTATCCAAAAGGTTACCCGGTATACTCCTAATGTCACCATATTGCATCATGAACCCATTACGGTGGGAACACTTAATGGCAGTCTTGCAGAAAGTACGGATAATGACGGGGATTTGAAAAAGCTGTTTATTGTAAATACTTACCTGATGAATGCGCAGGGTAACGGCTATCAGATTCGGTACCAGACGGATGATACCATTAATTATGACTTAAAATTGCGGGCTTTCAGGCAGTCCATAGAAAGCTTCACTTTATTAAAAAATAATACCGGTAGCAACCTGCGACCGGATACTGATCTATAAGGGAATTATATAACTGGGGTGTGACTTGAATGGGAGACGTGACCTTTCGCAATGCCAGATTGGATGATGCAGAGCGACTTTTAGAGATTTACCGGTATTACGTAGAAAAAACGGTGATTACCTTTGAATGGACCGTTCCCACCGTAGAGGAATTCCGGCAAAGGATGCAGCACACCATGGAAAGATATCCGTATATTGTAGCGGAGCAGGATAACCAGATTATCGGGTACTCTTATGTCAGTGCCTTTGTGGGACGCAAGGCGTATGACTGGTCCGTGGAGACCACAATTTATTTGGATGCACAGCTGCGTCATCAGGGCGTAGGGAAGAGACTATATAATGTCATGGAAGAAATTCTAAAAAAAATGCATGTGCTGAATCTAAATGCCTGTATCGGGTATCCTAAAGTGGAAGATGAGTACCTGACACGTAACAGCGTTCAGTTTCATGCCCATCTGGGATATGAGATGGTAGGAGAATTTCATGATAGCGGCTATAAGTTTGGTCGTTGGTACAATATGGTGTGGATGGAAAAAATGCTGGGGCCTCATCCGGCGCAACCGGAGCCTGTACGCAACTACAATGAAATAAAAGGCAGCTTACTTGGCTTACTCTTGACAGCATGAAAAATATTGTATACTTTCCTAAAATCTATTGCGTAAAAATGCATATGCTTATATAATGACACCAATATTATTTTTGTGTTACAAAAATTAAAATGGGTGGTGGAAAGTATATGAAAAAAGTAATAAATTGGTTGTGCGCATTGCTTATCCTCGTTACAGTAGCTGGTTGCGGCTCGTCTTCCCAGCAAAGTGCAGCACCAACAAAAAAAGAACTTACCGTAGGAACAGAATCCGGATTTGCGCCTTTTGAATTTCCTGACGAGAAAAACGGGGATTATATTGGATTTGATATAGATCTGATTAAGGCCATGGGCAAACAGGCCGGGTATGACAAGGTCACCGTCAAAAGCATGGGATTTGATGCCCTGATTCCCGCCTTGAATGCAGGGAATATTGATGCCGCCATTGCAGGGATGAGTATCACCGATGAGCGGAAAAAGCAGGTGGATTTTACAGATGCCTACTATGAATCCGGGCTGGCTGTACTTACCATGAAGGATAACACCACGATTCACGGAGTCAATGATTTGAAGGGCAAGACCATTGCGGTACAACTTGGCACAACAGGCGCCCAAGAAGCGGAAAAAATTCAGGGCGCTAAGGTAAAAACCTTTGATACGTCCGATGCGGCTTGTCTGGAAATGAAAAATGGCAATGCGGATGCGGTGATTAGCGACCTGCCAGTATTGCAGTACTTTTTAAAACAGGGAGGCAGTGCTTATGCAAAAATCGTAGGAAATCCCAAGAAAGGGGATTTTTACGGGATAGCTGTTTCTAAGAAGAATGCTGCCCTGACCCAAGAGCTGAATAAGGCCCTTGGGGAGCTAAAGAAGAATGGGGAATACCAGAAAATCTATGATAAATGGTTCTCCGAGAAAAAATAAAAAGGTTTTGGAGTTGCCTTGTGGCAGCTCCTTTTTTATGCTAAGATAAAATTATCATGTATTCAGAGATGTCCCTTAGGGATTCTTTGAGATTGAGGTGAACTATGGCAACGCAGGAGTCCCTGGAAGTTACAGTCAAATCCATTGTTTTTCAAGCAGCAAGTGGAGGATTTAGTGTATTTAAAGCACAAAATCCGGAGGTAGGGACAATCTCTGTAGTTTACAAAGGACAGGCTCCCTTTGCCGGTGAAGCCGTTCGTCTGGTGGGGCAATGGGGCGAGCATCCTAAGTTCGGACGGCAGTTTAGTGCCCAAAGCTGGGAGACCATTTCTCCAAAAGGAACAGAGGGCCTTGTGAAAATGTTGGGCAGCGGTGTATTAAAGGGTGTAGGCCTTGCTATGGCACAGCGTCTGGTGGATGCCTTTGGCGAGGATACACTGCACGTGATTGAAACGACACCGGAGCGGCTCCGTGAAGTCAGCGGCATCGGCAAGAAAAAAGCGGAAGCCATTGTAGCGTCCTACAGTGAACTCAAGGATACCCGCGACCTGGTATTTTTTTTGGAAAGCAATGGGATCAGCGGCAATTATGCTCCCAGAATCAAAGCTTTGTATGGCAGTACTGCGGTGACACGAATCAGTAATAACCCCTATTGCCTGGCAGAAGACGTGGACGGCATTGGCTTTCGTACCGCAGATACGTTGGCACAGCATCTGGGCTTTGCTGTACAAAGTGATGAACGGATAAAGGCTGGGCTTCATTACACCTTGCTGCAATGTGCCAATCAAGGGCATACCTGTGTGCCGGACCGCTATCTGGTCAAGATGGCAGCACAAATTTTGCAGCTGGATCCCATGGATGTTGAAGATGTTTTTCAAAAGCTGCTGTCTGATAATATGCTCCGCACAGAAGATCGTGGGGACTGCGTTTGTGTATACCCGGAATATTTGTACCGGGCAGAAAGCGGCGTGGCACATCGGCTGATTGCGCTCCGGGATAATGTCAATGCCCTTTGGAAGGTAGATTATAAAAAAATCATCGAAGAATGGGAACGGGATGAACGTATCCGCCTGGCGCCAGAACAAGCAGAGGCCGTGAAAGCTTCTGTAGATCATGGTGTGTTTGTGCTCACAGGGGGGCCTGGTACAGGGAAAACCACAGTGGTCAAAGGTATTTTGTCCGTAATGGAACAGGCCGGTTGCAAAATCTTACTTGCGGCTCCTACCGGGCGTGCTGCAAAACGCTTAGCGGAAAGTGCAGGACGACCTGCCCTGACAGTCCATCGTATGCTGGAATACACACCCCAGGAAGGAGGAACTTCTTTCTGGGGAAGGGACGAAGACAATCCCCTGGAGGCTGATGCAGTAATCGTAGACGAAGCCTCCATGCTGGATATTGTGCTTATGTACAATTTGTTAAGAGCGTTGCCGTTAGGATGCCGCCTGATTTTGGTGGGGGATGCGGACCAATTGCCCAGCGTAGGACCGGGGAATGTACTGCAGGATATTATTAAAAGTGGCACTATGCCCATTGTGCGGCTGGAAAATGTATTCCGACAAGCGGAATTATCTCCCATTGTTCGCAATGCACACCGGATTAACCAGGGCATGCTGCCGGAATGGAAGGGAGAAAAAGATTTTACTTTCCGGCAATTTGATACGGAAGATGAGACCATGCGCTATGTGGTTTCGTTGTATGCCAAATTGGCAGCCAATGCCCCCTGGCAAAGTGTCCAAGTGCTGAGCCCTATGCATAAAAATCTCTGCGGGGTAGAAAACTTAAATACCCTGATTCAGGAGCGTATGAATCCCCCTTCTCCTCAAAAAGAAGAGTTGCGCAGCGGCTTTCTCCTCCTCCGGGAAGGGGATAAGGTCATGCAGATCCGCAACAATTATGAAAAAAACGTATTTAACGGGGATATCGGGCGCATTCTCGCAATCCAAAACGGAATTGTGACCGTGGAATACCCGGATCGGACGGAAGAAGGCAATGTGGTGTATGAGGGAGCCGAAGCTGGGGATCTGCGACTGGCTTATGCCATGAGCGTTCATAAAAGCCAGGGCAGTGAATATGCCACGGTCATCATGCCGCTGGTAGCCGGGCACTATATTATGTTGCAGCGGAATCTGTTTTATACAGCGATTACACGTGCTAAAAAAAGTGTTCATCTTGCTGGCAGTGAAAAGGCCCTGCGTGCAGCGGTAGAAAATGACCGTACCCGGAAACGCTACAGCCTTTTGGCGTACCGGCTAAAACAAGAAGATAGCTAGGTGATGGATAGATACCCAAAACAGGCATTATAAGGAGGTAAGTGTATGAAAGAAAGCACGCAAGAACTTCTGGATTTTATTGATAGCAGCACGTCTCCGTATCACACGGTGCTGACAGCGGAGAAACTCTTGGAAACCTATGGCTTTCAGGAGTTGAAGCAGGAGGAAGCATGGGCACTTGAACCAGAGGGACGGTACTATGTCAATGTGTTTGGTTCGGCGCTGGTGGCGTTTCGTACCGGACAGATGGGACAACCCGGACTAAAAATAGCAGCGGCACATACGGATTTTCCTTGTTTTCGGATTAAACCCGCCGCCGAAATCAGAAAAGAAGGGTACGGCCAGCTGAACGTGGAAGGCTACGGCGGCATGCTTGTGAGTACCTGGTTGGATCGTCCGTTATCTCTGGCCGGTAAAGTAGTGACAAAAGGCAATGACCCCTTCCATCCTGTTACTTACCTAGTGGATTTTAGACGTCCGCTTCTTACCATGGCAAACCTTGCCATTCATATGAACCGGGAAGTTAATGATGGATACAAATGGAATAAACAAAAAGACGTGCTGCCATTGTTTACTCTGCTAGGAGACAAAGATACCAAGGAACCTTTTTTCCAGGAGTTTTTAGCGAAAGAGCTGAGCATGGAAGCAAAGGATATTCTTTCCTTTGAACTTTCTGCCTATCCGGTGGAACAAGGCTGCCTCTTGGGGCTCAATAACGAATTTCTTTCCTGCGGCCGCCTGGATAATCTGACCAGCGTCAAAGGATGTTTGGATGGTCTGGTAAAAAGTGAGGGAGAAAATGGCTTGCGCATAGCTGCCCTTTTTGATAATGAAGAAGTAGGAAGTAATACGAAGCAGGGAGCTGATTCTCTGGTACTGCTCAATCTTTTGCGGCGGATCTACCAGACCCTGGGCTTTGAGGAAGAAACCCTGTACCAGGACCTGAGTACAGGATTTATGCTAAGCGTAGATGTAGCCCATGCAATCCATCCCAACTATACCGACAAATGCGATCCCACCAATAAACCTGTGCTGGGCGGAGGGGTCGTATTAAAACAAGCGGCATCCCAAAGCTACGCAGGGGATGCAGAAGCCGTGGCAGTGGTCAAAGAACTTTGCCAGCAAAATGGAATTTCTCATCAAAGCTTTGTTAACCGCAACGATATCCGGGGCGGTTCCACGTTAGGGTCTATGCTAAGCGCTCTTGTGCCGGTACGTACCATGGATATCGGAGTGCCACTCCTGGCTATGCACAGTGCACGGGAAACTATGGCAGCTGCCGATCAGGATGCTTTGGCAGATTGCCTCACTGCTTTCTTTGCAGGGTAATCCTCATTCGTAACATACAAGAAAACCGCTACCTCTTACAGTAGGGCAGCGGTTCTTTTTGTATGAGATTTATTTTTGTTCGGTAAATTGTAAAATGAAACTGAACAGCAAAAATTAAAATGACCCATAGCAGGTC
>CAJMHI010000007.1 GCA_905213155.1 uncultured Acidaminococcus sp. | reverse complement strand
AGGGAGCTTTATTAAAGTTACCCTTTTCCGCCACAGTGCGAGAAAGTAATTATGGACTAAATTTTGCTTGATTTTTCATAGCTGGTCTTCTGCCTTGGTAATGCGGATGCCAACAGCTTCCAGTTCCAAATCAATTCCCAGGTCGAAGAGTTCTTTGTTTTTCATCCACTCCCGGGAAGTGATGACGGCCACATACTGGTCCTTTTGTCCAAAGCATTCATTCATGGATACTTCTGTCAGTCGGTTTTTAATCAAATAATACATGGGTCCCCGTCTCCTTTGTTTGCAGATTCAAAGGACGGCTCATCCCTTACAATGATCCGTACGCCTTATTATAGCAGAAATCATTGGAAAACCCAATTATTTTCCGTAGTGGCACAACTCTACCAGATTACCGTCAGGATCCCTGAGGTACAGGCTCTTCATTTCTCCCAGTGCCCCGTGGCGCACTACAGGTCCTACTTCTACGGGATAGCCCTTTAGTTCCACTTCTTTTTTGACCTCCTCTATCGTTTCTGCTACCACTAGACATAGGTCCAGGCTGCCATAGGTAGGGTGGGAAGCAGCTGGCAAAAATTCTGCTTTTTTCTGGTGAATGTTAAATTTCTGCTCTCCAAAACGCAGAGCATAGCGCCCGGCCTGTTCTACTACTTCCATCTCCAGGATATCCCTGTAAAAATGTAAACAGGCTTTCAAATTTTGTGTCGTGATGACAAGGTGGTCCAACCGCTCTATTTTCATGCTCTCCCTGCCTTCTTCAATCTCTAGCCTGCAGTTTTATGCTATTTTCCATACAAGAAAACCGCAGCAGCATACCTCATCATAAACGCTGTTGCGGTTTTTTTGTGTAATAGAGCCAATTAAAAATATGGTGGAGATGAGGGGAGTCGAACCCCTGTCCGAAAGCATTGCAATGCAACTTTCTCCGAGCGCAGCCGACATACTTTATTTCGGAGCTCTGTTGCCTATCGGCGGGCTACAGAACACCCTATCCCGTAGAATTCCCCTAGCACCCCCGGGATATGGTACTAAAGTATCCTGCAAGCGTCGTCCATTCCCCTCCTGCAGGAAGGGAGAAGAAGGACGTTAGCATTTAAGCTGCTAAAGCGTAAGAATCGTCTGCGTTTATAACGCGTTTCCACCGTTTAATGGGGTTGGCGGGATCCCAGCTCGCTTATCACACCACATCTACCCCCGTCGAAACCGGTACACCCCCAGAAGTAAATTGGTATCATATATTATACTCTAATGCTAGCAAAAGTGCAAATTTCTTAAATTTTACCAGCATCAAATACGCAAGAAATTATTGCTGCTTATTCTTGGGAAATACAATCTGTTTGGGACCCATTTCAGCATTTTCCGGCACTAGCACGTCACTGTAATTGATGTTGCGCACGTGGAGGGTGTGGCTCCACACATGCTCATGGCGATGAAGATACCCGGCAAATGTAATGGGCACCCAGCTCCAGACAAACACAGGATACACTATGGTACACAGCCAGGATTTGGGAGCTGCGTGAATCTTAAAGAAGATAATCGCCGGGATCACATATTGGGCCACGCCGATAACCTGCCACACTGAATAGGGCAATAGCGCATAGAGTACGTTGGTATAAAAAGGTACGTAGGAATAAATGGTGCTGCATAGCAAAAAGAGTGTGGATAGCAACAAGAAATAGGGCTGGAACAAATCAATCACACCGTCCAGGATCACAATGTCCCGCCGCTTGATTCCCTCTTTCAACAATTTGAACAAGTAGCGTTCTGCCACGTCAAAATGCCCCTGGGCCCAGCGTTTCCGTTGCTTCCAGGACTGCTTGAAAGTAATCACCTTTTCGTCATATACGATAGCATCCTGACACCAAGTGGTGGGAATCCCTTCTAAGAGACACTGCATGGTAAATTCCATATCTTCAGTCAGGCAAGTAGCCCGCCAGCCGTATTTTTTCAGGATATCCGTAGCAATACACATGCCTGTACCCCCAAAAACAGAAGACAGGCCAATGGTATATTTTGCCAAGTGCCACACATGGTTAACAATCCAGAAGTTCAAGGAAAAGGTTCCGCTTACCCAGCTGTCATTGGGGTTTTTGGAATCCAAATACCCTTGGATTAATTTTTCCCCTTTGCAGAACCGGTTATTCATTTCTTTTAGAAAATCCAGGTGCACCAGATTATCGGCATCAAAAATACACACCGCATCATACTGCCTTGGCAGGGCAAATAAATTTTTGAACATCCAGGCTAGGGCAAACCCTTTCCCCTGCTCCTGTGGATCCGTGTTGGTTCGCTCATATACGGTTGCGCCTTCTTTACGGGCAATGGCTGCTGTCTGATCCGTACAATTATCCGCAATCACGAAAATATCATACAGCTCATCGGGATAACGGAGCCGTTTCAGGTTATTCACCAGCTCCCCAACCACCCGTTCCTCGTTATGGGCCGCCACAATCACCGCAAAAGTAGTTTCCGGCGTCAGGATTTTGTTTTCCTTTTTTCGAGGCAAAATCCCAAAAAGAGAAATGCAAAAATAATAAATGGTAAAGAATACCATGAGGATCTGGAGAGGAATCATGATCAGATCAAAGTAGGTACTCATAAATCCCGATCCTCCTCTTCCTATTTAAATACAGCTTGTCTACCAGTAAATCTCACGTACACAGCATTGAGAACACCGCACATTGTATAGGTAAACATAATCACAAACGGCCAAGCTCCTGGCTGGTACCAAAGTACCAACGCCCCTAAAATAAAGGCAAGTACTACCGGAATGCGGAACAAGGGATTGCCATGCCCCTTAAAATCCGGATAGCGTACTTCACTGTACATCAGCTTTGCCACCAAAAGTGTCAAAAGCGCTACCAAAAACGGACTCACCTGCAGTCCACCCAGCACAAACGTAGCCATTATGCAGGCCCCAGCTGGTGCCGGCATGCCCTCAAAATAGCCATGGATAGCACTGACGTTCACATTAAACCGGGCCAGGCGCATAGCTGCGCCAAAGGCAAAAAGTCCGGCGATAATTTGTCCCCAAATCTCGTAGGCAGACAAGCTATAGCAATAGATTAAAACTGCTGGCGCCATGCCAAAGGAACATACATCGCACAAGCTGTCCATTTCCACTCCGAACGGCCCGCTGACACCAAGAGCTCGGGCAGCACGCCCATCACAGGAATCTGCAAGAATAGCAAAAATGATAAATAGCGGCGCCCAGAAAAATTTTTGTTCCATGGACAGAAAAATAGACATAAGCCCAAAAAGCTGGCTAAGGCCGCTGATACTGTTTGGAACGATACGTTTATTCATTGTACGCTTTGCCTCCCAATGGGCGTTATGCCGCCTTTTACTTTATCACCCTTGTGTACCAGAATTTCCACGTTCCGTGGCATAACTAATTCTGCGCAGGAACCAAACTTGATCATGCCATAGCGGTCCCCTTGGCGAACGTTATTGCCCAGGCTGATCCAGGAAACAATTCTTCGTGCCAGGATGCCCGCAATCACAATAACCAAAATCCGGTTTTTGCCGTTATCAATGCCCACAGCCATCCGCTCGTTGCGGATAGGTGCCGACTCCTTGTAGGCAGGTTCATAGCCTCCAGATGTATACCGCATGTATTTAATCGTCCCTGCCATAGGGATTCGATTTGTATGAATGTTAAAGATAGACAGAAACATGGTCACTTTGACTGCCGGTTCGTTGAGAAACTCTTTATCATAGAAATCCTCCACGCTGACCACGGTAGCATCCGCCGGTGAATACAAAAGGCCAGGATCCTGAGGCATATCCTGTACCCGGTCCCGAAAGAAAAACATAAAATAACAGGCCAGCACAAAGGGAATCACGGCATACACCGGACCGGCCATGGCATAAACCAGTAATGTGATGAAAAGTGTACTGCCTATTAAGGGATATCCATCCTTTACGATTGTGTATTTTGTCACACCTTCACCTCCACCATCATTTGATTATACCTTATCCGCCTGTCTTTGTCCAAAAAAAGAAGGCAAAAATCACGAATTTCGTGCCATTAGCACCTTCAACATAAATCGGGGAATGGCCATCATTCGCCCTAACCTGCTGGGCTGCTTGTAAAGCCGATACAGCCATTCTAGGGAAGCCTTTTGCATCCATTGAGGCGCCCGCTGCACTTTACCAGCCAGCACATCAAAACTGCCGCCTAACCCAATGCGCAGCGGTGGCACCAGAGTATCTCTGTATTTATGCAACCAGAACTCCTGCTTGGGCGCACCCAGTGCGGTAAAAAGCACCTGTGCCCCGCTGTCGTTTATTTGTTGTACAATAGCTTTTTCTTCCCCTTCCTGAAAGTACCCGTTACGGATCCCTACGATTTTAACGCCGGGGTACATTGCTTCCGCCTTAGCTTTGGCCGCCTCTCCGATACCAGGAGCAGCTCCGAAAAAGAAAAGTTTTGTACCATGCTGGGCACTATATTGGAGAAGTTCTAAGAAAAGGTCATAGCCCGCCACTCGCTCCGGTACCTGATAGCCCAGCTTTCGGCCAGCCCAAACAGCGCCAGCGCCATCCGGCAGAACCAGATCTACTTCCTGAAGCAGTTTTTTGTAATCCGGATGCTTTTGGCACAGCATAATAATTTCTGCATTGGCTGTGACCACCTGGGTGATTTCTTTTTGCCCGGTACGAGTCATTACCCAGGACACTGCCTCTTCCATCGTAAAGGGAGTCACAGGCACCCCCAGAATATTCATCACCGGTTTTTGCGCCGCAATCATAGGACGCCTCCTTTAAATTGCTCTGGCTTCCGAAGGCACTTCGGTGAAATGAATACCTGGATTACGCTCCAGAATCCAGTTCAGATTCCACTCATTGGCCACCAAAATTACCGGGCGGCTTTGCCCGTCATAGACCAGCATACTGTTGTCCAAGCCCTTCATATTCCGGATCGCTTCTGCATCCTCCGCATACACCCAGCGAGCTACCGTATATGGAAGCGTATCCATCAGTAATTTAGCA
Organism: uncultured Acidaminococcus sp.; assembly: GCA_905213155.1. Classification (GTDB taxonomy): domain Bacteria; phylum Bacillota; class Negativicutes; order Acidaminococcales; family Acidaminococcaceae; genus Acidaminococcus. The sequence continues at coordinate 48,456 of CAJMHI010000007.1, read as the reverse complement.
TTGTATTCGTTGAGCAGACGGTATTCCAGCACTTCCAGCTGCAATTGTCCGACTACGCCTACTACAAAACTTTCCATTCCAATATGTTTTTGTTTAAATACCTGGATGGCACCCTCTTGGGCCAGCTGAATAATTCCTTTTTCAAACTGTTTCCGCTTCATGGAATCCTTGGGCTGCACCTTGGCAAAAATTTCCGGTGGGAAAATAGGGAAATCTTCAAACTGAATGGCCGGTTTTTGGTTGCACAGCGTATCGCCGATGGTGAAAATTCCCGGATCAAATACCCCAATAATATCTCCAGGATAGGCTTTCTCTACACTGGTACGCTCTTGGGCCATAAATTGCTGGGGCTGGGCCAATTTCACCGGTTTACTCCCCTGCACGTGCCACACCGTCATGCCTTTTTCAAAAACACCGGAGCAAATTCGCATAAAGGAAATCCTATCCCGATGTGCCGGGTTCATGTTGGCCTGTATTTTAAAAATAAACGCAGAAAAATCCGGATCTTCGGGATGCACCAACGTTCCGTCCTTTAATTTGCGGGGCTGCGGCTGAGGAGACAATTCCAGAAATTTTTCCAGAAAGCTGCGCACCCCGAAATTGGTCATGGCAGACCCAAAGAACATCGGCGTTAATTCTCCCCGCAGCATCCGTTCCAGGTCAAATTCGTCCCCGGCAAGATCCAGCAGTTCAACATCTTCTTTTAGATGCGCCAGGTTCTCTTCTCCAATGGCTTCCCGGATCACAGGATCTTCCAGACTACCTGTGGTACTTTTTAAGATTTTGGAACCATGACTGCTGTCGTTGTCAAACAGCTCCACCTGATCCTTCAAACGGTCGTAAACTCCGATATAGTGACCGTCCACCCCAATGGGCCAGTTGATAGGATAGGCATTGATATGCAGCACCTTTTCGATCTCGTCCATAAGATCCATAGGTGCCCGGCCGTAACGGTCTAACTTATTTACAAATGTGAAAATCGGCAATTTCCGCCGGTGGCAAACCCAGAACAGTTTTTTCGTCTGCGGCTCCACCCCTTTTGCAGCATCAATCAGCATCACAGCGCTATCGGCGGCAATCAGCGTCCGGTACGTATCCTCACTAAAGTCCTGGTGCCCTGGCGTATCCAGGATATTCACCCTATAGCCTTCGTAATCAAATTGCAGCACGGAACTCGTAACAGAAATCCCTCTTTGTTTTTCGATTTCCATCCAGTCGCTTACAGCATGCCGGTTGGCTTTGCGAGCCTTAACGGAGCCTGCCAGGTGAATAGCACCTCCGTAGAGTAACAGTTTTTCCGTCAGCGTGGTTTTACCGGCATCCGGATGGGAAATAATGGCAAAAGTCCTTCTCTTTTGGATTTTTTCTTCCAGCTCAGTCATGCTGTTTGTTCCTCCCATACCTGGTTTTTCCAGATGATATCCCTTGGTATTATAGCATTTTTGGCATGAAAAAACGCCACAAAGCAAGCTTTGCGGCGTTCCGTTTCAAGAAAATGGTCGGAGCGGCGAGATTCGAACTCACGACCTCTTCCACCCCAAGGAAGCGCGCTACCAAACTGCGCCACGCCCCGAACACATGCACCATTATAGAATACAATGGGCAAATCGTCAAGAGGTTTTAAGAAAAATTTTATGCCATCAAGCATTCATATTCCATTACGCTTTTTCTATTTTCGATCCATACACGTCCCGCAGAACGTCGCCCTCGTCTTTATCGTTAATCCGCACCCGTTCTACTTTATGCCGGTCAGTATCCTTGCCGGAGATCCGGTCTACTCGGAAGCGGTCGGCTGTTGCTACTTTCTCGATTTCTGGCCCAAATTCACCCAGAGACCGCCCCATATCCGCATCTACAGGTGCGCCTTTTTGCAGGGCTCGATAGATGACGGCGGCATATTCATACCGTGTCATTGTTCTGTCGCCTTTGAACAAGCCATCCGGATATCCGATTACGTATCCTCGGTCGGCCAGGTATTTTACATACCCATAGGCCCAATGCCCTTTTGGCACATCCGGGAAATTAACGTCAGAGACTGTTACAGGATGCCCTGTGCGCAGCATCGTTTTAATATCGTTCAATTCTTTTTGCATGGACTGATTCTGCTGTTTTAATTGCAGAATTTCTTTTGCCATGGCGACTTTGGAACGGCCTACGCTATTATGCTGCCCCAGTTTGAATGTCACACCGGCATTTACCAGATTTTCCCCGCCGGCAAAACTGCCGCCAACGGAAAAGAGCACATCTTCTGTGGGTCGATAAAAAGCCCCGATGGCTACAGCATGGCTATCTTTATAATTCCCATAGCCGGCGGCAAAATCCCACTTGTCATCCGGGTCAAAGTCCTGAGGATGCAGGGCCGCCAGGGCTGCTGCTCCGGCCCCTACCCGATTAATCCGAGTTCCCAGTTTATTAATTGATGATCCTATATTGCTCACCTGGTTGTTGATACTTGTAATATCATCCGTATTCTGCTTCGTCTGCCGATCCAGGGCGGTGATATTTCCTCCTGCAGTATTGGCAGCCTTAATATAATTTCCGTCCTGCTTTACCCGGGTTTCCTGATACACTGTATCCCCGGTGACAAGTCCCGTATTGCCGCTTGTGATTTCACCGTCTGCCTTAACGGAAACGGTATAGGTGGAGCTGCCGTCGCTGTTGGGCGCTTCCGCCACGGTTACGTGCTCTCCCACCTGTACTATATTGCGGGTATCCGTGGTAGGGCCGCCAGGATTAGGAGTAGGCGTGATAGACGCTATTGCCTTTTTTAACTGGGCCACGTTTACCGCATCGGTATCATTATAGCCTGCGGCCACATTGGTAATCTGGCGAGTGTACCCTGATTCTGTATTACCGATGGAAAGCGCTGCAAGTGTTGCTCTCCACGTAGAAGATATATTTGTAGAAGCTGCCTTGGTAGAGGGATCATAGCCTGCTACACCACTTGCCGTATTGGCCATGCTATAGGATCCTAGCGCTACACTATTTTTTACTGTGGCTTTAGTGCCAAAACTGCCTACAGCTGTAGAAGTCAATCCACTAGCTGTAGAACTCGTACCAATAGCCATAGACCAGCTTTCAGAAGCCGCGGCCTTCAAGCCCAAGGCAATTGATTGCTGCTTAGTAGCACTCGCCTCTTTCCCTATGGCGATGGCGTAACTTGCACTGGTTTTGGTCCCAGATCCCACTGCAATAGAATAGTATCCTTCAGCAGTTGTATTTTTTCCTCCAATAGCTACAGCTTGTTCACCTTTGACAGTTAGATAACTCCCCAAGGCAACGCCCCAGTCTCCGCCGCCATCACTACTGCCATAGATCGTATTGGCATCTCCAAAAGAAGAAGCTTGATACCCCAATATTTTAGAACTCTTTCCTACAGCAATACCTCTGCCAGTTATGGTGTTGCTTATTCCCACTGCTACATTCTGGTCTGTTGGTTTTACCAATTGTGGCTCTGCATTGGCTCCATTTTGCACATATCCTACAAGATTTCCCACGCCAATAACAGCATTATTGTCACCTGCTACATAGGTTTTTGTAGTTCCCCCATTGTTAAAACTTGTTCCAAAGACTGCATTGTGCTTCCCATCAACGCTTAAATTCTGGCCTACAACAATGTCATCTTCTGCATATATACCAGAACTACCTGATTTGATAGGATGTGTGATAGTATCTGTTATCTTGTTATTATTCCCGATGAGAGTACTGTTGTTGGCAACAGCACTGGACTGATAGCCAATGACCTCGGTTTTAACACCGTGGGATTGATTATCTATGCCCAGTGTCAATGCTGAACTTTTATCAGAAGTATTTCCACGGCCAATCGCAATGGATCCGTAGCCAGAAGCGATATCAGTGACACCAATAGCGATGGCATCAGTTCCTGTGGCGCCATTATTATTGCGATTGGAATTATATCCTGTATTAGTACTATTAATGCTCACATAGTGGACTTGGTTGTCGTCCTCTGCACGGACTACGCTTGTACCCCCCCCCGATGGACAAAAGGCATATGGCTGCCAACACGGCCGCAGTCCGCCTGCTTCTTCGGGAAGATGACTTACCACAACGCTTAGCAAGTTCTGACACGACCACATAGCCTTGCCGTACCTTGCTCCAGATCACTTGATAGCACCGGTTCATCCTAAGACCCCCATCCCTGTCTTCTTATTATTTTACCAATACTACTCTTATTTATGATAAATTTAATATTATCCTTCCATCTGTATTTTACGCCCAAAACAGACTTTTTACAACTAGTTATCAGAAAAAAACTGTTTTTATAGACTCTGTAAACCGCTTCAGGATCTTCAAGAAAAGGAAAAACGGATGCTCGAGTGAGCATCCGTCATAAGGCATAGGATTTAATTTTTAGGATTACTTTACGGCTTTCCACAGGCCATGGAGATTGCAATATTCATAAGCAGCTACCACTTCATCCCCAGGCACCAGCGCAAAGGTAGCCTTGGGTTCTGTTCCGGGCTGCAATTCCAACCGTTGGAAGCCCTTTTTGGTCTCCAGGGCAATCCACTGGATATAATGGTTTTCCAGCATGGGATGGATTACAGAGCCTACCGTAACAGTGACCAGATTGCCATTTTGTTCCAGCACAGGTACGTGTTTTTCCTTGGCGGCATCCACAGTATTGGCTACCAACTCCGCCATTTCTTCTCCGCAGCACATTGTGGGACAAGCAGATGGCTTAATCATGGCAATAATCTTTCCGCATTTTTTGCATTGATAGAATTTCAGTGACATAGAAACTCCCCCTTATAATTTTTATTGCAATCCTTCAATAGGTATCATATCATTTTGTTCATCTTTTGAAAAGCGCTACCGCAGCCTGGAAATCAGAATACCCTGCCGATAGGCATGCAACAGAGCCTTCAGGTCCCGAATGAGCTGTAAAATTTTTTTCCCGTTATCCGTATCGCCGATCATCACCCGTTTGGGTTCCATTTCTACCTGTGTGGAGACGGAATCAATGTCCGCATTGTTCATGAGGGCCTGGTACACATCCTTAAAGGGATAGTGGGCTTTGATCCGGATGCCGTGGGAATTAAAAATCAGCGTATAGCCTGCAATTCCCGTAGATTTCTGGTAGGCCTTGCTGAAGCCCCCGTCAATGCAGATGGCTTTTCCTCCTGCCCGGACAGGGCTCTCCCCCTTTTTCACCTTCACCGGCGTATGGCCGTTAATGATGTGCCCCTGGGGGGAATCAATCCCAAATTCATGAAGGATTTTTTCGCATTCCTTCGTATCCTTGTTCAGGCGGTAATAGGCGTTTTGGGGTTCTTTCCAGGTACTTTCATCCTTGATGTAGCTGCGCTCAAAGGTTTTCACCACACGCCCGGAAACCGGGGAATCCGCACCGCACCATAGATACCACATATAATCCAGGCTCATGGGATCCCGCAATTGGTAAGCCTGCCGGGCCATGGCGTCTGCTTTATCCATAAAGGCCCGCCCCTTATAGGGAATCCCGTCAAGATAAATTTCTTTGAAGCTGCCGTCCTCGTTTAAGGGTAGTCCGCCATGGAATAGCAGGTTGTTGTTCATGCATTTGTACATGGAACCATGGCTGTAGAGGAATTTCATATGCCGCTGCAGGCGTTCACTTTCCAGAAATGCATTCTGGATCCGCGTCATCACTTGACGTTCTTCCGGAGAAAGGGCATAGGGATTTTGGGGATTCACCGTAGGAAAGTCCTTGGTCGTGAGCTCGTAGGATTTGCCCCCAAGGTCAACCGTCCCCTCCTCCCAGTGAATATGGTGGAAGAGCAGCCGGTCATCCATATTGTAATCAGGATGCCGGAATACCACCTGCCCTTCCAGCTTGGATGTAATGACATTAATGGCTTTTACCATCGGGGGAATGCCATCGTCCTCTTTGTACGTCTCTAAGGCAAATAGGGCAAAATCCCGCAGGCTGATGCCATATCCGTTTTCCAGGATTTCTAAGTTGTCATAGCGGATATTGTTGCGCAGCACATTGGCAATACAGGCTTCCTGCCCTGCCGCCGCCCCCATCCATAAAATATCGTGGTTGCCCCATTGGATATCCAGGCTGTGGTGCTGCATCAGGGCATCCATGATTTTGTCCGCATGAGGGCCCCGATCATAAATATCCCCGATCATGTGCAGATGATCCACGGCCAGTTGCTTAATCAGTTTAGCAAGGGCATAGATAAATTGCCGGATGCTGCCGGTTTCCAAAATAGAATCAATAATCTTCCGGTGATACACCAGTTGATTTTGATCCTCGTCCGGCTGGGCATAGAGCAATTCATCAATGATAAAGCGGAAATCTTCTGGCATAGCCTTCCGCACTTTTTTCCGGGTATATTTGGAAGAAACCAGCTTGGCTACGTCCAGCATGTATTCTAAAACAGTGCGGTACCATTCGTCAGTGATGGATCCTTCCCGGCGCAGGAGATCCAGTTTTTCCTTTGGATAATAAATCAGCGTTAACAGATCATCCTGCTCTTTGGCCGGCATATCTGGAAAAAGCATTTTCACCTTTTCCCGAATTACCCCGGCGCAGTTATTCAGCAAATGCTGGAAGGCTTCATATTCCCCGTGGACATCGCTCATAAAATGCTCCGTCCCTTTGGGCAGGTTCACGATGGCCTGGAGATTGATGATTTCCGTAAATGTGGCGTCCTGGGTAGGATATTCTCTGGATAACAGCTCCAGATAGCGAAGATATTCCGGGGTATAGACGGTTTGTTTCTCCATGGCGCACCTCCCTGTTTAAGATTTCGCGATTGCCTTTCGTACGCTTTCCGGTGTCCAGCCTTCTTTATAAACGGGGCTGGCGCCTTCCGGTGTGTATTGGGCCGAATTCAGACCGGCCGTGCCGGAACCAGGTAGAATTTTTCCTGCTGCATCTCGCCCTAGCCAGGGCCGCTTTAATTGTTCCAGTTTACCCCGTTTCATTTCTGTGCTGCGGCGCTGCGCAAAAAGCCACTCCAGCGGATTATCCAGCTGGTACCCGTATTTCCACGTGGACATATGGGCGCCACGGGTAAACGCTCCCCACAAAATGCCGCCACCCGGTTTATCATTTTGCTGCCGTGTCAATTTCCAGTCAATGGTCTCCTGCCGGGAAAGGGGTTCGTAGGGATCAAGCGATGCTGTGGCAATGGTTTTGCCAGCAGCCTGGTAATAGTCTTTCACCGCATTCCATTCCCCCGTTGCCATAGGATCTCCTGTGCAGGTATGCACCAGAATATTATCATCAGAGATCATATAGTACCAGTTCTGGTAATTGTCTTTATCCAGACCAAAGCCATTAAAGGTGGTAGGATCATTTTCCGGCGTGCGGGCCGGGGAATTGCTGTTTTCCACCCATTTATCGTAGTTATTGGACCATTGGGCTCCTACCAGCGCCATCCCGGCAAAGAAATTATCCCGCTGGGCCGCCATATTCAGCAGCAGCATGCCGCCCATGGATTGGCCAGTGCCGTAGATCCGACTGGTATCCACATAGGCTTTATACTGGTTCAGCACGGCATCTAATAGCTCCCACGCCGCCGTATTGGCGTCACTGGAGGCTACATAGTCGTTGGTGGAACGATGGGCATCATCAACCTGGGGCACAAGGACAATGGCAGGATGTCTTTTCTGAAATGCCGGATTCGTCAATTTGGCTGCCGCCATGGAAGACGTAAGAGACACCATGGGATCGGTGCTATTGGCTCCGGCATGTTCCATATGGAGCACCACAGGAATTTTGCCTTTGTATGTTTCCAGAGCTTTTGCGTCCGGTACATATATTGCATAGGGCAGGGAAAAGTCCGTATACTCCCCGGTATATTCGCTGTAACAATGGGTGGCGGCAAAAGCATTGCCATCCTCTATCCGATGGAGCGTCCACCCACTGCCAGGGGCAAATTGCGGCAGGATAATTTTTTTCGGGTCCGCCATAATAACCGTACGAGTCTGTTTCTCGTGTTGCGCGCCCTCTTCTGCCTTGGCAAACCCTTTTTCAATGCGCGTATCTTTGCCCTTCCGGGTATCTGTTTCCTCACTTTCCGTGTAGTTACGAATGAATGTATCCCCGGGTTGGATGGTCTTCCCATCTGCTGCTTGTACCGGGAGCGTTTGTTTCACCCCGGCCAGCATGGACGTCGTATACATGAGATTCTGACCGCTGAGCATATAGTTGGTGTTCAGTTCCAGGATGACATACTTTCCTTCCGCCGTACCGCCTTTTTTCGAGGGTTCCGCTTCACTATTGACGTAGACACGAGTAATTTCCCCTTCGTTACCTGGCGTAGCATCCCCATCCCGTTCTATGGCCGCCTGAAAACCATTTTTTGCAATTTGCTGCTTGGCATAATCTTCCACTGCAAAGGTATTTTTGGAAATGGACGACGCCAGTACCGGCTTTTTATATTCCACGATAATAGCAGATGGTTTTGCCCCTTCCAGGTCCACAAACCCGTAGGACAGCACAGCAGCAATCTCCTGGTCTGCCGATTGGGCATATCCCACGGCACCCATACTTGACAGGCTGGCACACAACAACGATAACAGTTTCTTTTTCATTGGTTAGCATCCTTCTTTATTTTATTCAAACGCAGTTACTCTTTCTGATAGGCGTCCAGATTTAAGGTGCCCAGCTGCCGGTCCACCATAATGGCATTGGTCACCGATCCGGATACGTTCAGCAGCGTCCGCATCATGTCAATCAGCGGATCAATAGCAAGAATCGGACCGATCAGGCTAAAGGAAGAAGCCATTCCCACACCGGATAATGCCACAGAAGCAGCCATGGTAGCTGTCCCTGGAATCCCTGCAATGCCTAAAGAGCCCAGCGTCACCACGATAACCGCCATCACTAGCATCGTCGCATCCAGCGGTGTTCCGGTTAAACGGCACACATAGACAATCAGCATGGCCGGAAATACCCCGGCGCAGCCCTGCATGCCAGCGGTTGTACCAAACCCTGCCACAAAATTGGCTGTACTGGAATCTACGCCCGATTTTCCCGTCAGGGTCTCTACCGTGACCGGTAAGCAGCCGGCGCTGGAACGGGACGTAAAGGCCAATATAAGCAGTGTTATGCTTTTCCGTACATAAGGAATGGGGCTTAAACCATGCAAAGAGAGCGCCACCATCTGGATCACAAATTGTACGGCCAGGGCAACGTACAGGGCTATAATAAATGTTCCCACATTCAGGATACTGGACAGCCCTTTCTGGGCAATGGTATTGGCCAAAAGAGCTACGACCGCCCAGGGCATATAATCCAGAATCAAAAGCGTCATATTCATCATGGCCTTGTGGGCCCCGTTGATAAACGTATGCAAAAGGTTTTCCTGCTCCTTGGCATCCGCTTTCATCCACCAGATAGCGCGTCCCAGCAGCGCCCCAAAAATCACCATGCCGATGACATTGTTACTGACCATGGAGCCTACCAGATTGCCAGGAATCAGCGCCCTGAGGGTAGATGCCACGCTCATAACGGTCTTTGCTTTGGCAGTTGCTGCCCCTGCATTTCCGATTTCTCCCACATGGAACAGCATCCCAAAGCCTAGCCCCATACAAGCGGAGATGGCTGTCATACAAAGCGTCACCAGTAGAGTTCGGCGAACCAGGCGGTTCATGCTCTTCCCCTCTTCCATGTTTACCACCACGTGGGCGATGGAAATTATAACCAAGGGAATCACAATCATTTTGATCAGGTCAATATAGCCGTTCCCAAATAATTGCAACCAGTTGGTGGTCTCCTTAACGAAGGTTACTTTCATGGGGTCATTAGGAAAGCCGGCCACAAACTGCATGCCCAAACCCAAAAGCGCTCCCGCTGCCATGCCGATGATCACGACGAGGGAAAAATCTATCTGCCTCTTATGGTATAAGATATGGATACCGTAAAAAATAATTGCCAGAATCACTAAGAACAGGACGGTTTTCCAATCGCTGACCATCAAAAAAGAGGTAAAAAACCGACTTTGCATAAAGATCACCCTTTCACCATTTCTTTACCGTATTATACCATGAAATTTCACTAATCGTAGGTTCCTTCTACCGGTGTATTGCAACAACAGTTTATTGGGGACTATCCATAGCCTGGAGGATCTGCTGTTTTAGTAAAGCTGCTCGCTCCTTCCAATCAGCACCGGCAATGCCGCCGCCCTGGGCGCTTTCCCAGCGTCCGCCGCCTCTGCCTTGATAAAGGGCTGCCGCCAGTTGGCAGTATAGTTTACAGTCACCCTTTGCACCGTCCGTCAGGGCAAACTGGTACATGATCTTAGTTCCGTCCTTGGTCAGCACACCAGCCAGAATATGCGGAGTATGGCTTAGGAGCTTCATAGCGCTTTTTCCGTCCTGCACAGAGGCTTCCAGCGTCAGCAACACCACTTTTGTCCCGTTGCCTGCCTGAGGGGATTGTGTTACGACCTTAGGCAGTTCCGCCGCCAGAAATTCTATGGTCTTATTCCGAACAGTTTCTTTTAAGTGTGCAATTTCCCGATGCAGCTTTTCTACAGCGGTCAGGACATCGTCCACTTTCACACTTAGAAAATTGCTGGTTTGTTCCAGGAGTGCATTGCGCTGGTGCATGGCCGTAAGAGCCCGTTTCCCGCACAGAAATTCAATCCGGCTGCCCTCTTTATGATGGGCAAAGCGTAGAATCTGGATAGAGCCCACCATACCGGTAAAGGGAGGATGTGTTCCGCAGCAGGTACAAATATCCCCATTTTGAATATCTACCAGGCGGATGGTGCCCCGCAGTTTGTCATTTTGTTTCCGCAGCGGATAGTTCCCCAGTTCACTATCCTGGACAAAATGTACCCGGATTGGTTCATTGGCCCAAACGCACGCATTGGCGGCCAGCTCCGCTTTCTTTGCCGTTTCCTCGTCGATCTCCTGATCTAGATCAATGAACACGCTGTCTTCGTTCATGTGAAAGCCTACGTTATTGGCGCCGCAGGTTTTCCAGAACGCATAGGAAAGAATGTGCTCCCCGCAGTGCTGCTGCATCCGGTCAAGACGCACCTCCCAGTTTAGCGTAACGGTAACCGGCGTCCCTACAGGGAGCGGTTTCCTGGTGTAATGCAAGACTTGTGCCCCGTCATCTGCCGCATAATAAACAGGTATATCGTTAATAAGTCCCTGATCTGACAGCTGCCCGCCCCCTTCCGGGAAAATCACGGTCCTGTCCAGGCTGATTTCATAATGGTCATCTTTTTGCTGGCAGTCAGTTACCGTAGCTGTACACGACCGCAGCATGGAATCTTTTTCGTAGAGCTTCTCCGTCATGGCAATGCCCCCTTAGAAAATACATATCATTTTATGATTCTTATTATAAGTCTCCTGATGGCTCCATGCAATCATTCAAGACTTGGAAACAGAAAAAACAGCGTCCGCAAACGCTGTTTTTCCTTACTCATATATAGGGACATACACCCTTTTATAGTCCTTGCTGCTGGATAAAGGCACGAATGGGACCGTAGCCTTCGATTTTACTACTCTCCCCACCGTTTTTGACTACCAGCGTGGGAGCGCTCTGTACCTGGTATTTTTCCGCCATCTCCGGATGCTCTTCGGCAAAGATTTCCGTAAAATCTTGTCCATGCTTATTCAGCTCCTTGACAGCCATCTTGCAGTTGGGGCAGGTATGGGTGGCAAAGAGCAGCCAGGAATTTTCTTGTGCTTCTACAGGGGACGCCACATCTGCTTTTACAAATTGCTGCCGCTCTGGTTTATCTACGGCAATGGGGCCGCTGTGCTCCAGATGAGAATGTGTCAGGTCATACATCTTGCGGTCCTTGAATTCCTGGACCTTCCCATCGTTCCAATTCTGCACAGGCCTGTAGTAGCCGGTAATGCGGCTGTAGACTTCGGTCTTTTTGCCGCAGATGGGGCAGGTAAAGTGTTCGCCGGTGATATAGCCATCATCGGCACACACGCTGTAGGTGGGAGACAGGGTAAAATACGGCAGGCGATAATTTTCCGCCACTTTTTTCACAAGGCCTGCTGCACTCTTCCAGTCTGGCAGTTTTTCGCCCAGGAAGGCGTGGAATACAGTACCGGAAGTGTAAAGGGTCTGCAGGTCGTCTTCCATATCCAGCGCCGTAAACAGGTCTTCCGTATAACCAACGGGCAGATGGGAAGAATTAGTGTAATATGGCGTACCATGTTCATTGGCAGTGATAATATCTGGATAAGTGGCTTTGTCGTGCTTTGCCAGTCGATAGGTAGTGGATTCAGCAGGCGTCGCTTCCAGGTTGTACAAATCCCCGTATTCTTCCTGGTACCCTTTAAGCCGTTCCCGCATATGTAGGAGTACTTCCCGGGTAAAGTCCAGTGTCTCCTGGTGGGTCAGATCTTTGCGCAGCCAGTTGGCATTGAGGCCTACCTCGTTCATCCCAATCAGCCCGATGGTGCTGAAATGGTTCTTGAAGGTGCCAAGATATCTCTTGGTATACGGATACAGGCCGGCATCCAGAAGTTTCGTGATAACAGTCCTCTTGATTTTGAGGCTGCGAGCCGCAATATCCATCATGTGATCCAGCCGCTGATAAAAATCTGCTTTATCGCTGGCTAAATAGGCAATCCGTGGTATATTGATGGTAACAACCCCTACGCTGCCGGTGGATTCTCCGCTGCCAAAATAGCCGCCGGATTTTTTCCGCAGTTCCCGTAGATCCAGACGCAGGCGGCAGCACATGCTACGCACATCGCTGGGTTTCATGTCGGAATTGATATAGTTGGAGAAGTACGGCGTGCCGTATTTAGCGGTCATTTCAAAGAGCAGTCGGTTATTTTCCGTATCGCTCCAGTCAAAATCCCGGGTAATGGAATAGGTGGGAATGGGATATTGGAATCCCCGTCCATTGGCATCGCCTTCGATCATGTTTTCGATAAAGGCTTTGTTCACCATATCCATTTCTTTTTTGCAGTCCCCGTAGGTGAAATCACATTCCTTGCCGCCTACAATGGCCGGCACATTCTTGAGATCCTCCGGCACGGTCCAATCCAGCGTAATGTTGGAAAAAGGTGCCTGGGTGCCCCAGCGGCTGGGGGTATTCACGCCGTAAATAAAGGACTGGACGCACTGTTTCACTTCTTTGTAGGACAAATTATCCTTTTTCACAAAGGGCGCCAGATAGGTATCAAAGGACGAGAAGGCCTGGGCCCCCGCCCATTCATTCTGCATAATGCCCAGGAAATTCACCATCTGGTTGCACAAGGTGGACAGATGGCTGGCAGGAGATGAGGTAATCTTCCCGGGGATGCCCCCCAGTCCTTCCTGAATCAGCTGTTTCAGGCTCCAACCGGCGCAGTAGCCTGTGAGCATGCTCAGGTCGTGGATGTGCATGGCAGCGCTTTTATGGGCGTCAGAAATCTCTTTGTCGTAGATGTTATTTAACCAATAGTTGGCAGTAATGGCTCCGCTATTGCTTAAAATCAGCCCGCCTACGGAATAGGTCACAGTGGAATTTTCCTTTACCCGCCAGTCGTTGACTTTCAGGTAGTTATTCACCAGTTCTTCGTAGTTTAAGAGGGCGGTGCCTACGTTACGGACCTGTTCGTGCTGTTTACGGTACAGGATATAGGCCTTAGCTACATCTGCATACCCGGCATCGGACAATACCTTTTCTACGCTGTCCTGAATATCTTCCACGCTAATCCGGTCATTTTTGATTTTATTTTCAAAATCGGCAGTTACCTGTAGTGCCAACATATTCATAATGCTGGGATGTGAATTTTTTTGAAGTGCTTGAAATGCTTTGGTAATTGCGGCGCTGATTTTATTAACGTTGAAATCAACGACCTTTCCGTCTCTTTTAACCACTGAATACATGGCTGCCATTCCCTCTTTCTGTTTTTATGGTACTTATTTCTGTTTAGTTGCTCCTCTATTGTAGGTGGTTCAGCAAGAAATGTCAATATATAGATGCAAATACAACGTTGCATACAACATATTGTATCATACGCCGCGCAGATTTACCCGCTCTGCCACTGGTTCAAGGAGCATTGCATATTTTTCTAACACAATTTTATCCGGGGCAGTAAATCCCCCAAAGGGAACGGTTTCTGTATCTTTGAACGCCTGGAGATAAAAGGCAGGGATCTTTTTATGGTACGTTTGCACAAGGGGCAGGAGATAATCACGGATTTGGATAAAATTTTTCTCCGTATGCAGGGGTGTTACAACCGTTGTACGAAGCTCAAACTTGGCCGTCTTAGAAAGCAACAGCCTGAGACTTCGGGCAATGGCAGAAAAATCCACGGAGAGATTGCCCGCAATCATGGGGTAATCCTGTGGGGACGTTTTAAAATCCATAGCCACATAGTCTGCCAAATTTTCCTGTAAAATCTCTTCCAGTACGGCAGGGTAACACCCATTGGTATCCAACTTGATCAGCAGCTGCCGCTTTTTTAACTCTCTTAAAAATGGCAGCAAGTCCGGTTGCATGCAGGGTTCCCCGCCGGAAATCACCACCCCATCCAAAATATTCTGGCGTTTATCCAGATAGGATGTAATCTCATTTTCATCCACACGGGGAAAATTCCCCGCCACCAGCTCGCTATTGTGGCAATAGGGACAGCGTAGATTGCACCCTCCTGTAAAGAGCGTACAAGCGACTTTGTCCGGATAGTCCACCAAAGACAGCTTCTGCCATCCTGCAATCCACATAGTTTCATCCCCTTTGACTACTTAAACCGCACCTTATTCCAATTCAAACGCTCCTGTATAAAGCTGGTAATACATTCCCATTTTTTGCAGTAGCTCTTTGTGGCTCCCCCGTTCAATAATCCTTCCTCCATCCAAAACCAGAATCTGGTCAGCGCCCCGCACCGTGGAAAGTCTGTGGGCAATAATAAAGACCGTGCGCCCTTCCATAAGGCGGCGCATCCCTTGCTGCACGATCTGTTCCGTACGGGTATCAATGGAACTGGTAGCCTCGTCCAGAATCATCACAGGCGGATCGGCCACGGCGGCTCTGGCAATCGCAAGGAGCTGGCACTGCCCCTGGCTAAGGCTCATTCCCGCACCGTAGAGTATGGTATTGTATCCTTGGGGCAAATGGCGGATAAAATCATGGGCGCCAGCAAGTTTAGCTGCCGCAATACACTCTGCATCCGTGGCATCCAGCCGCCCATAGCGGATATTTTCCATGACGGTAGCAGTAAAGAGTACGGTATCCTGCAAAACCATCCCCAGCGATTTACGCAGGGCACTTTTTTGAATCTGGTTAAGAGGGATCCCGTCATAGGTAATAGTGCCCCCTGCAATCTCATAAAACCTGCTTAGCATATTGGTGATGGTGGTTTTCCCGGCACCGGTAGCCCCTACTAGGGCAATTTTTTGTCCGGGGCGTGCCGTTAGCGTGATTTGATGCAAAACAGGTTTATCAACACTGTAAGAAAAATCCACATTCTGAAATGTCACTTCTCCGCGCAGCGGGCGCAGTATATCCTCCGTAGGGCTGGGGATTTTCCAGTTCCAGGCCTTTCGGCCGTCTTTTGCTCCTGTTGCCACAGGCACCAGCGTCACGGTACCCTCGTCAATCTCCTCTTTTTCATCCCACAGGGAGAAAATACGACTGGCACCGGCCATGGACATAACCACCGCATTGATTTGGGGCGATATCTGCTGGATACTGGCAGCAAATTGCCGGCTCATACCTAGAAAAGGAATCATGACAGCCAGGGAAAACGGGAGTCCGGAAAGCGATACATTGGGTACCTCCCACTCCAAAAAGGCGCCTCCGGTGGATGCCACCACAATGTAAATCAGGTAACTTACATTATTTAAGATGGGCATCAGGGTATTGGAGTATTGGTTGGCCTGGTATAAAGCATTGTAAAGTTCAGTGTTTACTGTATCAAACGCTTTCCTTGCCTCATTTTCATGGGTAAAGACCTTGATCACTTTGCTGCCGTTAATGGTTTCTTCCATAACGCCTTCGGTGGCAGCCAGCGTTTCTTGTGCCTGCATAAAATAACGGGCACTGCGGCTCCCGATTTTTCGGGTGATTTCAATAGACAGCAGACTGCCGCCCAGAACCACCAGACTCATCCAGACGGAAAAATACACCATAATACAAAATAGTGCCACAAGAGAAACCACCGTTATGCAGAGTTGGGGAAATGCTTCGTTGATAAATTGCCGCAAGGCTTCCACATCGTTGGTATAGGTGCTCATAATGTCGCCCCGTTTATGAGTGTCGAAATACCTCATAGGAAGCTTTTGCATATGGGAAAACATTTTCTCCCGAAATTTATCCAAGACGCCTTGGGTAAAAAAGGCCAGCAACTGATTGTACGCAATATTGGACAACAGGGCAACAGCATAAAAACCAGCCAAAATAAAGACATAGTGATAGATCGCTGGGCGAATTACGTCCCAGGAAAGGTGCGTCGTCCAGGCATTTTCTAAAATCGCGACCACACGCTGCATAAATACGGCAGGAATGGACATAATACTGGCATTGAGTACAATCAGTACCATAATGGCCGGCAAAAGCCGGGGATAAAATTGCCACAATGTGATAAAAAGCCGCTTGGCAACGTTCCAGCTCCACACTTGCTTAGAGGGTTTCATACCAAGTCACCCCCGTCCTGCTTTGCTGCAATTGGTTCTTCCGTTTCCCTTGCCTGAGATTGGGCCATCTCTTTAAACAATTCGCAGGAATGCAATAGTTCTTCTCTCGTCCCTATGGCGGCAACGCGCCCCTTGTCTAATACCAGAATCCTGTCGCAGCCAGCTACGGAACTGAGCCGTTGGGCAATAATCAGCTTGGTGGTACCGGGCAGAGCTTGTCCCATGGCTTTCCAGATAGCGACATCCGTCCGGGTATCCACCGCGCTGGTTGAATCATCCAGGATCAGAATCTTTGGCTTTTTGAGCAGAGCACGGGCCAGGCAGAGCCGCTGCTTCTGCCCACCGGAAAAGTTTTGTCCGCCCTGCTCCACCCAAGTGTCGTAGCCCTTAGGGAATTTTTGGATAAAACTATCGGCCTGGGCCCATTGGCACGCTTCCCGCATATCTGCCAGCGTGGCTTTAGGATTGCCCCAGCGCAGGTTATCAGCAATAGTACCGGAAAAGAGCAAGTTTTTCTGGAGTACCATGGCTACCGCATCCCGCAATGCAGTCAGGTCATATTGTCGCACATCCACGCCGCCGACCAAAAGGCTGCCGCCTGTGATGTCATACAAACGGGGAATCAGCTGCACCAGACTGGATTTACCACTGCCTGTACTCCCTACAATGCCCAGGCTCTCTCCGCTGGCAACTTGTAAATTGATGTCCTGAAGAACGGCTTCACTTTGTCCTTTTTCGTAGGAAAATTGGACATGGGAGAAGACCAGGGA
This sequence comes from uncultured Acidaminococcus sp., assembly GCA_905213155.1. Lineage (GTDB taxonomy): Bacteria > Bacillota > Negativicutes > Acidaminococcales > Acidaminococcaceae > Acidaminococcus. The sequence goes on along the minus strand of CAJMHI010000007.1, from coordinate 31,119 downwards.
ACCATTCGTAACGCTGGTAATCCCATTTTCCGGGGAGCGTAAGGTACTTTCTTCCCCCAGGACTTCTTCCACCCGCTGGATGGATTCTCTGGTAAAAGTAAGCATAACAAAAATCATGGACAGCATCATCAGCGATCCGAGGATCTGAAAACTGTAGGTCAATAGTGTAGCAAACTGCCCAATATCCAGCAGTTGTCCCTGTGTCGTAATAATCAGCCGGGATCCCACGGTCAAAAGAAACAGCATAATGCCGTATACGCACACCTGCATCACCGGATTGTTGAGGGCAATGTACTGTTCCGCCCGGGTGAAGAGATGCTGCACCTTGCGGGCTGTGGTATTAAACTTAGCGATTTCGGTATCTTCCCTGACAAAAGACTTTACCACCCGGATTCCTTTCAGATCTTCTTCTACGGCGTGATTCAGCGCATCGTACTGGGGAAATCCCTGTTCCAAAAGCGGTACGGCCACAGAAGCAATTTTGTACAGGGCAAAGCCAAGGACCGGAATCACTACCAAAAAGCCAATGGCCATGATGCCGCCCATATAATAGGCCATGAAAACAGAGAGTGCCAAATTAAACGGTGCACGAAAGGCGGTCCGTACCAGCATCATAAAGGCCATCTGGATATACTGAATATCCGTAGTCAGACGTGTCACCAGGCTAGCGGAGGAGAAATGATCAATATTGGAAAAGGAAAATCCCTGAATCCGGTAAAAAAGATCCTGCCGTAAATTTTTGGCAAAACCGCAGGAAGCTTTGGCGCAAGTCAGGCCCGCAGCATACCCAAATAAGAGCGCTGCAAGTGCCATCAGAAGCAAAATCCCACTGTAGTGCAAAATGCGGTGCAAATCACAGCCGGCTTTCAGGTCATTGACCAAAAGCGCAATTTCATAGGGAATGAGCGCCTCAAAGACCACTTCTCCCATAACGAGAAGTGGTGTAAGCAGACTTACCGTTTTAAATTCCCGCAGGCTTTGAAAGAGCAGCCGCCAGCCTGTTATCGTGTTACGTTGTTGCATCATCCTGGACATCCTTTATGGTTCAAAGTATCTTCTTTATTGTACCCCATTTTCAGGCGGAAAAAAAGCAGGCCGAAAGTTCGACCTGCTAAGATAGTCAGCCTCGTCTTATTTTTTCATCAGCTTGGCCCCTGCATTCCAGGCCTGTCCCACTTTTTCCGTAACGGCATAATAGCCGCTCCGCATCTGGTCAAAGGCAAAAGCGTGTAATTTACCCGCATCCACTTTGCCTTTTTCATCCAGGACGGAAGTATCCGCCAGGGTATTGACAATCCGGCCCAAAATACGCAGGCCATACGGTTCTTCTTCGAATTTTTCCACGGTGCATTCCATGGTCAGGGGATACTCGGTAATCACAGGGGCATCCACTTTGTCGCTTTTTACCGCATGCAGCCCAGACCGCTGGAATTTGTCCGGCATTTTATTGCTGGTAGCAATGCCAAAAAAGTCGGAGGCTTCAATGGTTTCCACGCTGGGAACCGCCAGGGTAAAAGCTTTGCGCTTGCGCAGGTTGGCCACCGTCTTGTGGCTCTCTTCCAGGTTTAGCGCTACCATGTCTTCAGCACAGACGCCGCCCCAGGCCATCATCATCACATCCACAGAATCATCCTCGTTGTACGTGCCGATCATTAACGTCGGCATAGGGAACGTGTACGGCATAACGCCTAGGTCTTTCTTACTCATGGCCATTTCCTCCTTTAAATCTGTCTATTTATTTTCAAGCAAGTACGCTTATTTACTTTCTTCCCGCGTCTTTTTAGCCGCTGCCAACAGCCCCATCTTCATCTTGTAGTATTTGGGACTCATATCCAGGTAATGCACATGAGGATTGGCAAAGCGCTGCTCTTCCGGCCATATTTCCGTATCCAGCTGCTTTCTGACGAAGGCACGGATTTCGTCTAAGGACGGGGAGGGATGGGTTCGTTTCCCGTTTTCCAGTACTTTTTCCTGGAGTTCACGGAAGGTACAATTTTTAAATGACAATTTTTTCCAGGGCCGCTGGGTATCCACAAAGGGGAATTCATCCATCGTACGGGGATCTTCGTCTTCTGTGGTCAGCAGGTCTGCCAGCGCATGGCCCGTTTTGTCAAAGACTCTCCAGGCCCGTTTGCGCCCCGGATTGGTGATTTTTTCAAAGGTCTCGGACACTTTGATTTTGGGAATCACCGCCTGGTCACGATGTACGGCTACCAGTTTGTACACGGCACCAAAAACCGGGTCGCTTTTAGCGGTAATCAGCCGCTCCCCTACCCCAAAGGAATCCACGCAGCCTCCCTGCTCAATGATGGAGCTGATGGTGTATTCATCCAGGGAATTGCTCATGACGATAATGGCATCGGAAAGTCCGGCGGCATCTAACATTTTACGTGCTTTTTTGGACAGATAGGCCAAGTCACCGGAGTCAATGCGGATCCCCTTCAGGCGTTTGCCCATGGGCTCCAACACTTCTTTTGCCACCCGGATGGCATTGGGGACGCCGGAATTGAGGACATCGTAGGTATCCACCAACAAAATGGCATTATCCGGATAAATCTCTGCAAAGCGTTTAAAAGAAGTAAATTCATCATCGTAATACATTACCCAGCTGTGTGCCATGGTGCCGCTTACGGGAATGCCGAACATCTTTCCGGCTAGTACGGTAGCCGTACTCCCTGCACCTCCGATATAGGCTGCTCGGGCACCATAGATGGCGGCGTCCATATTATGGGCACGCCGAGCACCAAAATCCGACACACCCCGTCCCTGGGCTGCTTTTACAATCCGCTGGGTTTTAGTGGTAATGAGGGACTGGTGGTTAATCTCGCAGAGGATTGCAGTTTCCACCAGCTGTGCATCAATCAGCGGTGCAAAGACCGTAAGAATCGGCTCATCCGGATAAATCACACTGCCTTCCGGCATAGCATAGACGCTGCCACGGAATTGGTAGGTCCTAAGCCATTCCAAAAATGGCTCTCCGAATATATGGAGACTCCGCAGGTAATTAATATCTTCCGGGGAAAAATGCATGTTTTCCAGATAATCCAAAACCTGCTCCAGCCCGGCAAAAATAGCAAAACCTGCTTTGTCCGGGTTGTTCCGGTAAAACACGTCAAACGAAACATACTCATCCTGATCCCGCTTTGTGTCCTCGAAATACCCATTGGCCATAGTCATTTCGTAAAGGTCAAACATCATGGACAAATTTCTTGCATCGTACTGTTTCATGCTTGCCGCCCTTCCATTTTGTTTTTGTACCCATTATAACACGATTTTCAGACAAGTCAGGCTAAAAAGGATTTTTCTTTTTGTTTTTCTCAGCGATACGGGCAATCAGTCAGGTGATCATTCACTATTCCAACGGCTTGCAGGAATGAATAGGTAATCACAGGTCCTACAAATCCCATGCCCCGTTTTTTCATATCGGCACTGATTTTTTTAGATAAATCGCTGCAAGTGGGGACTTCCTGAAGCTGCTGCCATTTTCCATCTACAGGATAACCGTCAGTAAAACTCCAAAGATAGGCGTCAAAAGATCCGTATTCCTGCTGGATTTTTTGCGCGGCCCGGGCATTTTTCCTTACACTGAAAATTTTTGCTTTATTGCGGATAAGCTGGGCATTGGTGAGAATCTCTTCTAATTCCTCGTCCGTCATGGCAGCACACTTGGCAATATCAAAATTGTGAAAAGCTTTTTGATAGGCGGCTCTTTTGTGGAGCACTGTCCGCCAGGAAAGCCCTACGCTGGCACCCTCCAGGCAGAGCATTTCAAACTGAAACCGGTCATCATGTCGCACCTTGCACCACTCGGTGTCGTGATAGGCTTGTAGCACCGGATCTCCTGCTGTCCAGGCTGCGCATGTGTTGTTATCCATGGTTTTCTTCCTTTCGTACCATTTTCAAAAGCCGCAGACCCAACGATCTGCGGCTTTTGTATTGTTTGATATTAAGCAAGATAGAGAATTTTGGCACCTTCAGTGTCAATGTGCAGGATATGGACGGTTGTCCTGATATTGCGCTCGGCAAAGGGCTTTGCCATGGCTTCCCCTACTTTTTCCACATCGCCGCCAGCGGGCACATAGGCTAACAGCGTACTGCCAGCTCCGGAAATAATCCCGTTATACGCACCGGCCCGCTGCGCCGCCTTAATTGCTTCTGCAGAACCGGGCATAAGCGGCAGCCGATACGGCTGATGCAGCGCATCGTCCAATGCCGTTGCCAGGTGCTCATAATTACCGGTGGTAAAACAGGCCACCAGAAGGGCTGCCCGGCTAACATTATAAATGGCGTCCTGACGGGGCACCACGGACGGCAAAACTGCCCGGGCACTGGCGGTGGACATGGGACACTCCGGTACCACAGCCACCAGTTGCAGCGGTTTTGCCAAGGGAACCTGCAAACTTTGCACCTGTCCCTGTTCCAAGACATTCACCGTAATCCCGCCCAAAATGGCCGGCGCCACATTATCCGGGTGTCCTTCAATGGCGGTAGCTTCCGTCACCAGGGCCGCTTTATCCAAAGGACTTCCGGCTAATGCGTTGGCAGCCACAAGTCCTGCTACAATGGCCGTAGAAGAGCTACCCAGGCCTCGTGACATGGGCACATTGAGTTCACTGGTGACATTTAGTCCTACAGGGGGCAAGTGCAATTTCTCCCACAGATCGTAAAATGATTGGACAGTAAGATTGCTGCGCCCCTGGGGTAGATGTTCTACCCCGGATCCTTTGCCGCTGATCTGGATTCCTGCTTCTTCCGGTAAAAGTTCATAAGTAAATGTATTGTAGAGAGAACAGGCCAGCCCCAGGCAGTCAAAGCCAGGGCCGCAGTTGGCAGATGTGGCCGGGACCTGCACTGTTACCTTTTTATATGCCATACTTTCCATCCTTTACTGCAGTGTATCGTCTTCTACCCGGATGATATTGCTGATCCGGGACACACAGGACAGTTTTTCCAGTTGTGCAGCTGCTTTGCGCAGGGCGTATTCGCTGACAGAATAGGTAATTACCACGATTTCCGCCAGTTTACCCATCGACCGTTTCTGCACCACCTGGTTCAAGCTGACCTGATTTTGTCCAAAGGCGGACGCAATGGTAGCCCATACGCCGGGCTCATCTTCTACCAGCATGCGAATATAGCAGGGAGAGATAATTTCTTCTGGCGGCAGGATGGGTTTTTCTTCATAGCAGGTACAACCTATCCGGCCGGTACAATCTCCCAAAATATTCCGGGTTGCTTCAATGATATCCCCGCAAACAGCGCTTGCTGTAGCGTTGCGCCCGGCTCCCTGTCCAAAGAACATGGCATCGCCAATGGGTTCCCCCATCACATAGACAGCGTTGTAGACGCCATTAACCGTAGCAAGGGGATGATTTTTCTTTAGCATAGTGGGATGTACCCGTGCACTAATGCCTTTGCCCTCTTTTTCCTTTGCAATTCCCAGAAGTTTTACCACATAGCCCAGTTCGTCGGCATAAGCGATATCCCGGGCGGAAATTTTATCAATGCCTTCTACATACACATTTTTCAAGTCAACCCGGCTATTGAAAGCAATGGAAGCCAGAATGGCAATTTTCCGTGCTGCATCAAATCCGCCTACATCCGCTGTAGGATCGCTTTCTGCATACCCCTTGTCCTGGGCTTCTTTCAGCACTTCCGCATAATCCATATGCTCCTGGGTCATTTTTGTCAGCATATAGTTGGTAGTACCATTAATGATTCCCATGATCTGGGTAATCTGATTCGCTGCCAGGCTTTCTTTCAACGGACGGATAATAGGAATCCCTCCAGCAACCGCCGCTTCAAAAAGAAAGTCTACGTGATTGGCAGCCGCCAGGTCAAACAGCTGTGCCCCATATTGGGCCACCACATCTTTATTTGCGGTAATCACGTTTTTCCCGGCTTTGAGGGCCGCTTCCATGTATTCCAGTGCGGGATGCTCCCGTCCCATGAGTTCCACTACAATTTGGATCTCCGGATCATTGATAATATCGTCAATGGAATCTGTGGTCGCCAGGTCTGGATCCAGGGCCTTTACTTTTTGGGGCGTCCGGGCCAGAACGGTTTTAATCTCAATGGGACAGCCCACCCGTTTTTTAATCAGGGCTTTGTTATTTTTCATCACAAGGATGACGCCGCCGCCTACGGTACCAGCACCCAAAAGACCAATTTTAACGGATTGTTTCTGTTTTTTATCTTTATTCTTCACCATATGCGGCTACCCCCTCTTTTGTGCAAAATACCGCTGTATCAGTCTACCTGCCCCAGTACATCCAGGCGTTTTACGCCATCTACCAGGCGCAATTTATCCAGCAGCGCTTCCATATCAATGGCCAGATACTTGGTTTCCACGGAAATGGTGGTGTTGGCCACCCCTTGCAGTGGAACGCCCTGGTTAATAGTGATAACGCTCCCGCCATCAGCAGCAATGGTGTTTAATACGCTGGACAATACGCCCGGCTTATGCTCCAGCAAAAGGGAGATGGTAATCACCTTTTCCTTGCTGGCATCATAAAAAGGGAATACATAGTCCTTATATTTGTAATAGGCACTGCGGCTGAGTCCGACTTTATTCACGGCTTCATTTACCGTGCGCAACTTGCCCCGTTTCAGGATTTCTTTCACCAGGATTGTCTTCTTGATGGCTTCTGGGAGGATTTCTTCCTTAACCAAATAAAATTCTGATTTTTTATCGTTGGACATGTTCCGTGCATCCTTTCCATAAGTATTATACTCCGTGCATGGTAGACATTATAGCATGTTTTATTTTTTTTTGCTACTCCTTCTTTGCAGTTCGTCCCATCAATTCTGCAATAGCCGTTGTCACTTGTTTACCATGGAACAGAACCTCCTGGAGAGATCCAATGATGGGCATATCTGTATGGTATTTCCGTGCCAATTCCCATACCACCGGCGCCGTATGAATGCCTTCAATCACCATGGGTGTACCGGCTAAAATTTCCGACATGGATTTTCCATGAGCCAGGGCCACACCAGCTGCATGGTTCCGGCTAAGAGGACTCATGCAGGTGGCTATCAAATCACCTACCCCGGCCAGTCCAAAAAAAGTATCCCGCCGGGCTCCCAGCTGCAGTCCCAACCGGGTAATTTCTGCAAGGCCACGGGTAATGAGTCCGGCTTTGGCATTTTCCCCATAGCCCAGACCATCCAGCATGCCGCCTACAAGCGCAATACAGTTTTTCACACAGCCGCACAATTCCACGCCCACCACATCGGTGGAAGTATAGGGGCGGAAATAGCTTGTCATAAAAAGCTCTTGGAGAAACTGGCCTTTTTCTACATTCTCACAGGCAATTACCGTAGCAGCCGGCTGCTTCTGTGCAATTTCTTTGGCAAGATTGGGCCCACTGAGCGCGGCAATGGCTTCTGCCTTGGGGAACACATCTTGCAGAATATCCGTCATCATTTTATGTGTGGCAAGGTCAAAACCTTTGGTACACGTCAAGAGAATTTGGTTATGGGCATCTGTAATCGCAGCGACTTGTGCTGCGATAGCCGCCATTCCCTTGCTGGGAACCACAAAGACAAGAACTCTGGCATTTTGCGCCGCATCGTGCAGGCTGCTGGTTATCGTAACGCCCTGGCACAGGGAAAAATCCGGTAAATAGGCAGCATTCTTTCGGGTCCTTTGGATGGCTTTCGCCGTTTTAGGGTTGCGGGCCCATAAAATGACCTCGTGATGATTTTCCGCCAGAATTTCTGCCAGCACCGTTCCCCAGCTCCCGGCGCCGATTACCCCAATTTTCATGCATGTGCTCCTTTCCGATAGATGGAAAAAGGCCTGCTCCTTTTTTGGACAGCAGACCTATAGTTTATTTCTTTGGTGATAAGTGGCCTTCATGGATTTTGGATTCCGTACCGTTCAACAGTCTGCGCAGATTCTGGTAATGCCGCACAATTACAATAGCAGCGCAGGCACCTAAAAAGGCGACCAGGCGCCAATCATAGCCCAGTTTCCAGGCAGAAAGCGGAGCCACGCCGGCAGCCAGAACAGACCCCAGCGATACATAGCGGGTGACAAAAACCGTTGCCAGCCAGACAGTCAGGGAAAAGACAGCCACTTCCGGACAAAGATACAGCAGGATGCCAAGGCCTGTGGCAACACCTTTACCACCCTTAAAGCCGCACATCCAGGAAAAACTGTGCCCCAAAATCGCACAGGCAGCACAAAGCAAGAGATCCGTCAAGTCAGACGATACAAAGCGATTGACCAGGTAAAGCGCTACCATTCCCTTAAGGAGATCGGCCAGCAGCACAAAGGTAGCCATTCGGGCACCTACGGTGCGAAACACATTGGTGGCACCAATATTGTGGCTACCATACTGGCGGATATCAATCCCGCACACCAGCTTTACCAGCAGCAATCCGCTGGCTATGGAGCCTAGTATATATCCTGTCAGAGCACTGCATAGCGCGGTCATACATGTGTCTCCTTACTTATCATCCTCATTTTTCCCCCGTACAATGATATTGATCGGGGTCCCCATAAACCCAAAGGCTTCCCGCAGCTGGTTTTCCAAATACCGCTGGTAGGAAAAATGCATAATCTCCGGTTCATTGCAGAAAATCACAAACGTCGGCGGTTTCACCTTCACCTGTGTGGTATACAGGATCTTCAGCCGTTTACCCTTTTCCATAGGCGGTTGGTTCATCGCCACGGCATCTGTGATAACCTGGTTTAGCACGCTGGTGGAAATCCGCATGGCGTTACTTTCTGCCGCATCCTTGATCATTTCCGGCAGACGGCTGATGCGCTGATGGGTCAAGGCGGACACAAACACCACATTCGCATAGGGCATAAAAATCAGTTCCTTACGAAGGTTTTTCGTGAATTCTACAGTAGAATTATTATCTTTTTCATATAGATCCCACTTGTTCACCACAATCACAATGCCTTTGCCGGCTTCATGGGCATAGCCGGCAATTTTTTTATCCTGCTCGGTAATCCCCTCTACGGCATTAAGCACCATGAGGACTACGTCACTGCGGTCCACAGCACGGAGCGTACGAATCACGCTGTATTTTTCGATCGGTTCGTCCACTCTTCCTTTGCGCCGCATGCCCGCTGTATCAATAAATAAGTACTTTTGTCCGTCTTTTTCTACCGGCACGTCAATGGCATCCCGGGTAGTGCCTGCCACATCGCTGACAATGGAACGGGTTTGCCCGATAATATCGTTAAAGATGGAGGATTTACCCACATTGGGGCGGCCAATAATGGCCACACGAATGAAATCGTCTTCTTCCTCATCGTCATCATTTTCTTTGGGGAAATGTTCTACAATGGAATCCAGCAAATCTCCCAGATTCAGCCGGTTAGAAGCAGAGATCAGGTAAGGTTCCCCAATCCCCAGGGAATAAAATTCGTAAGCTTCTGTTTCCTGTTTTGGCGTATCCGCTTTATTTACGGCCAGTATCACAGGTTTCTGGGACTGGCGCAACAGTTTAGCCACTTCCATATCGTCATTGGTAATCCCGGTGCGGGCATCGCAGACGAACAAAATTACATCTGCTTCCTGGATGGCAATCTTAGCCTGTTCCCGGATAGAAACCGCAATGGAATCCGTATTTTGCATTTCAATCCCGCCGGTATCTACCATAGTAAAACGACGGTCCAGCCATTCTGCTTCCGCATACAACCGATCCCGGGTTACGCCCGGCGTATCTTCCACAATGGAAATGCGGCTGTCAGCAAATATATTAAATAGTGTAGATTTGCCGACATTGGGTCTGCCGACAATAGCAACTATAGGTTTGCTCATGGAAAATTCCTCTTTCAATCCTGTTGATTCCTGTCGGAGTGGGCAGCGACTGCCGCCGCAAGGTTTCCCGACAGATAATACCGAACCGTTTGCAAGGCTTCTGTATGCGTACATCCGGTTAAGGTATAAAAGTCTTTTACTCTTTCCAGCGTATTGTTTATCCACTGGATGGCTTTCTCGGGCGATTCTTCCTGCACCATGCGCAGGAGATTGCCTGCTACACCGACCATATTGGCCCCCAATACCTGGGCCTTTACAATATCTAAGGCTGTGCGGATCCCACCGGAAGCCACCACGCCCTGCTGCCAGCCTGTTACACTGACAACTTCCAGCAATGACAAGGCAGTGGGGATTCCCCAGGCGCTAAGCTCCGTATTGGCTCCCGGATGCCGCAGCTGTTCAATCGCAGGGAAATTGGTCCCTCCAGCTCCGCCTGTATCCAAAATTTTCACGCCGGCAGCAAGCAATGCCTTAGCATCTTCTGCCACCATGCCGCAGCCCGTCTCTTTTACAATTACCGGCACCGGGCTCACCGCACAAATTGCAGCAATATGCTCCAGCCAGTTGGAAAAATCCCGGTCCCCTTCTTCCATAGCCAGTTCCTGGGCTGCATTTAAATGAATCTGGAGACCCTGTGCCCCGATCATGTCAATCGCTTCCAACGCCATTTCCGGTGTAGCCAAGGGACTCACATTGGCAAAGACAATCCCATAGGGATTGATCTTACGAACGATGCGAAAGGAATCTATATGGCTTTTTTTCACAAGTACACCATACTGGGAACCTACGGCCATAGCGCTATGGGTCTCCCGTGCTACCAGTGCCAGATTGGCATTGATTGCCTTGACTTCCTCGGCCCCACCTGTCATGGCGTTAAGCAGCAAAGGATGGGGCAACGTGCCTATGCCCGGTAAATGGGTAGAAAGGCTTACTGCATTGCGATTGACCTGAGGGAGGCAGCGATGCAAGATTTGCACATCAGAAAAGCCGGTAGCGCAAGGACCATCATCAAGCTGCAACGCATACCTGATGTGATCGATTTTACGGCTCTCCCGGCTTTTCATGAATAGCAAACCTCTCTCAATCGATGACTTATTTATTCTGGGCTTCGGCTTCTGCTTCTGCCAGTTTTTCACCCAAGCCCTGGCTCAGATGACCTTTTTTGCCCATATATTGCCGCATGCCTGCTTTATCAGCGTCTTCTTTGGCTTTGGTAATAGAAAGGGCAATCTTTCTGTGATCGGTATCGACACGCAGTACCTTGACTTTAACTTCCTGACCAACTTCCAGCACATCTTCCGGCTTTTCAATCCGTTGTTCTGCAATTTCAGAAATGTGGATCATGCCTTCGTTGTGGTCATTGAGTTTTACAATGGCACCAAAGGGCAGGAAGCGTACAACAGTCCCAGTCACTACTTCGCCTACGCGGATTTCATTGGCAGCAGTCACCCAGGGATCTTCCTGCAGGGCTTTGATGGACAGGCTGATACGTCCCTTTTCCTGATCCAGACCTTTGATAAATACCTGAACTTTGTCGCCGACCTTGTACAGATCAGCCGGTTTTACGCTGTGATCCCAGGAAATTTCGGAAATGTGAACCAGGCCCTGTACCAGCGGGGCGATTTCCACAAACATACCAAAGTCCACAATGCTGCGGATGGTGCCTTCCACGGTTTCGCCTTCATGGAAGGTTTCGAACGCATTGTCCATAGCGGCTTTGCGTTCTTCATCCCGTTTAGCCCGTTCTTCTTTGTAAGCTGCGTTCCGGGCAGCCCGTTCTTCCCGCAGTACGTTTCTCCGGGAGAAGACCAGACGTTTTTTCTCCGGGTTGATTTCCAGCAGGGATACTTCCAGATCTTTGCCTTCGTATTCCTTTACATCATCCACGTGGCGCAGATCCAGGTGGGAAGCAGGAATAAATCCGGTCAAGCCTTCATAGTTAACCGTCAGACCGCCTTTAACAGCCCGCAGGCCTTTAACCTGTACCGTGGTCTTGTCCGCCAGTTCTTCCGGCAGTTTCAGCCAGGCCTGGTCAGCTTCTGCTCTCGTCCGGCTCAGCACAACCAAACCGTCCTGGTTTTCGCTGGCAACTACCTTCAGTGTTACTTTGTCACCAATATGTACCGTGGGGGCTACCGTATCCTTGGTACCGCCTTGAGTCCATTGGTCGAAGGCCACAGAACCTTCACTTTGATACCCGAAGTCCACTACGACCTCGTCGTCCGTCACAGCCACCACTGTGCCTTCCACAATCATGCCAATGTGTAATTTCACTGTTTCCTGTTCGCCCAACAAACTTTCCATCGTTTCCATAGCTACAATAGCCTCCTCAATAATTTTCTGCGGCGTCGATGCGCCTGCAGTGATGCCAATTCTGGCTGCTCCGGCCAGCATGGATGCTGTCATCTCTCTTGCATCCTGCAAAAGATAAGAACGGGGATTGATTTCCTTGGAAAGGTCCCACAAATGTCGTGTGTTAGCGCTGTTTTTCCCGCCAAACACAAAAAAGGCATCTGTTTTCCCAGCCAGGAGCCGTGCGGCAGACTGCCGTTCTGCGGTGGCAGTGCAGATCGTTCGCACGACTTTGTAGTCGCCCGGACGTTGCTCCTGAACCATGCGAAGCAGAAGGTTAAACTTCTCAGCTTCAAAAGTCGTCTGACTAACTACCCCAAACCTATCTTTATCAGGAAGAGATTCCAGGTCATCGACGGTTTCAATTACCACAGAATCCTTGCCTGCCCAAGCCTTAATACTTTGCACCTCAGGATGACGCTTTTCCCCGATAATCACCACGAACCGGCCTTCTTGTACCAGGTCGTGGGCGGTCATTTGTGCTTTTTTCACATGGGGACAAGTGGCATCAATGATGTTTAGTTCCCTTTTCTGAGCCTCATCATAAACTTCCGGCCCAACGCCATGGGAACGGAAAATAACCGTGTCACCGGCAGTAAACTCCGCCAGTGTATTTTTACATTGAATCCCAAGCTGAGAGAGATCCTCCACAACCCGGGGATTATGAACCAATTCACCCAGAGTGGCAATACTATTATTATACGCTTTTGCCTGCAATTGTGCAATGTGTATCGCTCTTTTTACACCATAACAAAATCCGCAGGGATCCGCAACATAAATTTTCATAGGATTATATCCGGTGAGTTTCTATCAGATGTCCGATTTCCGTCATCAATTGCTCACTCAGCTCCTCCACTTTGACTTTATTTCCGCTTTCATTTTCTAAAGAAAGAGGTTTACCAAAGACGACTTTGATTTTAGGCCAGAAACTTTTGCGGTTTGCCAGGTTGCTACCTAAAATGCAGGTTGGTATAACTGTAGCTTTGCCTTTGATGGCAATCGCCAGTGCGCCCGGCTGCGCTTTCCCCAGTTTTCCATCTTTGCTGCGTGTGCCTTCAGGGAAAATCCCCAGCACTTTTTTTTGCTTTAACAGCGTCAGGGCCGTACGTATAGCCTGGGGATCGGCTGCGCCACGGTGCACAGGAAAAGCGCCCAGGCTTTGGTAGAGCGTACCCAGTACAGGCACAAAGAGCTCACTTTTTGCCATGAAATGCACCGGACGACTGGAAGCAGTCCCTACCATCGGCGGATCCAAAAGGCTTACATGGTTGCAGGCAATGACCACAGCGCCTGTTTTTTGAATATTTTCCTTGCCAATCACCTGTAGCCGGAACAGGATGCGGAACAAAATTGAAAACACAAATTGTACAATGCGATACCAAAGGACTGCCATACTATGCCGCCTTTCCTGCCAATTCCAGGATCTTTGCCACAACTTCCGGAATGGAAAGGCTGGTGGAATCCAGGTACACCGCATCGTCAGCGCAGCGCAAGGGGGATATCTCCCGATTTTCGTCCAGGGCGTCCCGCTCTGCAATCCGTTTTTCCATTTCTTTCAGGTCACAGGCCATGCCTTTTTCCGTTAGTTCCTGATAGCGCCGACGGGCACGTTCCTGTACGGTAGCCGTAAGGAAAATTTTTAGCTGGGCCTTAGGAAACACCACGGTTCCGATGTCCCGGCCATCCATGACCACACCACCCTGGCGGCCCATCTTCCGCTGCAGTTCTACGAGCGCCGTTCGCACGCCGCCGATTGCCGCTATCTTAGAAACGTTTTGGGAAACGTCCAGGGTCCGGATGGCGTCTGTTACATTTGTACCCCCCACAAAGACCTGATTGACGCCACCATGAGGGCGGAAAACAAGCGGCAGATTGCGTGCCATTACAGTAGCATCCTCCTCTGTAAAAGGCCGGCCGGTTTGTAAAAGCGCCCAGGTTACAGCCCGATACATGGCGCCGGTATCAATATACACATAGCCCAGCTTTTGGGCCACTTGTTTAGCAATAGTGCTTTTTCCGGCACCTGCCGGGCCATCAATCGCAATAATAATCTGTTTCACACGCAATTCCCCTTTTTTCCTACCGGGCGGCATTGTAGCCTGCCACATAGCCTGTAGACCAAGCTGCCTGCAGATTATACCCACCGGTATACCCATCCACATCCATGACTTCCCCGGCAAAATACAAATTGGGAACCAGTTTAGAAGCAAACGTGGTGGGATTAATTTCTTTGGTATTGACACCGCCCGCGGTCACAATGGCTTCAGCAAGCGGTCTGGTACCTGTCAGCGGCACCATAAAACGTTTTAAAGTCTGCACCAGGCGTTTTCGCTCCACCCGGGTAATCTGATTCACCACCTGGTCTTCCTTCAGGCAGGAACGGTCGATGACCACGGCAATCATACTCCTGGGCAAAAGATCCTGGAGCCCAGTCTTTAACTGTTTACGGCTATATTTTTGGAAATCCCGCTGGATTCGTTGATCTAGCTGCTCCTCGGATAAGGCAGGTTTAAGATCAATGGATAGATCCAATAGCGCTTGCGGCGATTTTTGCCACCGGTCAGCTGCCTTGCGGGAGAGGGTAAGAATAATAGGGCCGCTGACGCCGAAATGGGTGAACAGCATTTCTCCGAATTCTTGTCCTAAGATTTTTTCGCCTTCCCACAAGGTTCCCCGAATATTTTTCAAGCTAAGTCCCTGCAGGGCACGAATCTCCTCATCATCGCTTTCCAGCGGTACGAGCGCCGGACGCAGCGGAATAATGGTATGTCCCAGTCTTTGTGCCAGGGTATAGCCATCTCCTGTAGAACCTGTACCGGGATAGGAAGCGCCGCCTGTAGTCAGGATCACCGCATCGGCGGGATAAAGTTTCTCATCAGCACATTCCACTCCGGTGAGCATTCCGTTTTTACTATGTAGCGCAGTCACCCGGGTATGGAGCTGCAGCGTAATGCTTTCCTTCTGCAAAATTTTCTCAAAAGTTTTGACTACGTCCAGGGCTTTGTCACTTTGGGGAAATACCCGTCCGCCCCGTTCCACTTTCACAGAAAGCCCGTTTTCTTCCAACAGTGTTATTATATCGCGATTGGTAAACTTATGAAATGCCCCAAATAAAAATTTTCCGTTACCCGGAATCATGGGAATCATATCCTGCATAGCACAGGCGTTTGTAATATTGCAGCGCCCTTTCCCTGTAATCATAAGCTTGCGACCAATCTGGGGCATTTTTTCCAGCAAGGTTACCGCCGCCCCTTTTCTGGCACTGCTGATGGCTGCCATAAGGCCCGCTGCCCCGGCTCCAATAACAACAACTCGTTTCATACTTTTTCCAGTGCCTCTAGTTCTTTTTGTTCTTCGTCTGTCAAGTCACGCCACTGGCCATTTTGAAGTCCTTCCAGCGTTAAGGGCCCTACCTGGATGCGCCGCAAACTTTTAACCGGATAGCCGATAAATTCACACATGCGCCGGACTTGCCGGTTCCGTCCCTCATGGATGGTCACCGTAAAAAGCGTGGTATGGTGCTTTGTATCTACCGTTTTCTTATAAACAACCGCCGGAGCAGTCAGTCCGTCTTCCAAAGGAACTCCCAGACGCAGAATATCCAGTTTTTCCTCCGGGACGTCCCCGCTCACCAGAACTTCATACGTTTTTTCTACATGGTGCCGGGGATGGGGCAGGGTAAGCGCCAAATCCCCATCATTGGTCATCAACAGAAGCCCTTCTGTCAGGTAGTCCAGCCTTCCCACCGGATAAAGTCGCTGGGGAACTGTGCCCAAAAGATCTGCCACGGTTTTCCGCCCCTGTGGATCTTTCATGGTACAGACTACCCCTTTGGGTTTATAGAGCAGTACGGTCCGTTTTTTCTCCCGGTGAAGCCTTTTTCCGTCCACTAGAATGGTATCCTTGGGGCCTACTTTTTGTCCCAGCTCCGTAATAAGCTTTCCATTTACGCTGACACGCCCGGCAAGAATCATTTTTTCGCTTTCCCGTCGGGATGCTACCCCGGCTTCTGCCATGACTTTCTGCAGGCGCTCTAATTTATTTTCCATAAGATTGTTATTCCTCAAATAAAGTTTCGGGTTCTTTTTCCCCTGCTTCCAACAAGTCTTCTGGCAAGGCCGGAAGGTCTTCCAGGGAATTAAGTCCGAACGTCGTTAAGAATTTTTCCGTAGTGCCGTACAAAATCGGTCGCCCCACCACATCTTTTCGTCCTACTTCTCCTGTTAGTCCTAATTCCAGCAGGGTATTTAACACGCCATCTACCTTGACGCCCCGGATAGCTTCCATCTCACTGCGGGTTACCGGCTGCTTAAAAGCAATGATCGCCAAAGTTTCCATGGCTGCTTTGGACAGCTTGACCTCCTGTCCTGCCCGCAGCCGTTCCAGAATTTTTGCGGCTTCCGGTTTTGTGACCATCTGCCATCCTCCGGCCACCTGGCGCAGCATAAGCCCCCGGGAGGATTCCATGTAGGCATTTTGCAATGTTTCCAATAGGCTGATCACTTCAGCTGTGTTGGTATACAGCGTTTTTGCCATGGCGTCCAGGGTAAGGGGCGTACCGGATGCAAAAAGCAGGGCTTCCAGTTCAGCCTGTTTGGATAGTGCCATCATTCTCCTCCTTTTTTTCTCCGATATAAAGCGGTGCAAACGGCGACTTTTGTGAGATACAAATTTTTCCCTGGCGGAGCAGCTCCAATACCGCTAAAAATGCGGCAATAGCCTCACCACGATTTTTTCGATGGTGCAGAAAATGACGCAGTCTGACACCTTGTTTATGGTGCTGTACGGAATGGAGAATTTCTTCTATTTTGTCCTGGATGGGAAATTCCTGCCGGGCAATCACAGGGGCCTCTTCTTTTGGAGATGGTACCAGCGCAACCAGCGCTTCTATAAGATCCGCCAGACGATAGCGCCTTAAAGATCGCTGCGCGGCTGGTAGCGGCATGGGTTCCCGGGTCAGCAGCAGGCCGCTTTGCTCCAGACAAAGCCGTAAAGCCTCCGCCCTTTTTTTATTTTTCCGGTATTCTACCAGCATATCTACCAGCAGTTTCCGGGGATCCCCCTCCTCTTCTGTCTCTTCTACCGGCTCCTTAGGCAGAAGCATCCGGCTTTTGATTTGGAGCAGCATCGCCGCCAATACCAAAAAGTGACTGGCAATTTCCAAATCGTAGGTTTCCATAGCATCCAGGTACTGGATATACTGCTCTGTTACCGAGACGATAGGAATATCGTAGATATCAATTTTATTTTTTTCAATCAGGTGAAGCAATAGATCCAACGGACCTTCAAAATCCGCCAGTTTTATTTGCATGGCTGCCATGGGCTATATCCAGTCCTCTTTAGAAAAGCACCAGGCCGATCAGCGCCTGGCACAAGTTCAGATACAAATTGGCAAGCGGCGAAACGATGATATTGACCAGCCCGGTAAAACACACCACAATAAGAATCAAATTGGTATATGGGCCAATTAGGCGTTCGTAGGCCATGGCCTTGTCATAGGGAAGCCACTCCCGCAAGATATTATACCCATCCATGGGAGGAATGGGCAGCAGGTTAAAAAAAGCAAACCACACATTATAAAGCATCAGCCAACGTAAAAAGTACATCACGCCCACACCAGGCTGCAAAAAGCGCACCAGAAAAACCTGGAGGAACAGCGCTAAAAAGGCTAGTAAAAGATTACTACCCGGTCCGGCAAAAGCTACCTTCATGATCCCTGTTCGAGGGTTCTGGTAGTACCGGGGATTGATTTGTACAGGTTTCGCCCAGCCAAATCCCACCAGGATCAGCATCAACGTACCAATCAGATCCAGATGTGCCAGGGGATTCATGGTTAGCCGCCCGTCCATCTCCGGGGTGGGATCCCCCAGGCTGGTAGATACCGCTCCGTGGGCATATTCGTGAACAGTGAGGGTAAAGAGCAGCGCCGGGATCCTAAAGATCAGGGACGCATCCATACTCAGCATAAAAAACGCCTCCATTTACAGGTTGTTAAAATACTAGCATAAACCAGAAAAAGGGTCAAACTGCCGAGAACAGTTTGGCCCTTATGGTTTGGACTTACTTTTTGTGTTCTTTCAACCCTTCCCGCAAGTATTCATTCAAAATACGGACATACGTGCCTTTCATCCCCAGGGATTCGGTTTCCAGCACACCTGCACTTTCAAACTTGCGCAACGCATTGACAATCACGCTGCGGGTAATCCCGGCCTGGTCCGCAATTTTGCTGGCAACCAGCAGCCCTTCATCGCCTTGGAGTGCTTTTAGAATCTCGCTGATGGCTTCCAGTTCGCTGTAGGACAAATTACTGAACGCAATTTGTACCATGGCCTTTTTCCGGGAAGCGTCTTCAATTTTGAGGGCTTTATCATGAAGCATCTGCATCCCAATTACGGTAGCGGCATATTCCCCTAAGAGCAGGTCGCTATCCACAAATTCTTTCTTAAATTTGCCTAAAATCAAGGTCCCCAGCCGCTCTCCATTTCCAAAAATAGGAACAACCGTGGTAAATTTGTTTTCAAACAGGCACTTGGTCTCATCGGCAAAAGCGCACATATTTTTTACCAAGCGATAATTAGAAGAAGTTTCCCGGATGCCTTCCAGCCATTTCACGTAATTTTTAGGGAAGTAACCGACATCCAGCACCTTTTTAATCATCAGTTCACATTCAAAGCCATCCAGAATGGAATAGCCCAGCAAGGCGCCCTTACTGGAAACAATATAAATATTGGACTTGATCACATCCCGCAGCACTTCCGCCATTTTTTTATAACTGACAGACTCTGCATTTTGCAACATTTTGTTGATCATGCGTGTCTTTTCAAGCAACGCTAACATAATTGTGGTCCCTCCTCATGCTCTTGGATGATGTTTTTCATAGACAGCTGTTAATCGTTCCGCTGTGATATGCGTATAGATTTGTGTGGTTGATAAACTGGCATGGCCCAGAAGTTCTTGTACACTGCGCAAATCTGCGCCATGATCCAGCAAATGGGTAGCAAATGTATGTCGGATGGTATGCGGACTGATTTTCTTATCCAGTGCAATCTGCTCCACATAGTGATCCAGTATGCGCCGCACGCTCCGTGCGGTAAGCGGTGTTCCCCGGCTGTTGACAAAGACATACGCATGGGGCTTCACCTGGTATTTTGTCATCAGTGGCTTACGGCAGCCTGTCAGGTACGCCTGCATAGCTGCCACACAAGGATGTCCTAAAGGAACCAGCCGCTCCTTATTGCCTTTACCCAAAAGCAGGGCAAAACGGTTTCCCAGATCCACCCGGGAAAGTGTGAGTCCTGTGAGCTCTGAAACACGGCAGCCGGTGGAATACAGAAATTCCAAAATTGCCCGGTCCCGTTTTCCCAGTTCTTTGCTGGTATCCGGTGCCCTAAGTAGCAAGTCTATTTCAACTTCTTCCAAAAAGGCCGGCAGTTTCTTTTCCAGTTTGGGGGTTCGCACTTTACTAAATGGATTCACCTTCACCAGATTTTCCCGCCGCAAATAGCGGTAAAAAGAACGCAGTGCAGAAATCCGTCGGGCAATGGTCCTCCGGGAGAGCTTTTCTGCGTGCATGGCAGCCAGATAGCCCCGGATCTCAAGAACCGTCACCTTGGGCCAGGCCGCTTCCGGATTTTTTTGCGTCAGATACTCCGTAAAGCGCTTAATGTCGTCCCCATAGCTCAGCACTGTCAAGGGAGAATCATCTTTTTCTACCGTCAGATAGGAGAGAAAATCCTCCACCAGTTGGGTATTTTTTAAGCGAGTATCCATGGCAATCCCCGAATTTTAAGAATTTTACTGTTTTCCGGACAATTTATACTAACATATTCAGATTAATCGTGCAAGCGATTTTTGTATAATTCAATATATTGCAAACTCCGGCTGGCAATCGCTGCGTTTTTCTCTTTCTTGTTCCGGATTTTAGGGCCATCCCAGGGAGCCATAATTCCAAAATTGATATTCATGGGCTGGAAATGCTTTACGTCCGGGTTGCTGATATAGTGACTGAGTGCGCCCATAGCAGTGATTGCAGGCAGCACATCTACCGGTTTTCCTTTGATCTTTTGGGCAACGTAGAGTCCGATAGCAAGCCCCGAAGCAGTACTCTCCACATACCCTTCCACTCCGGTCATCTGTCCGGCAAAATAAAAATTCGGGTGCTCCCGCAGGGAGTAATCCGGTGCCAGTAGCAAGGGGGAATTCATATAGGAGTTTTTGTGCATAACGCCATACCGCACAAATTCTGCATGGGATAAACCTGGTATCATGCGAAAAACGCGGCGCTGTTCCGGCCATTTCAAATGGGTTTGAAAGCCCACCAGATTATACAATGTCCCTGCCCCGTTGTCCTGCCGCAGCTGCACCACGGCATACGGGTCTTCTCCCGTTTTCGGGTCCGGCAGTCCTACAGGCTTTAAAGGGCCAAACCGCATGGTATCTTCTCCCCGCAGGGCCATTTCTTCAATGGGCATACAGGCTTCAAACACATTATGTTCAAAGTCATGAATATCGGCTGTTTCTGCATGGGACAATTCCTGCCAAAAGCGCAGGTATTCTTCTTTGGTAAAGGGGCAATTGTAATAGGCTGCCTCTCCCTTGCCATACCGGGATGCCTTGTACACCTTTTCCTTGTCTATAGATTCCAGTGTCACAATGGGGGCTGCGGCATCAAAGAAATGAAAGGAATCTTTATGAAGCAGCTCTTGAATGGCTTCTGCCAGCGCCCCGCCTGTCAAAGGCCCCGTAGCAGTAATGACAATATCTTCTGATGGAAACCCGCTATAGTCCGCTACTTCTTTTTCCACTACATGGATCAGCGGGTGAGTTTTTACCGCTTCGGTAATTGCCTTAGCAAAGCCTTCCCGGTCCACGGCCAGGGCACCGCCAGCCGGCACTTGGTGATGATCTGCTTCCCGCATGGTCAAAGATCCCAGCTGGCGCATTTCTTCCTTCAAAAGGCCCACTGCATTTTCCACATTATTAGCGCGCAGGGAGTTGCTGCAGACCAGCTCACTAAACCATCCTGTATGGTGAGCCGGGTCGCTCTTTTGAGGACGCATCTCATACAGCGTCACAGGGATTCCCTGCTGGGCCAGCTGCCAGGCGGCTTCACTGCCTGCCAGGCCAGCCCCGATGACATGCACATTCATTCCGGTTACTCCTTAGTTTTCTTTTTGCTTTTACTATTGGGGCAGTTTTCATTGCTGCAGTGAAGGGTCTTTTTCCCATTGCGCTCCACATGTTCCAGCATCATACTGCCGCATTGGGGACAGGTTTCGTTGGTCGGTTTATCCCAACTGGTAAAGTGACAAGAGGGATAATTGGCACAGCCATAGAACAGCCGACCTGTTTTACTGTGGCGCACAATTAAATCTCCGCCGCACTGGGGACAAGTAACTCCGATTTTTTCCAAAATGGGCTTTGTATTGCGACATTCTGGAAAGCCCGGGCAGGCCAGGAATTTCCCGTGACGCCCTTCTTTCACCACCATCAGGCGGCCACATTTCTCGCAGCGGACATCGCTTACGATCACAGGCTGTTCCACCACGGGAATGCTTTCATCCGCCACTTTCAGAGCTTTGGCAAAAGGCGTATAAAACTCCTGGAGCACGGTATCCTTGTTGTTCTTATGTTCGCTGATGGCATCCAGCTCCGCTTCCATATGGGCACTGAAAGAAACATTGAGGATGTCAGAAAAATATTGTTCCAGCATTTCCATGGTGAGTTTTCCCAGTTCCGTGGGAAGAATCTTCTTGCCCTCTTTCACCACATAGCCACGGGCCAGGATAGTTTGGATAATGGGAGAATAGGTACTGGGCCGGCCGATGCCTTTATCTTCCAGTTCTTTGACCAGGGAAGCTTCTGTAAAGTTGGCCGGAGGCTCCGTAAAATGCTGCACGGACGGGTTAAGTTTCACAAGGTCCAGCGCAGTTCCTTTGGGAAGTGCGGGGACTTTTTTGTCTTTTTCTTCGTCCTTTTTATCCGCCAGCCGCAAAAAGCCGTCAAACTTCACTACGCTGCCCGCTGCCCGCAGTTCATAGGCATCTCCTTGGATGGTCAGGGCCGTAATCTGACTGATGGAATTTTGCATCTGGCTCATGACCGTCCGTTTCCAGATCAGGGTATATAACCGCAATTGGTCCCTGTCCAAAAATTTTGCCATCGCCTCCGGAGTACGCAGGCAACTGGTAGGACGGATGGCCTCATGGGCTTCCTGGGCATTTTTCCTACTGCTGTACACGTTGGGTTTTGAAGGCAGATACGGCTCCCCGTAAGTTTCTCCAATAAAGCCACGAATTTCGTCTACGGCCGCACTAGCTAAGTGCACGGAGTCCGTACGCATATAGGTAATAAGACCAACCGAGCCTTTTTTGCCCAGGGTAACCCCTTCATAGAGCTGCTGCGCCAGCATCATTACTTTTTTCGTGGTGAAGTTCAGCCGTTTATTGGCTTCCTGCTGCAGGCTGCTGGTGGTAAAAGGCGGCACCGGTCGTCTTGTGCGGTCCTTCACGGAGCAGTCTGTCACCTGATAGGTTGCTTTTTTTAGTTCTTTCGTTACCTGGCCTGCTTCTTCTTTGGTATGGATAACCAGCTTTTTCCCATCTTTTTTCGTTACGTCTGCCGTAATTTTAGGTGTCTTGCCGCCGGGTGCCAGCACTACAGAACTGGTCCAGTATTCCTGCGGCTCAAAATCGTCAATTTCTTTTTGGCGGTCACAAATGATTTTTACCGCTACGCTCTGCACCCTGCCGGCAGATAATCCTTTACGGATTTTACGCCAAAGCAGCGGGCTCAGCTGATACCCTACAATTCTGTCCAGGATTCTCCGGGTTTGCTGGGCATCCACCATATCCATATCAATGGCATGGGGTTCTTTCAGTGCGCCTTTTATGGCAGTATTCGTGATTTCATGAAAAGAAATCCGGCAGGCTGCAGCAGGATCTACGCCCAGGATATAGCTTAAATGCCAGGCGATCGCTTCCCCTTCCCGATCCGGGTCCGTTGCCAGAAAGATCCGGTCGGATTTTTTGGCCAGCGTCTTTAATTCTTTAATCAAAGGCCCCTTACCCCGGATATTTATATATTTGGGAGTAAAATTGTGCTCAACGTCCACACCAAACTGGCTTTTCGGCAGATCCCGTAAATGCCCCATGGAGGCACGGACTGTATAATTTTTGCCTAAAAAGCGTTCGATGGTTTTGGCCTTGGTGGGAGATTCCACAATCACCAGATTTTTTGTCACAATGTATTCCTCCTAAATGCTTCGATAGTGATTCCCCAGATCCTGGACAATTAACCCCGCCATTTCCAGCTGCAGCAAATAGGTACTGAGGGCCGCAATGGGCCAGGGAAATTGTTCGGCGAGTGTATCCAGCGTCTGTCCTGGATGGTTCTTAATATGCGCATGCAGTGCTTACAGTTTTTGTCCTTCTTCCCGGGGTACTTCTGCAAAAAGAGAAGGTTCCTGGTAGTGCAGCTTCTTTTCCTGCGTAACGCCTACACCCAGAATCTGCAAAATTTCTTCCGGGCAGGTAATAACGTGAGCCCCTTCCTTCAGCAGGCGGTTAGTTCCCTGACTCGTTTCCGAGGTAATGGGCCCGGGAATGGATAAAAGCTCCCGGTTTTCTTCCACAGCCAGACGCGCCGTAATCATGGCGCCGCTTTTAAGGGCAGCTTCCGTTACCAGAACGGCTTGGGAAAGGCCTACAATAATACGGTTACGCATAGGAAACTGCCGTCCCAAGGGTTCCACCCAGGGGGCAAATTCCGTCATCAGGGCGCCACCGTTTTCCACGATTTGGGAAAACAGCCGGAGATTGCTGCGAGGATATAAAAAGCCAAGGCCGCTGCCCAGCACAGCCAGTGTCTTACCTCCGCCTTTCAAGGCCCCGTTATGGGAAGCTGCATCCACCCCAAGGGCGCCGCCGCTGACAATACAAACATGGGAGGCAGCCAGTGCCGTTGCAAACTGCTCGGCCACCGAAAGCCCGTAGTTAGTAGCTTTCCGTGCTCCCACAATGGCAAGGGTGGGGTCATCGCCGGAAAGTTCACCTTTCACATACAGTACAGGAGGCGGTGCCGTGATATGACGCAGGCGCTCCGGATAGGAAACATCCTGCCAGGTAAGAATCCTGACATGTTCTTTCTTACAAAAATCATAGATTTTTTCCGGCATGGATCGCTGTTTTTCGCTTTGCCAATACCGGTCCAAAGCGGGGGTTAAAAATCCCGCCTTGGTAAGCGTGTCCCCGCTTTGGTGTAACACATCCTGGGCACTTCCAAACGCTTCCAATAGGCCCGGCATCTTCCCTGCAGCCTGGTAGCCTAAAAATGCTGCCAGTGCGGCCTGATAGACTGCTTCCAAATTGTATCCCATCCTTTAGGTTTATACTTCTGCGTCTTTTGCATAACTTGTGTTCAAACTGTTTTTTAGTATACCCTCAATCTGTCAGAAAAATCAAGAGGCGAAACCTTGCAGACCTGTCCTGATTATTGTATGATAAGATAAGTTATTAGAAAGTGCAACAAATGTAACGCACTAGAGCTGTTAATCTGGTAAAAGAAAGGAATACATTCTATGCCCGCTTCCCTCAATGATACCCCCTCCGGAGAACGCATCCATATCGGCTTATTTGGCTGCCGCAATGCCGGCAAGTCTTCCCTGATCAACGCCCTTACCGATCAGTCTCTTGCCATTGTATCTGCCTGTAAAGGAACGACAACGGATCCGGTCAGTAAAGCCATGGAACTTTTGCCTCTGGGGCCGGTTCTGCTGACCGATACTCCGGGTATGGATGATGCATCGACTTTAGGGCAGGCCCGCATAGAAAAAGCACGGCAGGTGCTGCGCCATGCCGATATTGCGCTTTTGGTCATAGATGCTTCCTGCGGTGCAACTCCGTTTGACCGGGCGCTCCTTACCGAAATACAGCAGCGCAAAATTCCGTACCTAGTCATTTACAACAAGATAGATCTGGTGCCTGGATTTATCGTACCGGAAAAAGTAAAAGACCATGCCATCACGGTCAGCGCAAATAAAGGAACCGGCATTAACGAATTAAAAGAAAAAATGGCGCACCTGGCAGGCCGTACAAAGGCGCAGCCTCTTTTGGCAGACCTTGTACCAGAACATGCCCTGGTAGTATTGGTCATCCCCTGCGATGGTTCCGCACCCAAAGGGCGGCTCATTTTGCCTCAGCAGCAGACTATTCGGGAACTTTTAGACGCCCACTGCCAAGTGGTGGCGGTGCAGGTAGAAGAACTACCTGGTATCATTGACATGCTTTCCACCAAAATCGCTCTTGTGGTCACAGACAGCCAGGTTTTTGGCAAAGTAAGCCAGATCGTCCCCCGACAGATTCCTTTAACCAGCTTTTCAATTTTGTTTGCCCGGTACAAGGGACAATTGGAAACCTTTGTAGAAGGAGCCCTTGCGCTAAAAAGCCTTGCGGATAACGATCCGGTATTAATTTCAGAAGGCTGCACCCATCATCGCCAGTGCGCCGATATTGGGACCGTAAAACTGCCTGGGTGGATCCGCCGCTTCACAGGCGCTGCGCCCTCTTTTTCCTTCACCAGCGGAAACACGTTTCCTTCTGCACTCAACTCTTATAAACTGATTATCCATTGCGGCGGCTGTATGTTAAACGCTCAGGAGATGCACTACCGGCTGCAGCTGGCGCAGAAAGAAACTATTCCCATGACCAATTATGGCATCGCCATCGCCTTTATGCATGGTATACTCCCTCGCGTACTGGAGCCTTTTCCCCATATTTTGGCAAAGCTAAAATAAAAATACTGTGTATTGCCGCTTGGTATTGGCAGTACACAGTATTTTTGTTTTATGACTAGAAAGCCGGCAGGATCGCACCCTTATACTGGGTATTGATAAAGTTCTTCACATCATCGCTTTGCAGTGCTTTCATCAGTTTTTGGATTTCCGGACGGTTTTCGTCCCCTTTCCGCACAGCGATAATATTCGCATAAGGAGAATCCTTGGCTTCAATAAAGAGAGCGTCTTTTGCAGGATTTAGCTTAGCTTCCATGGCAAAGTTGGAGTTGATAACGGCGATATCCATATCTTCCAGGGTCCTTGGCAGCATAGCCGCTTCTGCTTCGGTAATCTGAAGGTTTTTGGGATTGCTGGTAATGTCACTGACAGTGGCAGAAATTCCCACGCCGTCCTTTAATTTCAATAGCCCTGCTTTTTCCATGATAACCAGCGCCCGGCCACCGTTTGTAGGGTCGTTGGGGATAGCTACCTTGGCTCCGTCTTTCAGCTCCTTCAGGTCTTTAATTTTCTTGCTGTAAACACCCATAGGTTCAATGTGAACGTTACCGGCAGACACTAGGTCCAGCTTCCGTTCGGAAGCAAATTTATCCAGATAGGGTTTATGCTGGAAGAAGTTGGCATCCAGTTCCTTATCAGAAAGGCTCAGGTTAGGTTTTACATAATCGGTGAATTCCACCACTTGTAAATCAATGCCCTCTTTTTCAAGAACTGGTTTAATATGGTTTAAGATTTCTGCATGGGGTACAGGGGTTGCGCCCACTTTTAGTACCACTTTTTTACCGCTGTCTGCCGCTGGCTTGTCACTGCCGCCACAACCGGCCACTGCCCCCGTAAGGGCCAGCATGCCACAAAGTACCAGTACTAATTTTTTCAATTTCATAAATACCGCCTCCCAATTATTTATTCCAGTTTCTTTCTACCCGCGCTGCCGCTTCTTTGCGAATTTCTTCTACATCCCTATTGACTCTTGCAATCCCCTGTTCCATAGCCTTTTGGGCAACTGCTGCCGCAATAGCAGGGACAATTCTCCGGTCAAAAGCACCTGGCACCACATAGTCTGCCCGGAGATCTTTCTCATCAATCAAATCTGCAATGGCATGGACAGCCGCCACTTTCATTTCCTCGGTGATGGCTTTAGCCCGTACATCCAACGCTCCACGGAATATACCAGGGAACACGCATACATTATTCACCTGGTTGGGTGCGTCGCTGCGCCCGGTTCCGGCTACCGCAGCCCCGGCTGCCTTGGCTTCCTCATAGGTCGTTTCCGGTACCGGATTAGCCAGCGCAAAAACGACGGGGTCCTTCCCCATACTTTGGATAATTTCTTTTGTAAAGAGACGGGGAGCAGATACTCCGATAAGCACATCGGCCCCTTTTACAGCACCTGCCAAATTGCCCTTGTAGTGCGCTGGATTGGTGACGCTGGCAAGATACGCCGTAGCCATATCCATCGTGCCAGGACGGCCTTCGTAGACGGCACCATCCACGTCCACCATGATCAAATCCTTGACGCCCAGTTTGACCAACAGCTTTCCGATAGCACTGCCAGCAGCACCGCAGCCATTAACCACCACTTTGACCTGGCTGACATCTTTTTTCAGGTAACGCAGGGCTCCTGTAACAGCCGCGCACGCAATAATGGCTGTCCCGTGCTGGTCATCGTGAAATACCGGGATCTGGCAGCGTTTGATAAGTTCGGCCTCGATTTTATAGCATTTGGGGGAGGCAATATCCTCCAGGTTGATGCCGCCAAAAGAAGGCTGGAGTTTTTCTACGATCTGCACAAACTCCTCAGGATTCTTGGTTCCAATGCAAATGGGTACCGCATCCACATCCCCGAATTTTTTGTACAGGACAGCTTTTCCTTCCATTACAGGCATAGCTGCTTCCGGACCAATATCTCCCAAGCCCAGCACTCTGGTGCCATCGCTGATGACAGCCACCATATTGCCCCGGCAAGTGTATTCAAAAGAAAGTTCCGGGTTATCCTTGATTTTCCGGCAAGGTTCTGCCACCCCCGGCGTATAGGCTACGGACAAATCATGTCCATCTTCCAGCGGGACCTTGCACCGCACTTCCAATTTTCCATGATTTTTTTCATGGAGCGCTAGCGCTTCCTGATTCAGTGCTTCTGTATCAGCCATCTTGTTCCCTCCTCGTTTATTGTACTTCCTTTACTTCAAATGCAGGCTCACCTGTTGCCTGCAAGGTCAAAATCCCGTAGGTCGGCGTCCCATTGCGTGGTCTGGAAGGGCTGCCCGGATTGATACAAAGGATGCCTTCCTTTTTTTCGCACACCGGAACGTGAATATGGCCGAACACTACAATGTCCGCCTGTTTCTCCATGCCCCAGTAATACAGCCGGCTGAAATCCATCCCCCATACATAGCGGTTCCCATGGGTCATAGCAATGGTAAAGCCTTCCTGGCGAGTAACCAGTTCTGCTGCCGCCCGGCCTTCGTACAAATCGCAATTGCCGCACACTGCCATGACAGGAAGATTAGTTTCCGCTTCAATATAAGGAGCATCCTGGCTGTAATCCCCGGCATGCAGCCACAAATCCACAGGACCGGCTTGATCCAGCACTTTTTGCAAGGCTTTCAGATCTCCATGGGTATCGCTGACGATGCCGATTCTCATTTTTTCATCCTTTTCCACTGGTTGACCAGTTTCCGGATGGCCTTAGCCCTATGACTGACACCATTTTTCTCTTCCATGGAAGCTTCTCCCATGGGTTTATGAAGTTCCGTGGACCAAAACAGCGGATCATAGCCAAAGCCATGGGTTCCGTGGGGATCATGCAGCAAAATCCCTTCACAGATACCGGAACTTTCCAAAAGGATCTTCCCTTCCGGATCGGCTATGGCTAGGGCACAAAAATAGCGGCAATTGCGACGGCACTGCATACGCATATTGCGCAAAAGCAGCTCATTATTCTCCTCGTCCGTCGCTTCTTCCCCGGCATAGCGGGCGCTCCGCACGCCTGGTGCTCCTTTTAGGCTCAATACTTCCAGGCCTGAATCATCTGCGAGACAGAGCTTTCCCAACGCATTGGCATAATACCGTGCCTTTAACCGGGCATTCTGGGCAAATGTCCGCCCTGTTTCTTCCGGTTCTTCCACATGGGGATAGTCGCTAAGGCAGGTAAACGTAAGGCCTAATTCCTGCATCAAGACCTTAAATTCTTCTACCTTGCCTTGATTATGGGTTGCAATGACAATTTCCTGCATAGTCACACCATCTTTCCTATAATAGTATTCATTTTACCTGTTTTTTCAATAGAAATCCAGTCACAATTGAAAATCTCCTGTACAAAAACAAGCTGTTCCCCTACACTTTGCCGGAAACTCCGGTATAGGGAAAACAGCTTGTATGTCGCCATGGATCAGCGAATATAGTTTTTGATCACGCAGATGGGCGTTTTTTGGCTGGCGTTGCCAAAGGGGTTATCAATGAGAATTTTTTCCACCAGACGGGGATCCACGCCGCGGGTGCACCCCAGGCACGCAGAGCGATGCAAATCATTAACATCAGCAATCGCAGCTCCAAAGCAGCCTGTAGCTTCCTTGATAGCATTGCATACCTTCACCGGATCTTTTGGGCCCAGCACAATATGTTTATCATACGGGGGCATGGTTCCGGTGCAGTCATCAATCAGTTTCGCCTGCCAGCCTCCCAGCCGGTAAAACCAGCCCGGTTTACCCAATAATTTCATAAAAAATCCCACCACTATCGCCACAAGTACACGGAGCGTCCCGGATTCATTAAGCAGCACCTGCATAGCCGCCCAGTTTCCGATACTGCCATACCCGGGGAACAGCTGGCTCAGGACTTTCGCCGCAAAGGAAATCTTTAAACTTTCCGGGCGAACCGCCCCGCCCTGGGTAATGGCCACTACGCTTTCTGCGGTGCACACCACATCCTGGGGACCGATTTTGTCACCGCCATATTCCCGGATCGCATCTACAATGCTGTCATGTTCTGTCAGGATACGGGTAGGGATAGGGATAATTTCATACCCTTCTTTTTCGCTGATTCCCTTTGCCATGTCATCCATTGTATGCACCCCCTGCCAGTTTTCTTACTTCTGCTCCCAAAATGGTTACGAAATATTTCCGTACATAATGCGCTTTCCGGCCCACACCGCAAAGATAGATCGCCGCATCCATATCCACCAGATGAGAGAGCACTTCCCGCATATCTTTGCCATCTCTGGCAGAAAGCACCAGCGTCACAACAAGGTTCCATGCCTCATGGGGTTGGAGCACCAACGCTTCAAAATAGTTATCACTGCGGCGTCTGTCGTCTTTTTCCACCCGTCCCCATGCCACCGCATCAGGGAACTGCTCCTGGGGCAGATACGGGCGCAGAAAACAATCGGTGATCGCTGCAATTTCACCGCCATTATTACGCAGAGGCACCGTAAAAGACAGCACCGCATGTTTTTTATCCAAAGACTCCAAGGTAAGAGGAGATCGTTCTTCCACCATGACCTGGGCTCCATCTGTAGGCTTTAGGAACGCATAGACAGTCATCACCAATAGGCCCAGTACACACAGCCCCAGAAGCAGTAAGAGTACATTCATCATTCTTCGTTCTTCCTTTCTTCAGCGGCCACCTGCCGCAATGTTTCGTAGGCATCCAGGGGTAGCCGTTTGGGCTTACCCGTCAAATCCGTAAACGCATTGGTGGTTTCTCCTTCTACCATAAGGGCCCCGTCGCTTTTTCGCACGATCTGATAGGAAAAGCAGAACTTAACCCGATCCACATGGGTCATCTTTGTGACGACCTGGAATATATCATCAAACCGGGCGGACTGGCGAAACTTTGCATGAACGTCCACAATAGGGACCTGGTACCCTTTTTCCCTAAGCTCCGTCAGGGCAATGCCACAGGCACGGAAATACGCCACCCGTCCCATTTCGAACCAGCGCAGGTAATTGGTATGGTGCACCACGCCCATCAGGTCCGTCTCAGAAAAGCGCACCCGGTCTTCAATCGTTACCACTTGGCATCCTTCTTTCTCCGTCCTTTTTCAATTCTCCATAGCCTGCCTATTATACCACAGACAAGGCAAGAAAAAAACCTCATCCCACAGTCCTGTGAAATGAGGTTGTCTTTGCAAACATGGTACGCCTGAGTGGAATCGAACCACCGCACACGGCTCCGGAGGCCGTTGCTCTATCCACTGAG
>CAJMHI010000006.1 GCA_905213155.1 uncultured Acidaminococcus sp. | reverse complement strand
GAGAAAGTAATTATGGGCTAAATTTTGCTTGATTTTTCATAGCTGGTCTCCTTTACAGATATGCCATAATATCATGATTCTGATACCATGGATTTTGCAGCGTGACTCTAGTTTTCGCCACACCCCTATAAACATGATACCGATTCCGCTGATCAAAAGACCCTACTAAATCCTTTGTCATCGTACATGGAATTTGGGGTAAAAGAGCACTGTCTGCTATCAATTCTGCTTCAAACGTATCTTTCTGCAGTCGTCTTTGATACCAAAGGGAAGCTTGCCACGGTAATGAATGGGTCAGTACAGCGATGGGGTCCGTATCTTCGAATATTTGTGTTTGCAAAATGCCTGCGGGCGGATTGGACCTGCGTCCCCAGTAAAGTTGGAATTTGGGATGCAGAAGAGCATATGAAATGGCCTGGATTAACTCCTTATCTCTACTACCGATAGCAATAGCATAGACATAATCCTGCAGATATTCCCGATAGGTTATCTTTCGCGTTTCCTTTTGAGGATCGGTTTCAACCGTCTGAAAATCGGTCATCATGAGTCCTACTTGGTCAATACGTACCGCATACTCCAATTGATTCAAACGCTGAATATGGTCATCTTCCCTGCGAAGTCCTAAGCTCGCTGCCACAAGTCCAATGACCGCACTCTTCGTAGGATAGTAATTGGTGGTGCGACGATTAAAAGTAGCTTGATTTCCATAGGATTGGAGAGGCGCACTTACCCTAATTGTCAATACATCCATCAGCCATCACTCTTTTCATTCCGTCGGTCACTTTATCCAGCAGTGCTTGTAAATTTGTAGCCTTTGCCTCTAGCGTTGTTTCCTTTCCAGTCAGCACTACGGTAAGCAACGGTTTTTCCACCCATTGACAAGTGCTTTCGAATTCTTTTTCCAGTTTCTTGATAGAAGGCATCACATATCCATTCCGGGATTCCACTGGTTCCTCAAAAGCGGAAACCAGGTTGACCGGCGTGTCTTTCCGCAGCGTAACCAGCACATACTGGGGCACTGTTTTATTGGCATAACTGTTTTGCTTGCCTGTGGGCATGCTCATGATAAAGTCTTTAATAAACAACTCTAAGCCTTTATCAGCTAATTCTTTTCCGAGATTATGTACAAGTTCATACATATTGACATTGGCATACCGATACAGTGTAGAGGAGTTGTACTCCATAGTTCCAAGCATAGCCGCACCAGCAGTGTCATCTGCCCGAACATCGTCCAGCCCTGTAAAGTAATCAAATTCTGGAATTACTTCGTGGGTTGAAATCGCATGGGCTACCTGCGCTGCTGCATCTACATTTAGCTCTGGATCGTCTGCCACCATACGGCCGAACAATGCAAGGTCCAAGGAAGAAGCTGCATTAAATCCATTTTTTATTGCTTTTTTATCTTCGTCATGCAAAACAGGATGGTTAATGATATAGTCTGCCAGCTTTTCCAACTGTCCAACGCTCACAAATACTAAAGCACCTGTCAGCTGTTCTCCTGTATTTTTATCTTTTGATACCTTGATTCCTGCTGCTTTTAAAAGCTCCAGGGATTTCTCCAGTGCCTCTTTTTCCCCTACACCGGGCATTTTTTCTTGAACTTTTTCAGCTAACAGCATAGGAAATTTCTTTGTTCTAAAACTATTCAGCCACTCCTTTCCATTGCTTTCTGCGCAAAAAGCCTTACGAATAGCTCGTTTCCAACTTTGAGAAGACACCCGGGCACGCATCACTCCACCATAAAGTGCTGTTTTGGGAGCTCCAGAATCATCCCTGTTAATATTTGAAGATGGAACAGTTTGTAATACATGAATATCAACATATAAATTTTCCTTAGTCATTTTCTTCTCCCTCATCCTTTTTCTCATCATTAGCAGTTTGCCAATAATATTGCTGCCCCCACTTAAGCCGTATGCGATTAGCCGCCTCATAGCTTAGGCCAAAATAATAGAGATCTTGGGCAAGCTGTGCATAGTCAACCTTTGTGTCCCGATGCCGCGATTTCATAATTTGGACTAATTGGGTGATAGAACGAATCACGCTGAATGAATTTCTAGTAGATAACAAAGTCTGTACTCTTCTATCCAGCGCTGTACTATCTGTTTCTTTCTGTCTCATACTGGACAATGCCTGAAATAACGTGACACCTTTCTCCTTTTTATCCGAATCTTTTCTTGCATTCCAGGCCGAAGCATACACAGATTGCTCCACGCCTTGTTGGGCCAACGCATAGCAACGCAATGCAGTATAAATTGCGATCTCTGCACGAGTAGGAGTCCCCTGGGCATCGTTGCTAAGGTCCTTTCCCTCCATCTCAGAGAACATCACTGGCCATACGTCTCGCGCCCGCATACTAGTTACTGTTTCTGCCGCTCGCAGGCTTGCCAAAACAGCCTTGTCTGGATTTCCATCTCCATACAATTTCTTTATGATCCGTTGTGTCTTACTAGCAATCTCATTGGCCATCCATACGCTCCTTTCCTGACTCCTCACGCTAGAAGTCTCCGTATATTTCGTTGCAACTGATTATTTAGCAGGAAAATATTTTTCGAAAGAGTCCCTTCTCTCTCTTTTTTCCCGCACATATCTTGGGGGGTTGCCGATTGTAGCAGCTCCTCTCTTAGCATATCAGTTTGTCTCTGTAAAATTTGTTTCCATCGTACAATTTCCTCATCCGGCTCTTGTTCAACACGCAGACTCGCCAGCCAATCTCTAAATAGTTTGTTTAGACGGTCATAGTAACGAGCTATTACAGAATTGGCAAATCCAGAAGCACCATCTCCCAAGCCACGAAGCAGGGCCCAATTGCGACCAAATCTCCAAAATGCTTCCCCCACGTTTTGCGTCAGCTGAATCGTTGCCTCAATGCGGACTGGCCAGCAGGAAGGAGCATGGTCCTCATTATGATCAAATAATACCCCAGCACGAATCAAGAGGTCATCACACACTTCCGCCACTGGGGATTGTGAGGTAGCATTCCCATCGCTTATCATCCCTATCGTTTGTAAATGCAGCAATTTCCCAGAAGGAAGGATTTCTTCATTCTTTAAGTGATTCAGCCATTTTACAATGCCTGGTTCTGATCCCGCAGTTCCTTCCGTATCCTCTATACCTACATATTGTCCAAAATTTCGCCACATACTTTTTCCGATTGATTTTATCCATTTAGTTCTAGGCTTAAACTCCCTTTCTTTGTGATCATACTTCCATGTGGTCATGGGTTCTATAAAAGCATTGGCATTATCAATCTTGGGTAACCCACATGCAAAGATTTTGAAACCTGCCTTTTCCCGCTCAATATAAATAATTCGCGCCCAAACAGTATATAGCTCTGAAAGATTTGATGGGGGCAGACCTTCCAATCTTAGCTTGATATATTCTGCTATATCTTCAAATTCCCAGACAGGATATTGTAGGATTTCTGTTTCTTTATCAGGATATAAGATCAGATTGAGCAGTAATGTCTCAAAGAGCGTATCCCCCTTTACCAATACAGGGTCAATGCCATAAAGCCAGCCGGATGACACCGAATACTTCTCTTTCACATCAACTTTCGTTTTATCAGTTACCCCAGTAAAATTTTGATACGTAATCAACCAGCGAACTAGTTCTGGTATCATCATATTGTTTTTACTAGTTCCTACTCTGGGCGCAAAGATGGCAGGACTGTTGTTGCTCTCCGAAATCAGTCTATTGATTTGCTTTACTGCTACTGTCCCTTTTCCCGTTGCCACTTTCTTCGTGGCGACGCTATCATACACGTCTCTAGGCACTTGATAAAAAGGAGCTTCCCCAAACATGTCAAAACGATCTCTATACGCTTCCAGATACTCTCCCACCGCCGATGTGAAGTGTCCCTGTTCATATAGTTCTTTCCATGTGGCAAGCAGCTGTTCCTTAATATCTTCCAAATCCGCCCTTTCCTTCAACAGCAGGCACCCGGAAGTACTATCTCTTTTGAGCCATGTATACTCTTTCCCCTTACTGTCAACATGGCTATACACCGTTGTTAAAATCGCCAACAAAAATCGCAGGATCGCCAAATCCTGGGAACGCATATCCCCTGCTAATTGTCGGTAATTAGATGCATTTCTGAAGACGTCTTGTAGTGATACCGTAATCTCCTGATTATTTTGGGCATCAATGACTTTAATCCAGGGCTCACTAAGCAAATTAAAGTGCTGTTCCTTCACCATCTTCCTCCTTTTTGTAGCATAAGCCTATTTTATCAGAATACTGAAGTCGCCATCCCTCAAAATTAGTTCTTTTATGTTCATCTAAGACAAGGGCAAGTTCTCCTTTTAACCAGACACTATTTTGCCAGTCTCTGAATTCTTTTCTTGTTCTTGTCTCTAGTTCATGGATGATAGCATCCATTTTATACTCAGGTGTAAGAGCTGCTGGCAGACGTATTACCTGGCGGGCAATACGCTGTTCTTTTTCATAAGGGGGTAAATCCGCAATCTTTATTCCATCCAGTAAAAAGTATTCTTCCTTGGTTTTTTGCAACAAAATAATTTCAAGCGTTTCTTTAATATCCCGAACCGTTGCCTGGCCTCTAATTTCATTTTGCCCCAAACCTTGTTGTGCCCAATCCAGCCAGCCATGAATAGACTTGGCGTTCCGCGGCTTATCAATTTGGAAGTCCTGTGCTTTACATTTAGCCTTATCTCGATGCTGCTCACATTGTTCTTGGGAAACTCTCATTGCAGCGTCCTTTTCTACTTTCTCAGCATATGTTTTCTGGACTAGGGAAGAAATATCTTCCGGGATATTGATCGTCTTTTTCAAAAGGCTATCCGTTTTCATCAAAAAGTACTTTTCATAAATAGCCTCATTGGCCTCCCCGTAAACTCCGAAATTTTCAGCCCCCATAATATAAACTTGAGGCGTTTCAAAAGCTGTCGGCCGGGGTATTTTATGGCGATGGAGTCGCCCTATCCTTTGCAAAATTAAGTCCATCGGAGCAATATCTGTGAATAATACATCAAAATCTATATCTAAGGATTGTTCCAAGACCTGTGTGCCTATAACAATCAATCTTTCCGGTCTATTCCCATCTTTTCCGATTTTCTTTTGTAATTCCATTTCCAGTTTAGCTCTATCCGTTGCTAAAAAAGCTGAATGCAAAATAATCGTAGGAATCTCCTCGGGGACTAGCAATGCCATTTTTTGTGCCCGCTTTACAGTATTTACAATAATTCCGGCAATGCCTCCTTTTGAGATTTTGCTAAGTACCCTATCCATTACGGTTTGTTCATCTGCTTCTATCCGGAAAATTTGGATATCCTTTGACGGTAATTTGGTAAAATCTGAAAACTGTTGCAGCCTGTTTCCATCCAAGATACTCAATAATGGATACGCCTGATTATCTTCCCAGCCAGAAACAGCTACAAATTCTTCAGCGCCATATTTTCCTGAAGAATACGCTTGCAGCAATTCATTTCTACGATTTTGTGGCAACGTGGCTGATAAGAGCACAACAGGCACATGATAGGTCCCCAGCCATTCCAATACTTTGTCAAGATAGGAAGACATATAGGCATCATAGGCATGCACCTCGTCAACGATGACCACCTTATTGCTGAACCCTAGATGTTTAAGAAATAAGTGCCGCTGTTTAAGCCCCATCAGTAACAAGTGGTCAATCGTTCCTACCGTAAATTCTTCTAGCACAGACTTTTTCCCAGCGAACCATGCGTTAACAGTTACGGCCCCGCCGCCTTCGTCCTGGTTAATATTCGCTGCCTTTGGCA
Source organism: uncultured Acidaminococcus sp. (assembly GCA_905213155.1). Taxonomy (GTDB): domain Bacteria; phylum Bacillota; class Negativicutes; order Acidaminococcales; family Acidaminococcaceae; genus Acidaminococcus. The sequence goes on along the minus strand of CAJMHI010000006.1, from coordinate 49,907 downwards.
GATTAGAAAAAGAGGAGTTAAATTGTGCTTTGCCATGCATCAATCGTATAGAAAGATTCTTTCCCTCTTCCTCCCCGATTTTTTCAATCCAGCTTTTGACACGATCAAACATGGCATTACTAGTAGCTTGCGTTGGGAGCCCCATATAAACTCCTGTCCGCCCGCTTTGAAAAGCAAGCTGCTCGGCAGCCGTCAATGCAATTTCTGTTTTTCCAACTCCCATAGGAGCCTCCATAATAAGGATACCCGGATCCTCGGCTTGTCCGATTGCTTCTAACATTTTCTTCTGCACTGAACGAGGTGAAAATCCCCATCGTTTTTTATAATGGGCCGGGATATTTACTACTTTTTCTGGTATCCACACATCTTCCTGCAACCAGGTCATAATAGCCCTCTGATATCGTGCTTCAATATCTATGTCGTCAAAAGTTTGTTCTATATCGATAAGAGGGAACATCGGCTTTGCGGGATCACCATTCAAATATTCGCTAGAAGCTACCCAATCTGCCATAATAAGTAAACCCGTTAATAAAACAGCCTGGGGCTGGGTAATTGCTGGTATATCCGACAGACTTTTAAACCCAGATAATTCCAATCCATATCCGATGAGTTCTTGTTGTACAGTTTTCCAGTGAGCCTGAAGGGGAGAAGGTCTTTGTGTTTGCCAATAATTAGAGGCAAATCCACTTAGCTGCGTCCTAGGGATCTGGCTTTCTGGCTGACCATGATGCCCTCCAATAATAGCCGCTACTGTTTTGTGCAATCCCCCATATTCTAAGATAGCCTCTCCAGCCCGGTTATGGGGTGAATTATTGGCATTGGGTAAGTCTAATTTCCCCATCCCCTCAAAACCAGCCATAACCAATTTGTCCCATAACGCTTCGTCTAAGGACTCACCATACACATAAGAGTGTTTGCCTTGAAACGCCGGGGTCGCTTTCCCAATATCATGGATATACCCTAAAAATATTACCAGTTGTTCAACCTCATCAGAAGAAAGGGCCCCCTCCAATACTTTTCGTTGCCCATCGGACAACCAGTGATGAAAGAGCCAAAGAATTGTGTTCTTTGTATCTAATAAATGTGCCAAAAGCGGGAGCCACGTAGCTCGTCCCTCTACAAGAGATTTCTTCCCCCATAACTTCTTTGTTTTTTCAGATAATTTCATTGTATTTATAACCCCAAGCAGCTTTTAACACAATAATTATACCAAACATTCCTGGCCCATCCATTTTTTGCCACATCACACATAGCTTTTGTACCAGGATTAATCTTGGCCTTAACACATTTATCATACTGGAGGAATAGACTTTTTACAATACCTATTTAAAGATCATGGTTTCGTGAGTGAGCTCGGCGGACCATTCAAAAAAGCAAAAGCACCTGCCGCTTAAGCAAGTGCTTGATTCGCACACCATGAAACTATTCTCTATCAATCTCCAGCCCATGTTCCTTGGCAATCCGGCGGATTTTCTCTTCCGGCAGGTTTGTCCATTGGGCGATCTTGGCAAGAGGAGTCTTATCCTCTAGTAACGAGAGAGCAAAATTCACCGTAGCTTCGGCAGCGCCTTCTGCCCTGCCTTCTTTTCTACCTCGCCTTTCTCCAATGGCTTCGCCTTCTTTTCTACCCACTTCCAAGCCTTCTCTTCTACTGGTATCCATCAAGGAATTATAGTCACGTATCGCTTTTTCATTTTGTTCATAGGCATACCAAAGGTCTTTGTTGCCATGAAACAGGTCTTCGTAGTCAATCGCCTTTTTGATGGCATTATTTTTCATGGCCAGCTCCTTTCGTTCTGCTTCTGTACATTTGGGGGAGAAATACAAAAACCAAGTATCTTTCCTTTTGACTTTGGGGGTGCGGGCAATTTTAGACACCCACACCCAACTCAACAATAGAATGCTATTTCTCAAAAATGCTTTTCCCAACTTTGCATAATCATCTGGCTATTGGCTTCAATGGCCCGCAGCAGAAGATTTAACACACGACTTGGACCAGAAATAAATCACATAAGGGCCCATTCTAAACAGCTGTGGCATGTAGAAATCCTCCTTCTGCAGCCAGCTGCATGATTAAGTGGGCATTATGGTGAACGAAAGCATCAAACTCTTTCATTTGCGCTACAGAATACCCCTGGATATCCTCCCACCGGTACTCAGGAAGAATGCAGGTAGCACATTGAAAGCCTCCATAACATGGCGTCTCAATATAGACTTTTACGGTCCCATCTTCCTGAAGTTTGGAATGCGTAATTTCGGTATTGTCATTTAGCGTCATATAGGGGTACATCATATTGTAGCGCCCCCTTCCTACTGCGTATCTTATATTCTTGATTTTGTTCATTATACCAGCTTTACAGCATATATGTGTCAATTTCCTGGAGTTGTTCCTGTGCCTGTGTAGTAAACCGGACGCTGTATTCTTTCATTGGTTACCCCGCGCACGCAGCTTTGCAAAAACTTCTCCGGAATCTAAGGAACGATTTGCCTTTGCCTGGGCAAGACCGGTCTCCATCATGGCATCAAATTCATCATCCGTCATACTGTCTCTTGCGGGAAGTCCTCGTGGAATAGTTACTGGAAATGGAATTCCGTTGGTATAGATAATTTGCCGGTAAAACATATCAATGGCTACGGAGCGTGGTAGTCCCATGCGTGCCAGGATAGCTTCTGCTTTTTGCTTAATTCCCGTCTCAATTCTTGCATTCACATTCGCCGTTTTTGTGGCTGCCATAGTATCACCTTCTTCGTATTAATTATATACTTTTGTGTATCAGATCGCAATACAACAGTTTATAGTTCTCGCTATTTATGCTAATTGAAAGACGACCAGCACAGCTGCCACTCTATCCTCAAAAATTTAAAATTTCTTTCCCCTTATTTTCTCGAACGTAATTATATTTTTATATATTTACGTTCGTATTTTTTATTTTCGTTTTCCGTTTTTATTTCCGGGTATTTTCCGCATGGTTATTCTTCTTTAAAGTGCAAAAAAGGGTAAAAACAAGGGGAAATAGGTTTTAGATGCGGGGATTTTGTTGAAAATCTGTAGAATTGTATTAAATTTTATAAAAACTATCTACAATTTTCACTGTAGTGTGGTGTATTCCTGCATGGCGATAGAAGGGGTTTATAAAACGGGTATACGTTCGCTATACACAGAATGAAATTTCATGCAAGGAACCGGAGTTCCTGGCGTGGGAACTGGAGTTCCTTTACAATCATGATTGTTTTATATATACTATCGCATGTTCGTATTTTTAACCTAATCATGATTACGAAACAAGGAGTGTTGCAAATGGCGTTTTCTACCGCCCCTTTCTGCTATCAAGTGGACACTAGCGGCAAAACACTGGAACAAATCGCAGACGAATCCGGCGTCTGCTACAAGACCACCTGGCGGTTTTATCACGGCTACTACGACAAAAAGGACGAGGGCCACTACCCCACGTTGGAATCGGTGGAAAAATTCATGGTGTATTTCCACGTCTCCATCAACGGGATTATCGAACACACAACGCCGTACTAAGCGGCGCCCCTATAGATTTGCCGGAAAATCCGGCACGACTAACGAAAGGAGGCCCTCTATGGCCAAACGACGTATGCTCCATATCCAGCTCATCCGGCAGGATGATTTTCTGGAGCTCCCCCTGTCTGCCCAATATCTCTACCTCCAGTGCGTCATGGAAGCGGACGATGACGGCTTTATCACTAACCCCAAATCCCTGGCAAGGCTCCTTGGCTGCACGGCAAAGGATGTGGAGGCGCTGGTAGCGGGTGGCTATATGCTGCCTTTTTCTAGCGGTGTGATGGCGGTTCGTCACTGGGCCTGGCACAACCAGATTCGAAAAGACCGCTACATCCCCAGCGTCTTGCCAGAACGCAAGCAGGTACGGCTGGGGGACGACAGTCTGTATGAGCTTATCAACCCGTAAAACCGATTCCGCAACCACTTGTGCAGATAGCGCAACCAAAAGTGCAGATTCCGCAACCAAGTGTGCAAATAGTGCACCCACTTGCGTCAATTTCGCGGCGTAGGTTAGGTAAGGTTAGTATAGGGTAGGTTAGTATAGGGTAGGTTAGTATAGGGTAAGTAAAGTAAGGTCAGGATAAAAAATATAAAACCTTGGTAGGTGGTTCCTTTACACCAGCGTAACTATTAAAAAGTACTACCAAGGGAAAGGAATGAGTCACATGACAACAGAAAAAATCCCTCTCACCAGCAAAAAAGGAGATATCCTCCCCACGTGTTACGTGGAAAACGTAGTGGATGCACCGGAAAAGGTGGTGCCGCTATTAACGGAAATGGCTAAGCAAAACGAGGACCGGATCGAGCAGATCCTGCGTGCCCAAAAGCTGTGCCTATCCTGCAGCGGTGAGGACTGTCCCCAGGAAATCCCGGAGATGGTGCCCATTGTACGGGGATTTATGGGCCACTACTCCATGGCGCTCATGGAATGCCCGCAAAAAGAAATGAAGCTGCAAAAATGCCGGGAAGCCAAACAATTTGCGGCAGCCCACTTGCCCAAAATTTTTTCCGATAAGCGGTTCCGGGATTTTAAAGGGTCCCCTGAAAATGAGCGGGCGCTGGGTAAAGCCTGGGAGATGGTACGCAGTCCCAAAGGCACCAGCGGGCTCTACCTCTATGGCCCCAGCGGCACGGGAAAAACCTTCCTCGCAAGCCTGATCGGCCGGGGACTCCTCCTCCAAAACGTGCCGGTGCGCTTTACCAGCTGCGGGGATTTCCTGGAAACATTGCGGCAAAGCATCCACGGCGCCATGAAAGAAGAATTTGCAAGCGTCGCCCAGTGTCCCGTGCTCATCCTGGACGACCTGGGGGCCGAGCAGCCCACCAACTGGGGCTTGGAGCAGCTTTTCCGGCTCCTGGATACCCGCTACAAGGAAAGCCTCAGGACGCTCATTACCAGCAACTGGACGCTGCCTTCCCTCAAATCCCGCTGGAGTCGCGCCACGGACGCCACCACTGCCAGCCGGCTCATCAGCCGGATCGAGCGGTTGTGCGTTGTAGTGGGCATGGAGGAAGCCATGCCGGAAGATCTTTTTGCCTAGGAGGGCCTATGGACGATGAAACGATGCTGCTAAAACGTGCCCGAGGGGGCGATGACGCCGCTCTTCTTGCGCTTTTAACCCGCTACCAGCCCCTTATCCGGAGGATTGCCAGTCAGGAAGAAAACCCCAGCAACCGGGAAGACCTCAAAAGCGAGCTCACCATTGAATTTTTGCAGCTGGTGCGCTATTACGGGCGACAGTTTCGCAGCTTTCCCGGCTACGCCAAAGCGACACTCCTCCACTGCCTGAGCCGCTACCAAAAGCAGCAGATCCGTTGCCGCATGATCGCCCAGCGCTATGAGGAAAAAATGCTCCCGGAAGAATTCACCTACCAGATGCCCTGGGAAAATCCCCGGCCGCAGGTGACACAGGCCGTGCGTGCCCTGCCCGAAAAAGATAAGCACCTGCTGCGCCTTCGCCTGCGCCCCCATCCCCCCTCCTGGAAAGATCTGGGCCAGTACTACCAGGAGCCTCCTTCCACCCTTCACAGCCGCTACCGCAAAATCCTAAAGAAATTGCGGGAGACTATTGAGGCATGAAAAAAGGGGGCTGTGGTCTCAAAAATTTTTTTACTTTTTTTCGTAAAACCGCCCCGAACTTCTCTCTTATAGAGTGTAAGGCCGCTGTAAGGAAACCTGTAAGGAGGAACCCATGGAACAACTGACCAAAGCCGCTATGCTCTCGTACGCTCTCAAAGCCCGCACCAAACTGCACCACATCTATCTCCACTGGACAGCGGGCAGCTATGGGAACGTCTTTCCTGACTATCACCTGTGCATTAAGGGCGACGGCAGTGTGTACGCCACCACGCCGGACTGGACGGAGGTGCTCTCCCACACCTGGCACAGGAACACGGGAGCGCTGGGGATTGCGCTGTGCTGCGCCTACGGGGCCCAGCTCTTTGCCGACGGGAGAATGGAGCTGGGGGACTATCCCCCCACCCCGGCGCAGGTGGAAAGTGTGAGCCTGCTTTTGGCGTACCTGGGGCCGCTCTTAAATATCCCGCTTGCCTACCCGTTTGTCATGACCCACGCGGAAGCCGCCGACGTGGACGGGTACGGTCCGGAAATGGCAGGAACGCCCCAGTTTGAGAAATGGGACTTGTGGAAGCTCTTAGACTATGACGGCACGTGGAAAAATGGCGGCGACGTGCTGCGGGGCAAGGCAGTGTTCTACCAAAACCTCATGGTCTGAGGCAGCGACCTTACAACAAAACGCACTCTTAATGAACTAAAGGAGGAACTACCAATGGCAGCAACGAAAACTCTCGCAGATGTGACTTTGGAACTGACCGTAGAAAACGGCACGGACACCAAAGGCGCCACTAAGTACAAGAACATCGATTACAAGGAACTGGACCCGGCGATCACTCCGGATGCGCTGCAGCAAATGGGCGATGGCCTGGGCGGTTTGATGGCTAAGGCTCCCAGTGCGATCTACACCGTGGAACGGCATCGCCTGTCCAAAGAAGACTAATAGAAGGAGGCAGCACTTATGGCAAAAGATACTTGCAATTTAACCCTGAGCTTTGTGGATGAAGCCAAAGCCACCCGCTCTCTGCGGGTCCCCAACCCCAAACCGGAACTGGGAAAAGAACAGGTCCTGCCTGTGATGAATCAGATCGTAGCGGGGAAGGCGGTTCTTTCCAAGAACAAAAAGCCCGTGATCGCTTTGAAAAGCGCCCGGATCAGCACCATCAAAGACCTGGGCATCCTGGACGAGGCCTAAGATGGAGCAGCTCCCCCAGCTGCTCAGCCAGGCAGCCCAGTATGGCTTTCCCATGGTGATCTCCTGGTACTTGCTGGTACGCATGGAGGATAAACTTACGCACCTGACGCTCAGCATTGACCAGCTGCGCATGGCGCTAAAAGGGTAATCAGGCCAAAATAAAAAACAGGGACTGTAAAGAGCGTCTATGCTTTCTTTGCAGTCCTTGTTTTCACATTGTGTTTTTATTTGCGCTTCCGGCGATTGGGATTTTGCACCACGGCAGGCGCCGCATGGTGCCGCCCCAGATGTTCCCTAAAGTACAGCCACATGCTGCCCGCCAAAAAGGTGGAGGTATAGAACCCGCTGCCAAAGCCTACCAGCATGGCAAAGGAGAAATTGTGAATGGTCTCCCCGCCAAAGAGGAATATGGCCACCACGGCAAAAAGCGTCGTCAGCGTGGTATAGATGCTCCGGTTCATGGTCTGCCAGATGCTGTTATCCACCAGATCCCCCATGCTCTCGGTGCGGCGATGGGTATGGAGATTTTCCCGGATCCGGTCAAAGATGACGATGGTGCCGTTGATGGAATAGCCCACCACGGTAAGGAGCGCCGCCACAAAGGTGGAATCAATCTCCAGATGGAGCACGGAGAAATAACTCAGGGTGACCATCACGTCGATAATGAGCGCCACAATGGCCGCCAGGGCAAAGCGCAGTTCAAACCGGATGGTGATATAGATAATCATCAGCACCCAGGAAAGCAGCACTGCAGCAATGGCGCTTTTTACCAGTTCGCTGCCAACGGTAGCCCCTACGTTTTCCACCCGCAGCACTTCGTTCTGGCCCAGTTTGGATGTCATGTCCTGCATCACGGCCTGGCGGGTCTTATCGTCGATGAGCCCGGTACGAATCAGCACGGATTCACTTTGTTCTGCCGTCTCCCCGCTGGTTCCCAGCTGAATGATAGAATTGCCCAGTTCGTGAGTAGTGAGCACGTCCCGCACCTGGCTTACGGTGACGGGTTTAGCGAACTTCACATCAATCATGCTGCCGCCGGTAAAGTCGATGCCCAGGTTAAAACCTCTTGTGATCATACTGCCGATCCCTATGAGCAGCACAATCGCCGTAAGGCTAAAGAAGATCTTGGCGTGTTTTACAATGGAAAAGTGCTTCATTTGGACGCCTCCTCTTCTTTTTTAGGTGCCTTCGCCCCGAAAAATGCAGGGTTCTTGGTGAAATTGCTGCCAATGAGGGCACTTAAAATAAATTTTGTAACCGTAACGGCCGTAAACATACTGATCAAAACCCCAAGTGCCAATGTCACGGCAAAGCCCCGCACAGGGCCGGTCCCCAGGTAAAACAGCACCGCAGCGGCCATAATTGTGGTCACGTTGGAGTCCAAAATGGTCACAAAGGCACGGGAAAACCCGGCATTGATGGCCGCCCGCAGCGTTTTTCCTGCCGCCACTTCTTCTTTAAACCGCTCGAAGATGAGTACGTTGGCATCCACCGCCATCCCAATAGAGAGAATAATACCGGCAATACCGGGCAGTGTCAGCGTGGCATTGAGCCCTTTCATCACGAGCAGTAAGAGCAGTGTGTAGAGCAGCAGTACAATATCGGCCACAAGGCCCGACAGCTTATAATACAGCAGCATAAACAGGAACACGCCGGCAAGACCAATGGCAAAAGCTTTGACGCTCTTATCCTTGGAATCCTGCCCCAGGGTAGGCCCTACGGTTCTGTTTTCTGCAATTTCCAGCTTCACCGGAAGCGACCCGCTGCGCAGCAAAATCGCCAGGTGCTCCGCATCCTGGGCATCTTTGCTGCCGGTAATCTGGGCATTGCCGCCGGTAATGGGTTCACTGACCCGGGGGGCGGTCAGCACTTTGCCATCTAACAGGATAGCGATCTGCTTGCCCACGTTTCTTGCGGTGAGGTCGGCGAATTTCTTAGCGCCTTCGTCGTTAAACTGCAGTGTCACCACGGGCTGCCCGCTTTGGTCCGCACTGGCTTTGGAATCTTTGAGATCCTTGCCGGTTAGCACCGTGTTGCCCTCCATGTCTTTAAATTCCAGCATGGCGGTTTTGCCCAGCATATTGATGGCCTGCTCCGGATCTTTTACCCCCGGCAGCTCCACAATAATCTTGTCCCGCCCCTGCCGCTGGATCAGCGGTTCGGTGAGTCCTAATTCGTTCACCCGGCGTTCAATGATCTGGATGGACCGGTTGATGGCATCGTCATCCACCTTGGATTCCGGTGTTTCCTTGGCTTGCAGCACCACATGGGTGCCGCCCTGAAGATCCAGTCCCTGTTTTACCGTGCTCGCCAGCGGTTTGATAAATACTGCAAACGAGATCACAATGGCCAGCACCGGCACGAGAAACTTGATCCGATTTTTACCCTCCAAAATAATTCCTCCTTGCCTGTGTTATTTGCAGACCCGCAGCCCTGTTTCGGTGCACAGGTACTGCATTTTAGCATCGTAGGTCTCCACAGGCAGTTCTTTGACAACTTGTACTTCGTAGCCGATGGCCATGGTGGTGGCTTTGGTGCAGCGGGGCAAAAAGCGGTCATAGTACCCCTTGCCCTTGCCCAGGCGGCAGCCATCGGCAGTAAACCCAAGGCCCGGTGTGAGCACAAGGTCAATATCCTCTGGTGCCACAACTTCCACCGGATCCAGTGGCGTACGGATCCCAAAGCGATCCCGTCCTGTTTTTTTAAGGCCCGTGACTTTCACTGCCTGCATCTGCCCTTCGCCTTCTAAAATCTGGGGGACGCAGACCGTTTTGCCCTGGTTTAATGCCACCTGGATGGCCTGGTCAATAATGACTTCTCCTGGTTCACCCAAATAGGCCATAATCACCTTGCCCTCTAAGAAAAGGCGGCTGTTGACGATATGGCTATTGATTTCCCGTGTAGCTTTATGGCTTTCCCGCTGGTTCAGTTTTTTGATTTTTTCCCTGATTTCCGTGCGGACCATGCGTTTATCCATGCTTATTCCTGTCCTTCTGTCTGCTTATTGGTTTCTGCAGCAGTTTCTTCCGCAGCAGGTTTTTCTGCTTCTACCGGCTTTTCTTCTTTCACCGGTTCTGCTTCCGCTTTTTCTGCTTTCGGGGCTTCTGGTTTAGCCTTTTCCATAGGGGTGGTGAGAACGCCGCCTACAGCGCTTTTACGGATGTAGATTTCCACGTGGTCTGCGACTTTGATCCGCAGTTTATCGTCCTGCACCTTGGTGATGGTACCCAAAAGGCCGCCGATAGTGACAATGCGGGTGCCTACACGCAGGGAGTTCAGCATATCGGCCCGTTTTTTCTGATCCCGTTTTTGGGGACGGTAAATCATCACGTAAAAAATCCCTGCCATCAAAATAAAAGGCCAAGCCATTTGTACAATACTACCCATTTCCAGTTACCTCCTCAGTGTTTCGTAATTGGCCAAAAACTGCTCCCGAAATTCCAAGAAGCGGTCGTTAGCAATTGCGTCTCTCATTTTCTCTGTAAATTTTAGCAGAAAATGCAAATTATGTATAGATAAAAGCCTAAGCGCCAGTGTCTCTTCGGCTTTGAACAGGTGGCGGATATAGGCTCTTGAGAAATTGCGGCAGGTATAGCAGTCACAGTCTTCGTCAATGGGCCGGAAATCCTCGGCGTATTGGGCATTGCGTACCACAAGGCGTCCCGTGGGCAGCATGGCGGTACCATTTCTCGCCACCCTTGTGGGGTAGACGCAGTCAAACATATCCACGCCCAGATTGACGCCTTCTACCAGACAATCCGGCGTGCCCACGCCCATGAGATAGCGGGCTTTGTCCTTGGGCATAAGGTCCGTGGTCTTACCCAGAATATCGTACATCAAAGGATGGGGTTCTCCTACGGAAAGGCCGCCGATGGCAAAGCCGGCAAAATCAAGCTCTGTAATGGTTTTGGCGCTCCATGCCCGAAGGTCCGGGTACATGCCGCCCTGGATGATGCCAAACATACCCTGGTCGGTGCGTGTTTTGGCTGCCAGGCAGCGCTTGGCCCAGCGGGTGGTCCGCTCTGTGGAAGCTTTGGCATAGTCCCGCTCTGCGGGATAGGGAATGCATTCGTCAAAGGCCATTATAATATCGGCCCCCAGATCTTCCTGGGCTTTGGTGGCCACTTCCGGACTCAAAAACTGCCGGGAGCCATCCAAATGGGAGCGGAAGGTAACGCCTTCTTCTTTAATCTTGCGCATTTCCCCCAGGGAAAACACCTGAAAGCCACCGCTGTCGGTGAGCATGCCCCGGTCGTAGCGCATGAACTTGTGGAGCCCGCCTGCCTTGCGCACCAGCTCCGTCCCCGGCCGCAAAAATAAATGGTAGGTATTGGACAAGATCACCTGGGAATGCATGGCATACAGTTCGTCCGGGGTCAGGGTTTTCACCGTGGCCTGGGTCCCTACGGGCATAAACATAGGGGTATCAAAGGTGCCATGGGGCGTATGCAGTTTGCCAAGCCTGGCCCCGCTGCGGGCATCTTCCTTAATGAGTTCAAAATATACGGCTTGTTCCATACAGCCTCCCTAATGGATGAACATGGCATCCCCAAAGCTGAAGAAGCGGTACTTTTCCTGCACGGCCACCTGATAAGCATGGAGGATATGCTCCCTGCTGGCAAGGGCGGATACAAGCATGATCAGGGTGCTTTGGGGCAAATGGAAATTGGTGATAAGGGCATCCACAAATTGGAAGTGAAAGCCCGGATAGATAAAAATGCTGGTCCAATTGCCGCCTGATTTCATCTCCCCGGTACTGCCGGCGCTTTCCAGCGTCCGCACACTGGTGGTGCCAACGGCAATGATCCGCCGGCCTTCTTGTTTGGCCTTGTTCAAAGTAGCGGCAGCTTCAGGGCTTACGGTATAAAACTCCCGGTGCATTTTGTGGTCTTCAATCTTTTCTTCATTCACCGGGCGAAAGGTGCCAAGGCCCACATGGAGCGTGACGAATACTTCTTCTACGCCCATATCCTTGATCTTTTGCAAGAGTTCTTTGGTAAAATGCAGTCCTGCCGTGGGGGCTGCTGCGCTCCCCCGTTCCCGGTTATACACGGTCTGGTAGCGTTCGCTGTCTTTTAGTTTTTCATGGATATAGGGCGGCAGCGGCGTTTCTCCCAAACGATCCAGGATTTCTTCGAAAATCCCCTGGTAATGAAACCGCACCACCCGTCCGCCAAAGTCGGTATGGTCCATGACTTCACAGGAAAGTTCTTCGCTGAAGTGGATCTGGGAGCCGATTTGCAGCTTTTTCCCCGGTTTCACCAGCACTTCCCAATCCGTAGCATTTTTCCGGGTCAAAAGGAACACTTCCACGTGGGCTCCCGTTGATTTCACTCCATGGAGCCGCGCAGGAATCACCCGGGTATCATTAAAGACGAGCACATCCCCTGGATGCAGGAACTGCGGCAGGTCATAAAAGTGCCGATGCTCCAGTTCCCCGGTCTTTTTATCCATCAAGAGGAGCCGGGAAGCATCCCGTGGCTCAATAGGCGTCTGGGCAATCAATTCCTGGGGAAGCTCATAATCAAAATCCTTTACATTCATTTTTGTACGATTCCACTCCTAATAGATTTTTTCTACGGTGATGCCCTTATAATAATGGGCCAAAATCGTCCGATAGTAATTCTTTTTGCCTTTGGCAGCTTTGGACAGCGCCATACCTCTGGCGCCCCATTGGGACAGACCCACGCCATGACCCCAGCCATTGCCGGTAAAGACGGCTTTTTCGTCTTTCACATTGGTAAACAGCCGCATATCCCCTACCGCTGCGCCGGCTTCCCCGCCGCCTTCGCTGATGGGGATGGTCTTTTTGCCAATCTGATAGCCGTAGGAATTGGTAATGGGCACATCCAGCTCCGTGGGCCGCTTCAGCCCGATTTCCACATCAAACAGCGTGCTGTCAAGGCTGAGGAGGGAACGCACTTTGCTGCCCGCTAGCGTCACGGATTTTTTGCTGCCCACAAAGGTCAGGCGCCGCACACGTCCGGAAACGCCCCTGTCCGGGGTCCACTTCATGGGCGCAGGGGTGCGGGTGGAAAGACGGATGCCCTGCAAGTCCCCCAGTTCGTATCCGCCCTGGGACAAGAGCCGGGTGAGCTGCACTTTGGTAAAACTTTTTGTCCATTTGTAACGGGGCGAATCCTGATCATAATCTTTGACCGGCTGCAGATAGGGAATGTCTTTGCCCCATACGGCGCTGGCCGATTCGGTGTAACCGCCGCCGCTGCTGTGGAAAAAGGCTTCAATGGGTTCACCTTTGTACAAAGCAACGATGCCGCTAGTAGCGTTAACCAGTTTATTGGTGTTGGGATTTTCCGCTTCTGCGCCCCCGTACACCTGCCCCATTTCCGTCGCCTTCACATCGTAATTGCCGTATTTTTTGTGACGGGTGGCATAGAGCGCAAAGGAACGGGCTGCCACCGCCTGGGCTTTGATGGCCTCATCCGGCCAAAGGGGCATGACTTCTTTTGCCACAACGCCGTAGAGATACTGTTCCAGGGGCAGGGTATTCACCAGGTCCAGATACTTATTTCCTGTTTTTAAAAGTACCGTCAAAGCGCCCCGATATTTTTTCCCGTTAACCAGAATGGGCTGTTTGGCGTTATCTGCCACAAGGGACAAATGCCGCCCCGCCAATTTTTTCTGGTCCGCATAGAGGCTGCCGCCTTTTACGCTGACAAAATGGGTTCCCGGCGGCAATACCGTAGTTTTCCCGTCAGAGAGCACTTTAATTTTTCCCGTGCTGGCAATCTGGGCAGAAAGCTGATCCACCGCAAGGCCTACCCGCACAGAAGGTCCGGCTCCTGCCGCAAAGCTTTGCGAGATATGCAGCAGCAAAATGACGGCCCACACCATAAGGAAAAGCAGACTCTTTTTCTTATCCATTTTTTTCATCCGGATACGCTACTCCTAAATACTGGTATGCCCGCAGGGTGGCCTGCCGGCCTTTGGGTGTCCGCTGCAACATGCCCAGCTGCATCAGATAGGGCTCGTAGACATCTTCCAAAGTTTCTGTTTCCTCATTGAGGGATGCCGCCAGCGTATCCACGCCCACCGGGCGTCCATTGTAATCTTTCACCAGTTTCCACAATAGGCGGCGGTCGTTCTGGTCCAGGCCCAGATCATCGATTTCCAGCTGCCGCATGGCCTTTTGCACCATGGCGCGGCTAATCTCCGTCTCGCCGGCCACCTCGGTAAAATCCCGGGCCCGTTTTAAAAGACGGTTCGCCACCCGGGGCGTACCCCGGCTGCGAAGGCCGATTTCATAGGCTCCTTTGGGTGCAATTTTCGCCCCCAGAATATCGGCAGCCCGCTCTACAATGATCTGCAATTCTTCCGGAGTGTAAAACTCCAAGTGGCAGATCACCCCGAATCGATCCCTAAGCGGCGCCGCAATAGAGCCCATTCGGGTAGTGGCGCCGATCAAAGTAAACCGGGGCAGGTCTAAGCGGACGCTGCGTGCCGCCGGCCCTTTGCCGATGATAATATCCAGGGCAAAATCTTCCATGGCAGAATACAGAATTTCTTCTACCGTTTTGGATAAGCGATGGATTTCATCAATAAAGAGCACGTCACTATCATTTAAATTCGTAAGAATCGCTGCCAGATCTCCCTGCCGCTCTAATGCAGGACCGCTGGTGATGCGGATATTCACATTTAATTCGTTAGCGATAATATTGGCCAGGGTCGTTTTCCCCAGGCCCGGGGGCCCGTACAGCAGCACATGGTCCAAGGCCTCTTTGCGTTTTAAGGCAGCCTGAATGAAAATTTGCATATTGTTTTTCACTTTGGTCTGCCCGATATATTCCGCCAGTGTCCGAGGCCGGAGGCTATACTGCCACCCATCCTGCGGGGATGCGTCCCCCGCAATGACACGATTTTCTTCCATTAGCTCCTCCCGGCCATCAGCCGCAGTGCCTGTTTCATCAGGGTCTCCGCTTTACTGTCTGACTCCACCTTGAGCCGTCCTAAAACGGAGGAAATTTCATCCTGGGAATAGCCCAAACTGGCAAGTCCCTCTGCTGCAATGCCTAATTCACTACTGGGTTCCATGCCGGTAAAGGATCCTGCTACGACGTCAGTATCCGCCTCTTCCGGCCCGGTGATGTCTTTTAATTCCAAAAGCATCCGTTCCGCCGTCTTTTTGCCCACGCCGGGGAGTTTCACCAGATATTTAATATCCCGGTTTTTAATGGCCAGATAAAAGGCATCTGCCTTGGCCATGGATAAAATCCCCTGGGCCATTTTAGGGCCAATACCGCTGACACTGATCAGTTCCGTAAACAGCTGGTACCCTTCCCGGGTCAAAAAGCCATAGAGCTGGAGGGCATCTTCCCGCACGGATAAATACGTATAGATTTTTACTTTTTCTTCCTGGTGAAGCCGGGACAAATCTCCCGCATTCATAAAGATCCGATAGCCAATGCCCTGCGCTTCCACCAAACAGAAATTGGGGCCGATGGTATCCACCCGTCCCGCCACAAATCCAATCATCCCAGACGCTCCTTTAGATCTTTTTCCCGGATAAAATTAAGGCCTGTAATGCCGATAGCCAGTGCATCGGCCACGTCATCCGGTTTTGGTTTATCCTGAATATGGAGCAATTTCTGCACCATATAGGTCACCTGGTTTTTATCCGCCCGTCCGGTGCCGGTAATCGCCTGTTTCACTTGTATCGGCGTATATTCGTACACGGGAAGCCCTGCCATGGCAGCGGTCAGAACAATCACGCCCCTTGCTTCCCCTACGGTAATGGCCGTAGTCACATTGCGGTTAAAGAACAATTTTTCCACGCTCATAAAATCCGGCTTGTATTCAGCAATGAGGGCGGTCAGTTCCTCGTAGATTTTTTTCAGCCGCAATTCCATAGGCGTATCTTTGTCGGTAAATACGGCCCCATACTTCACGGGCAGCAAACGGCTGCGTTCCAGCCGCACCAATCCGTAGCCACAGATCGCCGTACCAGGGTCAATCCCTAATGCCAGCATAGCGTCCTCCTGATAAATAAAAACCGGCCAAGGGGACTCCCTTTAGCCGGTCTTGGGCTGGTTATTCTTCCTCCGGCAGGTCCGCATTGGTATACACGTCCTGCACATCATCCAATTCGTCGAACGCATCCAGCATCTTCTGGATTTTTTCTGCGTCCTCGCCCTGGACTGCAATGGTGTTATCAGGAACAAGGGACAGTTCCCCCATAGCCACTTCGATATGATGATCTGCCAGTGCTTTTTCCACGGCTTCATAATCGTCCGGAGCCGTGGTGATCACATAGGCGTCATCCGTCGTCTCCATATCTTCTGCGCCCGCTTCCAGAGCAACTTCCATCACTTCATCTTCGCTGGGGGCGCCTTCTTTTTCCACTGTGAAAATGCCTTTGTTCTTAAACATCCAGTTCACGCAGCCGTTTTCACCCATATTGCCGCCCTTGCTGAAAACGTGCCGCACATCGGCCGCCGTCCGGTTCCGGTTGTCCGTCAGGGCGTTCACCATGATGGCTACCCCGGCCGGACCATAGCCTTCGTAGGTAATCTGCTCATAGTCCGCGCCGCCGGTAGCGCCTTCGCCCTTGGCGATGGCCCGTTTAATATTGTCTTTAGGAATATTATTGGCCTTTGCTTTAGACAGCGCCAATTTTAACCGCATATTGCCAGTGGGATCGGAACCGCCCATACGCACGGCGATGGTGATTTCCCGGCCGATTTTTGTGGTGATTTTGCCACGCAGCGCATCGGCCTTGCCCTTTTTGAATTTAATGTTGGCCCACTTGGAATGTCCTGACATACTGATTCCTCCATCTCTATAGGAAAATGCCAGGCATCCCGGCATCTTCGAAACGACTCATAATTGTTAATTTTACCACACTATATGCATTTTCTCAAGATGACGCAACAATCTACTTGCGCAGGTAAACACGCTCCATATCCACGTTTTTCACGCCATCCACGGCAAGGGCATTTTCGCCCGAGGACTGCATCTGTGTAGTAGCGGCAAAGCGTTTAAGCAGCACCCGGGTAATCCCCGGATCCGAAATGGCACTGGGCCCATTTAAGCAGCCTTTCACGCAGGCCATCCCTTCGATGTACTGCACGTCCAGTTTACCATTTTGGAAATCTTTCAGCGCCGCCAGGCATTCTTCCAGGCCGCTGCAATACTGGGATTTGACCGTGACACCATATTTTTTCTCGGTGTAGTCGTTAACTGCGGTACTTACGCCAGCCGCCTGTGGGAAGGAGCAGCCATCCACAGACGAAGCCGCATGGAAGGCATCATTCTCGCATTTTGCCGGGTCAATGGCCAGGGCATCCATCATGCATTTCAGCTCTTCAAACGTCAGCACAAAATCAATGTCTTCGGGATGTTCTTTCGCTTCCACTTTTTTGGCAATGCAGGGGCCGATAAAGCAGGTCAAAGCGCCGGGATGATTGTGTTTTTCCAGTTTGCTCCGGGCCACCATGGGGCTTACGGCATCGCTGATGCATTCTGCCAGCTCCGGGGCATGCCGTTTCACGGTGGCTACAAAGGCAGGACAGCAGGAACTGGTGAGCACCTTTTGCTGCCCGGTGGGCACTTTTTTCAAAAATTCTTCTGCTTCTGCAATGGCTGTCATATCGGCGCCTACCGCCACTTCTTTCACCATGGCAAAGCCCAGTTTTTTGCAGGCCGCCACAATCTGTCCCGGCTGCACTTTGAGGCCGAATTGTCCTACAAAAGAGGGGGCCAGGAGTGCTACCACTTCTTTGCCACTTTTAATGGCGGTAATCAATTGGACAATATGGCTGCGTTCCTCAATGGCACCAAAGGGGCACTGGTTCCGGCAGGCGCCACATTCCACGCATACATTTTTATCGATTTCGGCCTTGGAGCCCCGGCCTTTATGCAGCGCATGGACTTTGCAGGCATTTTCACAGGGGCGGCTGATTTCTGCCACGGCGCCATAGGGGCAGGCCCGTTTGCAGTTCCCGCACTCCACGCACAAATCGTAATCGATATGGGCCCGTCCCTGGTACACGCTGATGGCTTTTTTGGGGCAGCCGTTCATGCAGCGATGGGTCAGGCAGCGGCGGCACACATCGGTAATCATATACCGGTTCACCGGGCAGGCAGAACACGCTTCTTCCAAAACTCCAATAATATGCTGGGTTCTGTCAATGGGCTCACTGATGGCCTTTTGGGCAGCCTGGATAATATTCATATCCTCATCGGTTCCCAGTGCCATACAGATCCGTTCTTTCAGCACCGCCCGTTCCTTGTGAACGCAGCAGCGCAGCCGGGGGGTATCCTCCCGCACAATATGCAAAATATCATAGACATGGTCCGGCAGTACGCCCTGATAGGTATACCGGGCCAGCATGGTCAGGACCTTTCGCCTGATCTCAGTAATCTGTGTAACTTCCATTTTTCATTTGACTCCCCTACATCCTTTTTTGCAAGGATGTATACATGCCATCCTATCTGTTTTACGAAAAAAGAAGGAGAAAAGGGGATGGTTCCTCTTATCTCCTCTTGCGTGCAGGACTAAAGGCCCAGAATTTTCTGCACTTCTGCTTTTAGCCCGCTTTTTGTTACTACGTCACTTTGCCGTACGGCAAGACCAGGCAGCTCTTCCATGCTCTTAGGAATGGGCAGTTTGCTCAGCTGGCTTAGCTGCTGCATGGCTTCAAAAGGATCCAGCACCTTTCCTTCATAGGCATCCGGGTTGATCGATGCCAGCACCACGTCATTAAACTTAAATGGGCTGGCGGTGCTGAGTACAATGCTGTAGGTGGGATCACTGGTCATGGTCCGATATTTTTCCATTGCTTTATAGGCAACGGCAGTGTGGGGATCCAGCACATAATTGTAATTGTTGAACACATCTCCAATGGTTTCCCGGGTCTCTACTTCGTCCACCCAGGTGCCAAAGAAATCTTTCAGGATCTGGTTCTGCAGGGCGCTGCCCACGGTGTAGTCCCCTTTATCCATAAGCTCCTGCATCCAGGCAGCGATCTGCGGAGCGTCGTGGCCTGTTTCTTCAAACAGCAGGCGTTCCAGGTTGCTGGAAACGAGAATATCCATGGACGGAGAAATCGTCTTATGGAAAGCCCGGTTCCGATTGTAGGTCCCGGTATTAAAGAAATCGGTCAATACATTGTTGCTGTTGCTGGCACAAATGAATTTATTCACAGGCAGCCCCATGAGTTTGGCGTAATACCCCGCCAGGATATCGCCAAAGTTCCCCGTGGGCACGGCAAAATTGATAGCAGTCCCGTTTTCTATCCGGCCGCTATTAACCGCATCGGCATAGGCGCTAAAGTAATACACGATCTGCGGCACCAGCCGGCCCCAGTTAATGGAATTGGCCGAGGAAAAAGCACAGCCATGCTTTTTCAGTTCTTCTCCCAGTTCTTTGCTGCCAAAGAGAATTTTTACCCCGGTCTGGGCATCGTCAAAGTTTCCTTCTACTGCGACAGCATGCACATTTGCTCCCCGCTGGGTCACCATCTGGAGCTTTTGCACAGCGCTGACACCTTCCTGTGGGTAAAAGACAATGACTTCCGTCTCCGGGACATCGGCAAATCCGGCCATGGCCGCTTTACCCGTATCCCCGCTGGTAGCCACAAGAATCACCAGTTTCTTTTGTTCCCCGGTTTTCTTGACAGCCTTGGTAAGAAACTGCGGCAAAATCTGCAAGGCCATGTCCTTAAACGCACAGGTAGGCCCATGCCACAGTTCCAGTACATCCAGGTCGTTGCGTAAAAGATGCAGCGGTGCCGGAAAATCTCCGAAACGGTCCTTGCTATAGGCTTTGTCCACGCAGTCCCTGAGTTCTTCCTCGCTGTAATCCGTCAGGAAACGGCTGAGGATGGTATAGGCCCGCTCGCTGTACGGGGCTTCCCGCATGGCATCAATTTCCGCCAGACTGACGGCTGGAAACTCCTTCGGTACAAACAGCCCCCCATCTGCTGCCATGCCACTGCTGATCGCATGCGCAGAACTCACCAGGTCCGTCTTTCCTCTCGTACTAATATATAACATACATTCCCCCTGCTTTCTGTTTTTCGCATATCAATCATAGCATAAGACAGATAGATACGCAACGAGGAAGGTTTTCCCCGTTGCGTTGTCGTTAGTCTATAGCTTGGAAGTAGTAAAAAATTGGTGAAGCCGCTCTTCCAGCACCCTAGGCCCAATGAGCGTTACTTTTGCTTCTTCCTGGGGCAAAAAGCCGGTCAGCTGCCAGGAACCATTCACCAGATCAAAACGGAGCCATTCTTCTTTAGCATCTTCCGTTTTACTGCCGCAGGGAAGATATCCCTTGGCCCGGAGAATCCTTCCGAAAGCGCCGCGCACCGCAAGCTCCAGAAATTCCATCAGCTGCACTGGATGGGAAAGCTGCACTGTGTTAAGTGTCACCGTTTCCATGGGAACATGCTCATGATGGTGATGATCATGGTCGTGGTCATGGTCATGCTCGTGTTCTGTATGGGCTGCTTTTTCCCCATGTTGTTCGGCATTTTCTCCGAACATGCGGTACAGCAAGGTTTCCCACCAAGATTCTGCTTTTTGTGCATAGTCCCCGGTTACAATTTCCGCCTCAGGGTTCAGCTCCCGCATCGCCTTTTTGCAAGGCGCCAGTTCCTCTTCCGTCATCTGTTCTGATTTGGAAAGAATGATGGTCGCAGCATGACGGATCTGGTCAAAATAGATTTCATCATAGCTTTCTTTTTCGTGAAAGAAATTCCCGGCGTCCACGATGGCAATGGGCTGAAGCATTTGAATTTTACCATAATGGAGACTTGTGATATTGGTAATCAAATTGCCCAGGCGTGCCACCCCGGTAGGTTCTACAATCAGGATCTCCGGATCCACCGCACTGGAAATCGTAAAAAGAGAGGTGATAAAATCGGTCTTTCCCGTGCAGCAGACGCAGTTTTCTGTCATTTTCCACACTTTCATGTCTTTATTTTGCCCGATGAGTTTGGCATCCACGTCGGTCTGTCCAAATTCATTTTCGAATATGGCAAAATAGTGATCCTTGGCCTTGGTGATGAGATGCTGGATAAAGGTGGTTTTACCGGCCCCTAAAAAGCCGGACACAATCAATACTTTCATGGTTCCTCACACAAAAATTGCGGGCCACAGAAGCGCAGCCCGCAAAAAGTATTATTTATCCCAGACAACGACTGGTTTGATCAGATCAGCCGGTTTATCCCGCATCATAAAGAGAGCCTCTTCAATATGTTCCTTGCCTTGGAACACGTGTGTCACTTCTGCGTGCAGGTCCAAACGTCCGCTGGTGGCCAGGCTGGCCAGTTTTTCCATCCGCAGACGACCGCCGGGCATCAGGCCGCCTTTAATGGTCTTGTTGCTCATGCCGCAGCCCCATTCCGTACGAGGAATTTTCACGAAGTCGCCACTGCCCAGATAGTTAACGTTACCAATCACGCCGCCGGGTTTCAGGCATTCAATGGCTTCTGCAAAGGTATCCACCGTACCGCCGGCAATACATACCCGATCTACGCCCTTGCCGCCGGTGAGTTTCAGCACCTGTTCGGCAATCGGGCCTTCCTTGTAGCTGATGAATTCATCCGCCCCAAACTGTTTTGCCACTTTGCGGCAAACAGGACGAGTCCCCACGGCGATAATCCGGGAAGCGCCCCGCAGTGCGCAGCCGCGTACACTCATGAGGCCTACCGGGCCGATACCCACAACCAGCACCGTATCCCCGAACTGCACATTGGCAAGTTCCACCGCATGGAACCCGGTGGGAACCATATCGGACAGGATGCAGGCATCAATAGGATCCATGCTGTCTGGCAGATGCGCCAGGTTGCCATCGGCATCGTTCACATGGAAGAAATCTCCAAACACGCCGTCTTTATAGTTGGAGAATTTCCAGCCGCCCAGCAAACCGCCGGACTGCTGCTGCCAGCCAGCCTGTGCCGCTTCGCTGTTCCAATCCGGGGTAATGGCAGGAACCAGAACCTTATCCCCCGGTTTGAAGTCTTTGACCATATCGCCGACTTCCACCACTTCTGCGCAGCATTCATGGCCCAGGATCATATTGTGCCGATCGCCCAAGGCACCCGCCCACAGTGTATGAACATCCGAAGAACAGATAGCGACTGCGATGGGCCTACAAATTGCATCCATATGACCGCAGGCAGGGCGTTCTTTTTCAATCCATCCCGACTTTCCAATGGACAGCATTGCATAACCCTTCATAAAAGCACCTCCACAAAACTTTTCTCGCTCCTGTACCAAGGAGCTTCTTTCGTACTTATTATACCACAAATCTCGCTGCTGTTGTTAACCCAACCAGGGGTAACAGCTTTATTTTTTGCAAGGATTTGTGCAAGCCTAACCACTTAGTTACGGCACCAGGTTTTGGGGTACAGTAGCACCAGCACCGGCAGGATCTCAAGGCGCCCTGCCAGCATATCAAAAATCATGACCGCTTTGGAAAACGTGCTGTAGGCGCTGAAATTCTGCATAGGCCCTACACCGGCAAGACCCGGCCCGATATTGTTGAGGGTAGCCGCTACAGCCGTAAAATTGGTCTCAAAAGTAAAATTATCTAAACTAATCAAAGCAACCGACAAAAAGAGAATAAAAAAGTAGGTCACGTAGTACACATACACGGAATTTAATACTTTGGGATCCACCACATTGCCATCTACCCGCACCCGCTGCACGGCATGGGGATGCAACAATTGTTCCAGCTCCGTATGCATGGAACGGAAAATGAGTACAACCCGGCTGACCTTGGTGCCCCCTCCAGTACTGCCAGCACAGGCGCCGACAATCATCAGCAGCACCAAAAGGAATTTGGAAAAACTGGGCCACAAATCAAAATCCACGGTGCTGTATCCCGTGGTGGTAATAATGCTGCCCACCTGGAAATACGCAGCCCGCAGCGTTTCTTCCAGCGTCCCAAACCTGTCCCGGATCTGGAGGGCGATCAAAAGGCCCGTGCCCAGAATAATGCCCAGGTAGGTTCTGACTTCCACCATGGAAAAGGCGTCCTTGGCCTTATGCACCAGCAGCAGATAATAAAAGCTGAAGTTTACACCGAAAGCAATCATGAAAACCGTGATAATCCACTGCTGCAGCGGCGTATAGGACCCGCAATTGTCCCCTACGAGGCCAAAGCCCCCTGTGCCCGCCGTTCCAAAGGTGATGCACAAATTATGGAACCAGTTCATGCCGGTGCAGGCTAGGAGAGCAATCATGGCAAGTGTCATACCCAGATAAATTTGGTACAGTACAATGGCAGAATCCCGCACCCTCGGCACGAATTTACTCACCTCAGGTCCCGGGCTTTCCGCCTTCATCAAATTCATTTGGGTGCCGCCCTGCTCCGACGGCACCAGCATCAAAATAAAGACCAGCACGCCCATGCCGCCGATCCAGTGGGAAAAACTCCGCCAGAAAAGGGACGTATGGGATAATTTTTCCACTACCGGCAGAATCGAAGACCCTGTGGTGGTAAACCCGGACACAATCTCAAACAGGGCATCAATGTACTTAGGAATTTCCCCCGTAAGAACAAAGGGAATGGCCCCGTAAAGGGACAGCACGATCCAGGATAGTCCTGCGGCCACAAACCCTTCCCGCTGGTAAATGGCTTTATTTTTCACCTTGTGCCGGGATAATACAAACCCCACTACAATGGCAATCAGCGCCAGGGCAAAATACACCATGCCCTGGTCTTCTTTATAAATCAGTGAAATCACGCAGGGAAGGAGCAATAAGCACCCTTCCGTAAACAGGATCCAGCTAATCACCTGCCAGATCACAGGATAATTCACAATCCATCCCTTCCTTTCCTAGGACAGGATATTTTCAATATCATGGAATCCCAGGCAAACGGTAATCACAATCACCGTATCCCCCACCTGGAAGTTGTCCTGCCCGCCAGGGATAATGAGTTTCCCTTCCCGGACAATGCCTGCAATCAAAACCCCTTTTTTGATCTGCATATCCATCAGCTTAGGCCCGGTAATGGCAGATTCCTTGTCAATGTAAAATTCCAAGGCCTCCACCTGCCCGTTCATCAGACGGTACAGCGTCTCCACGTTGGATTCCATACTGTTGCCCGCTGCCCGGACATACTGAATGATCTGCTGGGCTGTGATCTCTTTCGGGTTTACCACGCTGTCCAGCTGCAGCTCGTCCATCACGTCATCAAAATCCACATGGTTCACCTTGGTGACCACCTTGCCGTTGATTTGCTTCATGGCATACATGGAAATGATGGCATTCACTTCATCCATACCGGTGCAGGCTACAAAGCCATCCATATTTTCAATGTGCTCTTCCCGCAGCAGTTCACGGTCCGTACCATCGCCGCAGTCCACAGTAATGCCAGGGATCTCTTCCACCAGCTCTTCACAGCGTGCCATGTCCTTTTCGATGATTTTGACGTCGATATTATTATACCGTAACATTTTTGCCAGGTAATAGCTGATATCTCCGCCGCCAATGATCATTACGTTCTTGCATTTATTGGTACGCACACCGATTTTTTTGAAAAACGCCTGGGCATCCCGCGGCATGGCAATGATGTTCAGGATATCCCCTTCCTGAATCACCGTATTGCCGTTAGGGACGATGATATTGCTGTCCCGCTCCACAATACACACCAAAAGATTGGCGGTCAGCTCGCTAAGATCCTTCAGCGGCTTTGCTGCCAAAATGGAATCCTTGGGAACCCTAAAGCGCAGCATATCAATCCGGTCTTTGGCAAAGCTGAAGATCTCAATGGCGGAAGGAAAATTAAACAGCCGGGAGATTTCTTTGGCTGCTTCCATTTCCGGGTTAATCGTCATGGACAGGTTCAGCCCCGCCTGAAGATAATGCCGCTCTGCGGAATAATGGGGGCTGCGCACCCGGGCAATGGTGTGGCAGGCGTTGTTATTGAGTTTGGCGATGACGCAGGTGAGAAGATTGACTTCATCACTTTCTGTCACGGCAATGAGCATATCCGTATGTTCCAAATCCGCTTTGGCCAAAATATTAAAGCTGGAACCATTTCCCACAATGCCCATCACATCATAATTTGTGGAAATATTGCGGATGATCTGGGGATCCGTGTCAATCACCGTGACGCTATTGTCCTCCCGGATCAATTGGGCAATAATCGTCCGTCCTACTTTGCCGCATCCCACTACAATGATCTGCATAAACCGATCCTCCTGTATGTTCTAACTTATATATTTTAGCCATGCATGAGCAAAAAGGCAAGAAAAAAGCCTTGTGAAGCACAGGTAAATAAAACTATAATAAAGAAGATAACGACGGAGGTGCCATGTGAAAAAAGAGCGTAATACGATTTTCGACAACCTGCGGGGCCTGTGCATGCTGGGGGTAATCGCCATCCATGTGGGCAGTATGGCTGTATCGGCCCATGCTGCCAGTCCGCTTTTGGTGCTAGTGACCAATATCCTTAGCCGCTACAGCGTGCCCGCCTTCTTTTTTATATCCGGGTATGGCTTATTTTATTCTATTCCTTTGGAAGAATCCTTTTCTTACAAACTATTTTTCAAAAAGCGGATGAAAAGCATCGGGCTGCCCTATCTTGGTTTTTCCCTGTTTTATCTGTGCTATAACGCCCTGGCGGCCCATGATCTCAGTTTCCTCTATCCGAAAAACATTTTGTTCTGCCTGTTTTTTGGCACGGCAGAATATCACATTTATTTTCTTGTGATTTTGCTCTGGTTCTATCTGCTCTTTCCCTTGTGGCGGCGGCTACTCCGCAGCATGGAAACCGTGGGACTTAAGGTCACAGTGCCGGTCTTATTTCTTCTCCAGGTGTGGCTGTACCACTTCAGCCTGCATTTTTGGACCTACCCGGCCTGGGTAGGCCGCCATCCCTTTTTGCTGAACCTGTTAAACTACCGGCTGAATTATCTTCCCCTGTTTTATCTCTTCGTATTCCTGTTAGGCGGCATTATAGCCCGGCACTATACGGCATTTGACAGGCTCATCACGGAAAGAAAAGGCCTTGTAACCGCTTTTTTCTGTGCCAGCGTAGCCTGCAATACCTACCTGTTCTGGCGCTGGACCTTCTTGTGGGAAATGCCCTATGAAGCCACCATTAATTTTCTGCAGCAGCTCTCCCTACCGGGGCTGGTCTATACCATTGCAGCAATTTTCTTTTTCAGTATGGTACTAGCTAGCAATCGCTACCCCTGCAAAACGGCCCTGCGGCAAATGAGTGAGCGGTCTTTTGTCATTTACCTGATCCATCCGGTATGGATTGATCAATTGGCCTACTTGGCGATCAAATACCGCCACGGGCTGGAAAACGTATCCATGCCGCTCTTTTATCTCCTGGTCCTTTTCATCTCCTGGGGGCTTGCTGAAATCTGGCATCAGTTTCGCATCCGTCAGGCCGGATAACTGTATTCTTCAGCCGCTCTTCCTGGGGCACCAGGTTTAAAAACGCCCGCATACCGGGCGTCAGCCACTTATCTTTATGATAGAACAGCTGCCGGTACAGATGCATGCTAAAATCCTTCACGTTAATAATTTTCACCCATTCCCGAAAAGCGCTGTTTTCTATCACATAGCGGGGCAGAAAGCTAACGCCCAAATTCTGCCGCACCAAATCCAAAATAAACGCAGTATCCCCGATTTCCAAAAAAGGTTTCACGGACAGCTGCCGGGCAGCCAGGTATTGATCCAGGCTGTGCCGGTAGTTGTCCTTTTTTTCCGTAAGAAAAAACCGCTTGCTGATGATTTCCAATAGCGGCACCTCTTTGCGCCATACAAGGGGAGAATCCTTGGAGCCCACGAAAACAATATCCTCCGGTACTTCCATCACCTTAACCCATTTTATATCATAGATCGGCTGGTCCACCACATACACAAGGTCCACCTGGTTATGGTTCAACGCTTCCAGCAGATTGCGCGGGGAATCCAGCGTCACCGTGATATGGAGGGAGGGATAATTCTGGGTAAAATACTGCATCACGTTAGCCATTCTCGCCTGGCACAGGCTCTGGATCATGCCCACGTGAAGGTCTTCTGTGGGAGGCCGGTGCTGCATGGTATCTTTTACTTCCTGAATCTCCTGGAGAATAGGAATCAGGCGTCTGGCCAACCGTTCTCCCTGGAGTGTCACCTTCACCGAATGCCCCATGCGATCAAAAAGGCGCACGTCCAGTTCTTTTTCTAACGAACGAATCTGTACACTCAGTGCGGACTGTGAGTAGCCTAATGCCTCCGCCGCCTTAGAAAAACTTTGCAATTCTACAATTTTCAGAAAGCTTCTGCACTGTCTTAGTTCCATTTTTTCATTTTCCCCTTAGCGTATTAAAATAAATCATCATAAAAATTTATTTTATAAATTGGAATTATACTTATGGCTATAGTACACTTAATAGACAGAAAAATCAAACCGAATTATGTCGCTGGCGGTACAAATTCTATTTGGTATTTCAGAGGAGGTCTTTTCATTGAAGCTTGGTTTAGTTCCAAAAATCATTATTGGCATCATTCTCGGTATTCTGATTGGCCAGTACATGCCTGAGCCCATCTGCCGAACAGTAGTCACTTTATCCAGCATTTTCAGCAATTATTTAAAGTTTGTCATTCCTTTGATGATCCTGGCGTACGTGACTATGGGTATTGCAGGCCTTAGTCAGGGCGCTGGGAAGCTCCTGCTGATCACAGCCCTCATTGCCTACGGCTCCACCCTGATCGGCGGTACGTTCTCCTTTACCGTAGCTGATACCCTCTTCCCTTCCTTTATTAACAGCGAAGTACTGGAAGAACTGGCACAAGCATCCGGCAAAGGCGTGGAAAGCTATATTTCCATCAATATCCCACCCATTCTGGATACGATTTCCGCAGTGGTCCTGGCGTTTATCATTGGCCTGTGCCTTTCCAATCTGCGGGGCAAAACCATCGGCGACACGTTGTACAACTGGTTTAAAGACTTCAGCGCCATTATCGACGTGGTGCTGCAGCACTCCATCGTTCCCCTACTGCCGCTGTACATCTGCGGAACTTTCGTAGACATGACCAGATCCGGCGAGACCTTCGTTATCCTGGGCGTGCTGTGGAAAGTATTCCTGGTGGTTATCCTGATGCATCTGATTCTGCTGGTCGTACAATTTGCTGTAGCTGGTTCCATCGCCGGGAAGAACCCCCTGACACTGATGAAAAACCAGATTCCTGCGTACTGCACGGCTATCGGTACCCAGTCTTCTGCAGCCACCATTCCTGTTAACCTGGAATGCTCCAAAGCCGACGGCGTCAGCGAACAGATTCGGAACTTCGTCATTCCGCTGTGCGCCAACATCCACATGTGCGGTTCCATGATTACCATCACGGCTTGCGCCACCGCTGTGTGCCTGATGTACCAGATTCCCATTCATCTGGGTACCGTCGTTCCGTTCATCATGACCTTAGGGGTAGCTATGGTTGCTTCTCCTGGTGCTCCTGGCGGCTCCATTATGACGGCTCTGCCATTTTTGTGGATGATCTTTGGCAAAGAAGCTGGGGATCCCAATGGCCCCATCTGCGCCCTGATGGTAGCGCTGTACATCACCCAGGATTCCTTCGGTACCGCCTGCAACGTGTCCGGGGATAATGCGATCGCAGTCATCGTAGATAAGCTCTACAAAGCCTGGATTGAAAAATAATTTTTAAAAGTACGCCCCAGCCTTCCCCTCCTCGTCAATCGTACCGCCGATTTGTCAACAGCGGAAAGGGAATGGCGGGGCGCTTTTTATCGCAGGAGGTTATGCTATGAACATTTTCGATATTATCGGGCCCGTGATGATCGGGCCGTCCAGTTCCCATACAGCAGGCGCCGTACGCCTGGGCCGGGTTGCCAATAAACTGATGAACGGGGAAAAGCCCCTCACCGTAAGCATTGAATTATCCGGCTCCTTTGCCAAGACCTACAAAGGCCACGGTACTGACCGGGCGCTTTTGGCCGGCATTATGGGGTACCACAGCTACTCTGAAGAAATCCGGGATATCTTTACGATCGCTGCCAAAGAAGGCATTCACTATACCTATATTCCCACGGAAATCCCGGGCAGTCATCCCAACACGGCCCGCATTCATATCACCGGGGAAAAAGGTACCCAGCACACCATGCAGGGCGCCAGCATCGGGGGCGGCAATATCCGTGTGGACTATATCGACGGCATAAAAGTGGACTTTACCGGCGAACGGAATACCATCTTGGTCCCCCATTACGATCGTCCGGGGGTTATCGCTGCCGTAACCAATATCATGTGGCAAAAGCACAAAGATGTCAATATCGGCAATTTTAAATTGTCCCGCCCGGTCAAAGGCGGTATTGCCATGATGACCATAGAAATCGACGGAATGCCTCCGGCAGGCATGATTGAAGCCATTCGTTCCGTTCAAAACGTAACTAACGTAATCTTAATCCGCGCCATTTAAGGAGGCTTTTCTCATGTTTGACTATCATTCTATTGCAGAACTTGTGAATGCTGCTGACGAGCAGCACATAAAAATCAGTGAGCTTGTACTGAAGGACCAGGCAGAAGCCCTGGAGAAAACACCGGAAGAAGTCTATAACCAAATGGCCTCTGATCTGGATGTGATGAAAGCTGCCGTCGCTTTTGGCCAGCAAAAAGACCAGCGCTCCACTAGCGGCCTCACGGGCGGCGAGGGCTACAAAATGAACACCTATGCCACTAAAACAGGCGGCGGCTTATCAGGGAGTATCATCAGCCACGCTATTGCACGGGCGCTCTCTGTTGCAGGGTGCAATGCGTCCATGGGCCGTATTGTGGCGACCCCCACCGCAGGAAGCTGCGGGATCCTGCCAGGCTGCCTGCTGACCCTGTTGGAAGAAAAGGGCAAATCCGAAAAAGACGTGGTTATGAGTATTTTCACCGCCGGGGCTTTTGGTATGGTGATCGCCCAAAATGCCAGTATCGCTGGTGCAGAAGGCGGTTGTCAGGCAGAATGCGGCAGTGCTTCTGGAATGGCGGCAGCTGCCTTGGTAGAACTGGCAGGCGGCACGCCCAGCCAATGCGCCCATGCTTGCGCCATTGCCATCGCCAATCAATTGGGCCTGGTCTGTGACCCAGTAGCGGGTCTCGTAGAAATTCCCTGCATCAAGCGCAACGCCAGCGGCGTTGTCATCGCTTTTTCTGCTGCCGATATGGCCCTTGCAGGGATTCCGTCCGCTATTCCTGTGGATGAATGTATTATTGCCATGCGCAATGTAGGCAACGCCTTGCCGGCAGCCCTTAGGGAAACCGCTGGTGGTGGCCTTGCTACCACCCCCACTGGCAAGCAACTCAAAGAACAAGTCTTTGGTCCTGACAAAGAATCATAACGTGCAACGCTACAAAGAGCAGTAACTTACAGCACTATATTGAACAGGCACAAACAAGAACGTGCATTGCAGCGCTACCTCAACATGAAATAGGGCCAAAAAAATTCTCCGGCAAATCCTTGCCGGAGAATTTTTTTACTTAGTTACTGCTTTGACTGGATTAGATAACCCCTCTCAGTTTCAGAGGTTCGGTCAGAGCGGTCAGAGCTACGATGTAAGCACCTACACGCATGGTGGTGTTGTATTTCTTAGCTGCGTCATAGACGTTAGCAAACGCTTTAACCATCATCTTTTCCTGACGGTCTTCTACTTCTTCTTCCGTCCAGAAGTATCTGTACAGGTTCTGTACCCATTCAAAGTAGGATACGGTAACGCCGCCGCCGTTAGCCAGTACATCAGGAACAACAGGGATGCCTCTCTTTTCGAAGATCACATCGGCTTCTGCATCGGTCGGGCCGTTAGCAGCTTCCACAATGATCTTAGCCTGTACTTTTTCAGCGTTTTTAGCGGTCAGCTGCAGTTCCATAGCAGCAGGAATCAGCACGGTAACTTTTTGTTCCAGTACGGCTTCGCCGCTGATAGCAGTTGCACCAGGATATCCTTTGATCAGGCCATCATGAGCTGCTGCGTATTCTGCAACCTTATCAGGATCCAAGCCTTTTTCATCATAGATCCCGCCGCTGATATCGCTCAGAGCAACGATCTTCAGGCCTTTTTCCTTAGCAATCTTGGCAGTCCAGGAACCTACGTTACCAAACCCTTGGATGGCTACGGTAGCGTCTTCCGGTTTAATGCCTTCTCTCTTCAGCGCTTCCAGGGTAGCGGTGATTACGCCACGGCCGGTAGCAGAAGTACGGCCCAGGGAGCCGCCCATGGAGATAGCTTTACCAGTGATAAAGCCCGGTTCGTATTGGCCTTTAATTTTGCTGAATTCATCGCACATCCAAGCCATGATCTGTGCGTTGGTGTTCATATCAGGAGCCGGAATATCTTGTTTTTCGCCAATGACCGGAGCAATTCTGTCGATGTAGCCACGGGTGATTTTTTCCAATTCGCTCTTGGAAACTTTCCGAGGATCTACGATAACGCCGCCTTTGCCGCCGCCATAAGGCAGACCAGCGATAGCGCATTTGGTGGTCATCCAGAAGCCCAGGGTCTTTACTTCATCCATGGTAACGTTTTGATGATACCGCACGCCACCTTTAGCAGGCCCCAGCACAGTGCTGTTTTGAGACCGATAGCCGGTGAATACTTCTACGTGGCCATCATCCATTTTTACAGGGATGCTAACTTCCACAGTACGTTCCGGTTGGGAAATGACTGCTTCCGCATTGGGATCCAGGTTGATCAGTTGAGAAGCTTTTTCCATCGGGATTTTTGCCATTTCAAACAAACTCATTTGTAACGCCTCCTAAATAATCTCTAGTGAACCCTTACAGTTCTTATTATAGCAGGGTTCCGCCAAAACAGTTGCTTTTTTTGTATTTTGTATACAATTTGATTTCTTGTAATTTCTAAAACAGATTTAGATACTTTTCCGTCTATTTTTGAAAATCACTATGGCCTAATCGTAACGTTTTCAAAAACAACTCTTTCCCAAAAAGAAAGCAGCCCGTGATGAATTGCTATCGCTGACTGCCTCATCTCTCATATTATTTTTTGTCTCCCGGTGCCTGCAACTGTTCATGCTCTGCATCATAGGAAGATTTCAGTGCGGCTCCATTATCCCGCACCGCATTCAGGGTTTTATTGAGATTTTCTTCTAAGTAATTGAATACGTCCATAGCGTACTGCATGGATTCGCTGTGGAGTTTATCTGCATAGGCATCTGCCGCTGCGCGCATATCCCGGTCGTATTGCTGGGTGGTGGCAATGATGCCATTGGCCTTATCTTCGGCTGCCTTGACCACTTCTTCCTGCCGCACCAGACGGTCCGCTTCCGCTTTTGCCAGGTCCACAATCCGGTTGCCTTCGGCGTGGGCCTGTTCTACAATGTGCTCGGCTTCCTGGTGGGATTTTTCGATGATATTCTTTTGTTCTTCCAGTAAATCCCGGGCACGTTTCACTTCCAGCGGTACCGCAGCACGAAGCTTGTCCAGTGCCATGCTGACTTCATTTTCGTCAATCACAACTTTATTGACCAAAGGGATCCGAAAGCCTGCCGACAGTACGTTTTCCAATTCGTCCAAAATCTTGTCCAATTCCATGACCCTCATCCTTCCTTTTTTTGTGGCACCGGCTCTTTCCGGTTTCCTTTTGCCATAACTTCGGTCCGGATGCAGTCCGGAACAAAACCTGTGATATCGCCGCCAAAATACACC
Organism: uncultured Acidaminococcus sp.; assembly: GCA_905213155.1. Lineage (GTDB taxonomy): Bacteria > Bacillota > Negativicutes > Acidaminococcales > Acidaminococcaceae > Acidaminococcus. The sequence continues at coordinate 17,474 of CAJMHI010000006.1, read as the reverse complement.
ATTTCCCGCACGCCGGAGGAGCTCAGGTAGGAATACTTGGCGTTTGTCATAATGAACACGGTCTCCAGGTTGCTGTCAATCTTTTTCATGAGCAGCGCCCGCTGAAACTCGTATTCAAAGTCGGTAAAAGCCCGAAGGCCCCGTACAATGAAGGGTGCCTGCTGCTGCCGGCAGAACTCGTTCAACAGGCCCGAAAACGATGTCACCTTCACATTGGGAATATGGGCGGTGACCTTCCGGATCATATCCACCCGTTCCTGCATGGAAAACAGCCCATGGTCTTTGGCCGGATTCACAAAGACGCTGACGATCACTTCGTCAAACATTTTGCTGGCACGTTCAAAGACATCCAGATGTCCCATGGTTACCGGATCAAAACTGCCCGGGCAAACTGCTCTTCGCACGATACCCCTCCACTTAAAACTTTTCTGTTAGCTTTCATTATAACAAATCTGGATTATGATTTCCACAAAATTATGGATATTTTTGTATCTCCATACTTTTCCGTACGTACGGGCGTCCCTTCCTGCAGGTAGGTCTGGGGAGCTTCCAGAAGGGAGTGTTCCAATACCAAAAGGCCGCCGTCTTTTAGAATTTTATGCACCAAAAGGGCCCGGTACAATTTTTCGTTCAGCCCCTTATCATAGGGGGGATCGGAAAAGATAATATCAAATTCTGCCTTTTTCCGTTCCAGCATGGCAATCCCGCTCACTGCATCGGTATGCATTACGGTTACGGATCCTTCTGCCCTGGCTTTTTTCACATTGGCCATCACGAGTTTCAAGCTTTCCCTGCTCTGGTCAAAAAATATGATTTTTTCTGCGCCCCGGCTCCAGGCTTCCAGGCCTAAATTTCCTGTGCCTGCAAACGCATCCAAAATGTTCGCCCCTACCACCCGGTTTTGAATAATATTGAACAGGGCTTCCTTGACCCGGTCTGCCGTAGGACGCACCAGGTAGTTCTTTGGCGTCACCAGTTTCAGTCCCCTGGCTTTTCCCGTGATGATTCTCATGCACAAATCCTCTCCTGTACGGTATAATATAAAGTATTATATCATGAAAAAAGGAGGTCACCATGAAAAGAAAGTGGGTAATTGTCTGCTGCCTGTTATATACCTTGGCGGCCTCCTTCTATCGCACCTATGGTCCCAAAGGCACGGATTATGTACTCCCGCCCTTGCCACCTGCGGAAAACTGGCTGCTGCTTCCCCTTGACGGGCGGCCGCCATGCAAGGATTTTACCGTGCAACTGGGGGCGCTGGGAGGCACGACTTTTACGGTGCCGCCTGACGCTCTTATGGATCACTATGAAAAGCCCGCCAATATCCCAGCTTTAAAGACCTGGGTACAGGCCAATCTGCCCCGGCAAAAAGGCATACTTCTTTCCACGGACCTATTGCTTTTTGGCGGGTTATTGCAGTCCCGTCTGCAGCCTTTGGAGAATAAACAGGCGGACACATTTTTCACCTACCTGGAGACTTTAAAGAACAGCAACCCGGATAAACAGTTCTATCTCTTCAGCGTAATCCCCCGCCTGCTCATCACCGACCATCTTCTGCCAGACCGGTGGTACCAATGGCAACTGATGACCTGGGCCACCAATATGGACAAAAAGCGCCAAGGCCTGCCTTACGACAAAGAGCAGTACGAAGATGCACAGCAGTCCATCCCCATGGCACTCAAATGGAAATATCTGAACTTGTACTGGAAAAATGACGACTTTAATAAAGCCTTAATTACGTTCGTCACACAAAATAATTTGACGGATCTCACCATAGGACAGGATGATGCCCAGCCTTATGGCCTGCCCAATTACAACCGGCACCATGCTGTGGAGATGGTCAGGGACCTAATGGCCCATCCCCCCATTGCCGTATCCCAGGGAGCGGACGAACTGGGGAGTCTGGCCGCTTCCCGCATTTTCTGCCGCCGCATTCATTACCAGCCCCAGGTGAAAATCTGTTATGGGTCTCCTGAAATGGCGGACTACACCCTGCATTTTGTGCCCCAGACGCTAAAAGAAATCGCTAAGGACAAAGTACAGCTGGCAGGGGGCGTCCTGACGGAATCACTGGATACAGCTGACTTTATCCTATATATTTACTGCGGCACCAAAGACACGAACCGAGCGGCTGCGGCCTGCCGGGAGATCAAAGCCTTGATGGACAAAAAACCTGTCGCCCTGGTGGATTTATCCGACCGGTTTGCCGCAGGGGACTGCCTGCTTCCTTATCTGGCCGCTCACAACGTACCCCTCCCCCGCCTGGTATCCTATTCCGGTTGGAATACAGCCAGCAATGCCATTGGTACAGCGGTAGCGCAGGGTACGATCGTCACCGGGCAGGCAAAAGTTTTGCCTAAGGCGCTTCTCCCTTCCTTATACGGCAAAAATTTCCAATTCACCTATGCCCGCTTTCTGGACGACTGGGCCTACCAGAAATTAATCCGCCCCCGGATGGGTACCCTTACGCCAATAAACGGCATGGAGCCGGAACAGGGCGTACCCTATGTGGATGCGGCAACGTCGTATACGGCCCGGGAACTAGGATTGTACAATTGGATTTTCCTATGCCTGTGCCGTAAGTTTCCCTACTACCAGGACGGGGACTACGCCTATTACCTGAAAGACGTGGATTTTCACGTAACCTTGCCCTGGGGCCGCCCTTTTGAAATCCGCCTGGAAGTTCTCCCAAAATACAGCCGCAAGCCCTTGACAAAACAAGCCTGATGCATTATATTTATTACTGTTGTCGGGGCGTAGCGCAGTTTGGTAGCGCGCTTGGTTCGGGACTAAGAGGCCGCAGGTTCGAATCCTGTCGCCCCGACCAAATTTATAACAAAAGTAAAAGCTGATCTATACAATATAGGTCAGCTTTTTCATTTAACGGGTTCCCGCTGTATCATTATCCCCTCTTGTAATGCCGTGAATTTATGGTATAATAAACGTATAAAAGGTGTTGTCCGGTAACGGTCAGCCCCATAGTTAGATCAGAATTAACCGCCTAGCCTGGAAGCTTGGGGCGGTTAATTTTTTATTGCTTTTTTTCTACGGGATTCTTCTTTCCCTGCATCTCGTTCTCACAGGAAAAATGCGCCATTTCCAGGATTTCATTGGTTTTGGTGCGCCCAATGATATCTTTCAGCAGCTGCTCCAAGGGCTGTCCTTTCCGATAGTCGGATGGAACAAAATACTTAATCCGCTTTTCCTTCAGCATTTTATACACCTTGGTTTTATCGCCGCTTTCTGCATCATACACGCCAATAGCATAGCCCCCGTAACTATTCACCAGTTTCATGCAGGGAATATCGGTATCGCTGTCGCCGATATAGACCATGTTCCGGAAAGGGACACGCAAATGGTCGGGAGAAAAATAGTCATTGACACGGGGATCATTGACGCCCAATACCCCTTTTTCGATCCGGAAAAGAAATTGCGTCTTATTGGTGTAATTCACCGCCTGGGCCGGCCATACTGCCACCCCATCCTTGTCATAAAAAAAGGAACTGGCGTAGATTTCTTTAAAATGCCGGGAGATTTTATTGCCCTCAATCATTTCCCGCAGTCCTGAGGAAATAATATAGTGTTCCACGGCCACCCCATGTTTCTTTCCCCAGGCGTTAATCCGTTCAAACCAGGAATCCACCCCCGGATAGAGTTTGACCCTGGAGCCGTAATCCTGCAGGGCCTTCCGGTTTAAAACCAGCTTGCCCCGGGCTTTCACCGCCATAAAATACATGTAGGCCAGATTCTGGTCCATGCCATTTTCTGCCGCCAGTGCATTGGATTCTCTCCAGAATGCATCCACGTCATAGCCCACGGACTGGATATAGCCCTGGGCCTGCATATCATCGGGAGATAAGGTTTTATCAAAATCGTAGCAGATCGCCAGGATAGGGTCCTGGGCCGGAATGGGTTCCGTCATGGCGCCTCCTGTTATTTCTTCTCTATCTTAGCGGGCTGGTCTTTGATCATGAACAGGGGAATCTCATCTTTTTTCACCATGTTCAGTTCTTCTCGGGCCACTTTTTCTATATAACGAAGATCGCCCAGGTTGTTTTTTTCTTCTTCCAGGGCGGCTGTTTTCTGTTTTAGTTTTTCTACTCTTTGCTCTGTACGGACGGTTTCTTTATGGACCTGATAAATCTGATACCCGTGATGGGCAGCTTGTCCAATCAGGGGCAGGCAGAATACCCCCAGTACCAAAAGATAGAACTTGTTCACATGTCTCCTACGGGAAGTTGGCATGGTTCATTCCTTTCAAAAGTTCCGGGAGCTGCACGTAAAGCCCCCAAAAAGCCAAAAGCAGCCTGATGCCGTTGCATCAGGCTGCTGAGAAAGATGCTTTATTTGTTTACGGCATCCTTGAAAGCCTTGCCAGCTTTGAAAGCGGGCACGTTGGCTTTTTCAATTTTAATGGTTTCCCCAGTCCGAGGATTCTTACCGTTACGGGCATTGCGAACACGGGCTTCAAAGGTCCCAAAGCCAATCAGTTGTACTTTTTCTTTTTTAGCAACAGCTTCTTTAACTGCTTCAATAAATGCGTTTACAGCCTTTTCTGCATCTTTCTTAGGCAGTGCGGTTTTGGACGCAACTTCGGCGATTAATTCACTTTTGTTCATAGAAAATCCTCCTAAATGGTATTGCGCCGCCCGAGCGGTGCTTTGACTAGAGTTATCTTAGCACAAACAGCGTGAAAATGCACGCAGATTTTTAAATTTCAGCAAAAAAGATGGAAAAAATCCTTCTTTTTATTTTTTTAGCCTTCTGCCACGTATTTCTCCCATCAAAAAAAGGAGAATTCCATAGACCAGCATCCCCCAAAGTACTAAAAATGGCAGCTGCAATAAGGGTCCCCATATTACAAACGGCTCTATACTCCGGATAGCAAACGCCATGCCCAAAGATGCAAAGGCGATGCGCAGCAAACTTTTCCACGGAAGAGTCAATTTTTCCATTTTGGCCATCCAGCAAAGGTTTAAAATCCCGGCTAGCGCAAGGTTGATATCTGTTGCCCAGGCCGCACCCAAAATATGATAGGAAGGATTGGCCACCAGGATCCACAGCACGCCGATTTTCACCAAAAGGCTTAAAAACATATTCACCATAGGAATCTTGGTATGTCCCAATCCCTGGAGCATAGCGGTGGTAACCTGGTGTAGCCCCAGAAATAAAATGGCTGGGGACAGCGCTGTAATCACAGGCCCCGCATACTGCGTTCCATAAAGTACCTGGGCAATGGGCGTCCCCAAAAGATATACGCCCACTGCTGCTGGAAAATTGAGCAGGAGAAAAAAGCGAAATGCCCGTTTTGTTTTATTTTCCAGTGCCGTGGTATCTCCCAGAGCTTTCGCCTCGGAAAGAGCCGGCACCGTGGAAAGCGCCAGGGAATTGGTGGGGATGGTGCCCATATTCACCAGCGGCATAGCCATCCCGGATAGATACCCCAGCGCCCTGGTGGACGTAGCCACTGTAAATCCGGCGACAAGCAGCCGTTCTGGCACCAGCAGGATTTCTATAACGCTTACAATCGGCACCATCAAATTGGCACAGGTAACGGGAAGTGCCAGCGCCAGCAGTTCTTTTGCGGTATGCCAAAAAGCAGGGCGGGGAAAGCTAAGAGCGCTTGTTTCTTTATAAGAGTTTTTTTGCCGATGGTAAAACCACCCCAGTAGCAAAAGTCCTATTAACGCACCGGGTACACTGCCAAAGGCGGCTCCTGCAGCTGCTTTAGGCAGTCCCTGGGGCAAAAGGGCATAGGCCAGCAGTACCATAACCATTACCCGGGTAAACTGTTCCCCAATCTGGGAAACGGCTGTAGGTGTCATATCCTGAAAGCCTTGGAAATACCCACGAAAGCAGGCCAGGGGAATGGATAGCCCCACAGCAGGCACAAGGGCCAGCATAGCATATGCCGCACGGCCGTCTTTCACCCAGCCATGGGTAATGAGTACGGGGATTAATCCCCAGGCAAGGGCCGCAAAGAAAACGCCAAGGAGCCCCATCAGCCCGCCGCAGATGACCATGGTACGCCTGGCACCCCAAAAATCTTTTTGGGCCGCTTTCCGGGAAATCAGGATACTCATGGCAGCCGGTACCCCGGCGCTGGACAGTGCTACCAGCATGAGATAAAAAGGATAGGCGATCTGGTACAGCCCGATTCCCTCACCGCCCAAAAGACGGGACAGGAGAATCCGGTTCACGCTGCCCAAAATTTTCACCAGCAGCCCGGCGGCGGTAAGAATCAATGTGCCTTTCATAAAGCGGTCTGCCATAACGGGTATTCCTTTCTTTTACAGGGTTCCTGCCCTTATGATAGCATGCGTGGCAGGCTCTTTTCCAACCAGGTGAGCGGCTCTTCTTCCATCCCCTTGGTTTTCAGGGTAAACAGAGGTTGGGGCACCATAACAAAGGTGACACGGGGCACATACTCTCTCACAAGTGTCTGAATAACCTCCGGATTGGCTTTGCTATGGGGATCAAAGGTTATGCGTATTTCTCCGGCCCGTACCGCCAGCACCGTAATCCGCAGCTTGCGGCAGATATCCCGCAAGGCTGCCACACGCCACAGATTGACCACCTGCTGGGGCGGCGTGCCAAAGCGGTCAATGATTTCATCCATGAAATCATCCCGGTCCTCAAACTTCATATCCCCCAGACGGTGGTAAATTTCCAGTTTATAGCGGGGATTATCAATATAGTCGCTGGGAATATAGGCATCCAGTTTCATTTCAATGGAAGGATCCTGTACCACTTCCTCCGGATTATCCCCATGCTGCAGGGAATTGATGGTCCGTTCCAGCAACCGGCAATACAAGTCAAACCCCACCCCGGCGATTTGTCCGTGCTGCTCGGCCCCCAAAAGGTTGCCGGCTCCCCGGATCTCTAAATCCCGCATGGCGATTTTGAACCCAGCCCCCAGTTCCGTAAAGTCACGGATGGCCTGAAGCCGTTTCTGGGAAACTTCGCTAAGCACCCGGTTCTTTTTGTAGAGGAAATAGGCATAGGCCAGCCGGGAAGAACGGCCTACCCGCCCCCGCATCTGGTAGAGCTGGGACAAGCCAAAATTTTCCGTATTGTCGATAATAATCGTATTGGCCAGCGGTACATCCAGCCCATTTTCAATAATGGTGGTGGATAGCAGCACATCAAAATCCCCATGATAAAATCCCAGCATGACCTCTTCCAGCTGGTCCTCGCTCATGCGGCCGTGGGCCACGCCGATGGTAATGCCCGGAACCAATTCCCGAAGGCGGACAGCAATCCGGGATAGCCCTTCAATCCGGTTGTGCACGTAATAAATCCGGCCGCCCCGGCGAATCTCCCGTTCCAGCGCCTCCCGCACCATGCCGTCATCATATTCTGCCACATAGGTTTCTACCGGCAGCCGGTCTTCTGGAGGAGACTCAATGATACTCATATCCCGTCCCTTGACCAGAGCCAGGTGCAGTGTGCGGGGAATGGGCGTAGCGGAAAGCGTAAGGACGTCGATACCGGCACTGCGTTGCTTGATTTTTTCTTTTTGGGCCACGCCAAAACGCTGCTCTTCGTCAATAATCAAAAGTCCCAGGTCATGAAAAGCCACATCCGGATTTAAAATCCGATGGGTACCGATCAACACATCAATCTGCCCCTGGGACACTTTCTGCATGATCTCTTTTTGCTGCTTGTACGTCCGGAACCGGCTGAGCATTTCCACCTGTACCCCAAAGGCGCTCATCCGCTGGGTAAAGGTCAGCAAATGCTGCTGGGCAAGGACTGTTGTAGGCGCCAATACGGCCACCTGCTTGCCGTCCATAACGGCCTTAAACGCCGCACGAATCGCTACTTCCGTTTTGCCATAGCCCACATCGCCGCACAAGAGCCGTTCCATGGGCACGGGCTTTTCCATATCGGCTTTGATTTCCGCAATGGCTTTCAGCTGATCCGGCGTCTCCTCAAAAGGAAACGCAGCTTCAAATTCTTTTTGCAGCGGTGTATCCGGACTGAAGGCATACCCCCGGGTAATTTTGCGCTGGGCGTAGAGCCGCAACAGCTCTGTGGCCAGGATGGTAATGGCTTTCTGGGCCTTTTTGGTAGCCCGCTGCCAGTCATTCCGTCCCATATTGGACAATCGGGGTGCTACGCCCTCACTACCCACGTACTTATGCAGCAGCCCCACCTGTTCCACAGGTACGTGGAGCTTGTCCCCGTTGGCATATTGCAGTTGGAGATAGTCCCTGTGCACCCCGTCAATGACAATGGTTTCGACCCCCAGATAGCGGCCAATCCCCTGTACATCGTGGACCACATAGTCCCCGACTTTAATATCGGAAAAATAATGGAGCGCCGGGCCCATGCCTTTTTTGTGTTTGATCCGGCGGCGTTTCTCCATGCCGAAAATATCGCTTTCCGTAAGCAAAAGCCACGGCTCATCCCAAAAGAAAAATCCCTTGGTGAGGCTGCCGTCCACCACCAGGCCGCCTTTTTCCGGAACCGCAAGCTCCCTGCTATAGGAAATATCCACACCGGCACTCTTCAGGCTATTGGCAAGGCCGGCGGCTTTTTCCTTCGTCCCCATCATTATCAGGGGATGGACGCCGCTTTGCAGCCAGCTTTTTAAATCTTTCTCCAAAAGTCCGGTATTCTTATTATAGGGGGCCAGCGACCGTACCTGCACATGGATCTTGGGTGCCTCCTGAAAGAAAGGATGGCCCAGGTCGCTCATAACCGCCATATGGGTTTTGCTGCAAAAAGCCAGCACAGCTTCCTGCGTAAATAACTGGTCGGCAAATTCCCGGTTGTCCCCGAAGCATTTTTTACATTCCTCAAAAAAGGCGACGGGTTCATCCAGCATCACCAGCTGCTTTTCTTGAAAATACTGGAACAAGGAACTTTCTGTTTTGCCATTATCCACCGTAAGGGGCAAAATAGAAAACTTCTTCCGGCTGGCAATACTCCGCTGGGAATCCAGATCAAATTCCTTAATGGCATCAATGGTATTGTCAAACCACTCTACCCGCACCGGGTTCTTGTAATTGATGGGAAAGACATCCAGGATATCCCCCCGGACAGCCAATTGGCCGATGGTATCCACCTGTTCCGTACGCTCATAGCCGGCTTTTACCAGCGTCTCCACGATTTGGGACTGCTCCAGCTCGGTGCCTTGTTCCAAGGTAATATTTTCCCGCAGCAGGGAATTCGGATCCGGGTATTTCTGGATCGCCGCTTCTGCCGTTACAAAGATGATCCCGGGTTCTTGTTTACGGATCATTTCCAGGGCCGCCGTCCGCTCCGCCAGGAGTTGTTCATTTCGTGTGTCCACCTGGCCGTGCAGCAAGTTTTTAGGGTACAGTTCCCGCATGGCAAGGTCTGGATAAAAATAGGCCAGTTCCTGCCGCAGCGTGCGAATCCCTTCCCGGTTTGCCGTTAAGATCACAAGCGGCGCTTTGGCCCCGGCAGCGTCCTGCAAAGCCGCCAAAAAGCCGGCCTTCACCGTAGAGAAAAGTCCGGACAGCAGAAAAGGACCGTGGTGCTCTTTCCAGAGTGACGCGGCCTTCTGTAAGTTTTTTTCTTTTTCCAGTAATTGAACTAACGCATTTTTCATCATTTTTTCTATATGTGGGAAACCGAAAGCCGCTTCAGGCAGCTTTCGGTTTCCCATTGTCTTTACTACAGCTTAATATTAATCTTCGTCCGGTCATAGCTGTGAATCGTATCCACAAACCGTACCGTTCCTGTTTTGTACCGCATGGACAGGCTATGAGTTCTGGCCCCGTTGCCAAAGTAGTTCACGCCCCGCAGCATATTGCACGGGGTGATGGCTGTTGCGGTAAACATACAGTCGTCCCCTTTGACCAGGTCATCAATGGTCAGTACCTGCCGGGTATCGCTGATGCCCATCTTCCGGCAGCGTTCCGCCTCTTCTTCGTTTTCCGGCGCCAGACGGGCCTGCATATCGCCGCCCAGGCACTTTAATCCAGCAGCGGCCAGCACGCCTTCCGGTGCACCGCCCTGGCCGATATACATATGAATGCCGGAGCCTTCTACACCTGCTTCCACAATGGGATCCACGTCCCCATCGGTAATCAGGTGAATCCGGGCACCGGCCGCCCGTACTTCTTCAATAATCCGTCTATGCCGGGGCCGGTCCATGGAAACCACCGTCAAATCACGGATGCTTCTGTCCATGGCTTTGGCCACCCGTTCCAGGTTTACATGGATGGGATCATCAATATTGATGCAGCCTTTGGCACGCGGCCCTACGGCGATTTTATCCATATACATGTCAGGGGCATGAAGCAGGCAGCCTTTGGGAGCAATGGCAATGACGGCAATAGCGCCGTTCTGTCCTTTGGCCACCAGGTTGGTCCCTTCTACCGGGTCCACCGCAATATCCACTTCTGGTCCGCCGGCCCCTACATGTTCACCGATATACAGCATAGGGGCTTCGTCCAGTTCCCCTTCGCCGATCACCACGGTGCCGCTGATATGCACTGTATCGAAGGTTTTCCGCATGGCGTCTACAGCCAGTTGGTCGATCTCATTTTTGTCGCCCCGGCCCACACCATGACCGCTGGCAATCGCCGCCGCTTCCGTTACCCGTACAAACTCCATAGACAATTCTCTGTTCATACAACGTCCTCCTTTTTTCGGCACAATGCATATAGAATCATCTTGTCCTAAAGACCTATAGATTAACAGCTGCCGTGTTCCTTGTGATAGGCCAGCGCAGCCGCAATAAACGCTTTAAACAGCGGATGGGGATTTGTAGGACGGGATTTCAGCTCCGGATGGAACTGTACGCCCACAAACCAGGGATGCACGTCCGGCGGCAGTTCTACGATTTCCACCAGTTTCCCATTGGGCAGGGTACCGCCTAAAACAAGGCCATTGGCAAACAGCGTATCTTTCAATTCGTTGTTAACTTCATAGCGATGGCGGTGCCGTTCGCTGATCTGTTCCATGCCATACGCCTGCATGGCCTGGGTCCCGGGGATTAATTTACAGGGATAGGCCCCCAGCCGCATGGTACCGCCTTTAATTTCCACGCTCATCTGTTCCGGCATCAGGTAAATGACCGGGTACGGAGTGGCTTCGTCAAATTCCGTAGAATTGGCTTTATCCATACCGCACATATCCCGGGCGTATTCAATAACAGCGCACTGCATGCCCAGGCAGATCCCAAAGAACGGAATCTTGTTTTCCCGTGCGTAGCGGATGGCGTCAATCATCCCTTCAATGCCACGGTCCCCAAAGCCGCCGGGAACCAAAATCCCATCCACGCCTTTCAGGATTTCCTTGTAGTCAGCTTTTGGATCTTCCAAGGTGCTGGCATTGATATATTCAATATCCACATCGGCGTCATGGAAATAGCTGGCGTGCTTTAAGGCTTCCACGATACTGATATAGGCATCCGGTAGCTCCACGTATTTGCCCACCACTGCAATGGTGGATTTTTGGCTGTGGGGTGCCAGGATTTTCTTCACCATGGCATGCCAGGCATCCATATCCTTGGGTTTATCTTCCATATTCAGTTTGCGCAGCACCACCTGGTCCATGCCCTGGTCTTCCAGTAGCATGGGGACTTCATAAATGCTGGGCGCTGTAATGGACTGGAATACCGCATCCACATCAACATCGCAGAACATGGAAATCTTTTCCCGCATTTCCTTGCTGATTTCTTTTTCGCTGCGGCAAACCAGAATATCCGGGGTAATCCCAATGCCCCGCAGTTCTTTAACGCTGTGCTGGGTCGGTTTGGTCTTCAGTTCCCCGGCTCCGGTAATATAAGGAACCAGCGTCACATGGATATAGAGCACATCGTTTTTGCCCACATCCTTTTTCACCTGGCGGATGGCTTCCAAAAACGGTTCGGATTCAATATCCCCTACGGTACCGCCGATTTCCGTAATGACAAAATCCGCATTTTCTTCCCGGCCAACCCGGTACACCCGTTCTTTTATTTCATTGGTAATGTGAGGAATGACCTGTACGGTGCGGCCCAAATAATCCCCGCGCCGTTCTTTGTTGATGACGGACTGATAAATCCGGCCAGCGGTAACATTGGAGCTGCGGGTCAGACTGATATCAATAAACCGTTCATAGTGCCCCAGATCCAGATCCGTTTCTGCTCCATCATCCGTCACGAACACTTCCCCGTGCTGATAGGGGCTCATGGTTCCCGGATCAATGTTGATATAGGGATCAAATTTCTGGATGGTTACCTTGTACCCCCGGCTCTTTAGGAGTCTCCCCAAAGAAGCGGCTGTTATGCCCTTGCCCAGAGACGATACCACACCGCCCGTTACGAAAATATACTTGGTCATCTTCTTCCTCCCTTTTCCGCTTTTGTCTCTTACATATGATCCGGAGCTGTTACACCCAGGATACTTAAACCATGGCGCAAGGTAGTGCCCACGGCTGTAATCAAAGCCAGTCTGGCCTGCTGCAAGTCAGGATCCACACCCAGCACCCGGTACTGATTATAGAAGGAGTGGAACAATCCTGCCAGCTCATACACATAATGCGCAATCTTGTGTGGTGCCCGTTCCTGGGCTGCTGTAGCAATCAGGTTTTCATATTCGCCCAATTTCTTGATCAGCTCTTCTTCACCAGATTCCTTGAGCAAGGAAAGTTCCGGGTGCGCCTTAAGTACAATACGGGCTTCTTCCATCTGCCGCAAAATGCTGCAGATTCTGGCATGGGCGTACTGTACATAGTAGACCGGGTTATCATTGGAATGCTGGGTTGCCAGCGTCAAATCAAAATCCAGCTGACTGTCCATGCTCCGCATCACAAAGAAATACCTGGCCGCATCCGTTCCCACTTCCTCAATGAGTTCGTTCAGGGTAATGGTTTTTCCGGTACGCTTGGATAATTTCACCAGCTGTCCATTCCGGTACAAGGCCACCATTTGCAAAATCAGGATTTCCAGTTTATCCGGATCGTAGCCCAGCGCTGCCAGAGCGGCTTTCACCCGGGGAATATACCCGTGATGGTCAGCGCCCCACAGGTTGATCACCCGGTCAAAGCCCCGGTCAAACTTATTCTTATGATAGGCGATATCTGCCGCAAAATACGTAGAAATCCCATTATCCCGGACTACCACACGGTCCTTGTCATCTCCGAAGGCCGTGGACTTAAACCATTTGGCGCCCTTTTCTTCGTAAATATAGTTTTTCTCTTCCAGAGCCTCCACCGCAGCCTCAATCTGATGAGAGTCGTGCAGGGTCTGTTCACTGAACCACACATCAAAATGGCAGTTAAAGGCTTCCAGGTCTTCTTTCAAGGCTGCCAGTTTTTCGTCTTTGGCGATGGTCTGGAATTGTTCCAGCCGCTCTTTTTCCGGCATATGAAGGAAGGTATCCCCATGCTTTTTTTGGATCCGTTTAGCGGTATCAATAATATCCGCCCCACGGTAACCATTTTCCGGGAAGGTCGTCTCTATTCCATACAGCTCCAGATAGCGGTAGTTCACAGATAGTGCCAGATTGTGCATCTGGTTGCCGGCGTCATTGATATAGTATTCCCGCTCCACCTCATAGCCAGCAGCTTCTAACAGGTTAGCCAGGCTGCTGCCTACGGCGGCACCACGGCCATGACCGATATGCAGCGGCCCCGTCGGGTTGGCGCTGACAAATTCTACCTGGATCTTTTCGTCCTGTTTCTTTGACAGGTTGCCATAGGCGCTGCCTTTATCCAGGATGTCCTGCAACATCGCCGCCAGCCAGTCTTCTTTTAAATAGAAGTTCATAAAACCAGGGCCTGCCACCTCGGCCTTCTTCACCTGGGGGCAGTTCAGATTGGCTTGAATCGCCTCCGCAATCTGCTTAGGTCCGCAGTGAAACACCCGGGCTGCCTGCATGGCAAAATTCGTCGCAAAATCCCCCATCTCCTTGCGGGGCGGCACAGTCAGCGTAACCGCTGGAACAGGCTGTGCCGGTTTCTGCAGACTTCCCTGCTCCATGGCTGTTTGTACCGCCGCCTGTACGGCATCAGCCAATACTTTTTTCATGTCCACTGCTTATTTCCTCCTCAATATCAATGCGCAACCGGATGCTGCCATTGGCGGCACCGTCCATGGTTAAATCATACAGCAAATTCACCTGCCAATGGCGAGCTTCCTGCAAAATCGCTAATTCCCGCGTATACGCTACCATGGGGATGGTAAAATACGGCGTTTTATACGCAAACTGGCTGTTTTGTCCTTGCCTGTATTCCTGCCGGTGTTCATAGCGCCCATGGCGGATGATGGTAAACGTGTTCGCCGTCCACTTTAACGTGGTACGGGTTCCTTCCATCCCTGTCACAGCACTTTCCTCATAGCGGACATAGGTCGTTCCATTTCTTTCAGCCAGCTGCCCGAAAGCAACCAGTACAATGGGACGGGTATCTTCCTGCCCTTTAGGTTCACTGTGCATGGTGATTTTAACCGGTATCATAATCTCCCCGTAACAAGAGTAGAGGGCCCTCCCTCGGCAGCCAGCACCAGCAGCGCGGCGAAGGAGCAAGCCCTCATGAATTTTTCGGTATAACAAAAAGCATTTCCTGCTTCATTCCTGTTTTATTTTATAGTAAATAGACATAAAAGGCAAGGGGAGAAGAAAATTTTGCTTAGTTGCGTCTTTTTTATGTCCATTATATAATAGGACTATTCAACAAAAGCGCAAAGGAAAGGGAGTGGCGCAATGCATATGGCATTCAGCACACTGGCGGCATTGGTTTTATATTTTTCCGTCCTGGTGGGCATCGGGTTAATCACCTATAAAAAAGACGAAGACATGGAAGGCTACGCACTGGGAGGGAGAGCGTTAGGCCCCTGGGTCACGAGCATGAGCGCAGAAGCCTCGGATATGAGCGGATGGATGCTCATGGGACTTCCGGGCTATGCGTATCTGGCAGGGATCAGTTCTTCCTGGATTGCCATCGGCCTTATTCTGGGGACATGGTTAAATTGGCGATTTGTGGCCAAGCGCTTACGGATTTTTACCCATGTGATGGGTAACTCCATTACCCTCCCGGAATATTTTGATAACCGATTTTCCGACCGGCACAAAAAATTGCGGCTGGCTTCTGCCTTCTTTATTTTTATCTTTTTCGTAATCTACACGTCCTCCAGCTTTGTAGCAGGGGGCAAACTGTTTAACACTGCCTTTGGCCTGGATTACCGTTATTCTCTCTTTATCACCGCCGGCATCGTGGTGTTCTACACTCTCATGGGCGGGTTTTCCGCCGTTTGCTGGACGGACTTGTTCCAAGGGTTTTTGATGTTCTTTTCCATTCTGGTGGTCCCTTTGACCGCCATGTATGCCATCGGCGGCGTGGAAGCTACGGTGGCGCGCCTGAATGCCATCAATCCCCATTATTTCAACCTTTTCAAAGGGGCCGATGGCAGCGAGCTGAGTTTCCTTGCAATTTTATCCCTTCTGGCCTGGTGCCTGGGATATTTTGGTCAGCCCCATATTCTGGTGCGTTTCATGGCCATCCGGGATCCGAAAAGCATTAAGCAGGCCACCCATATCGCCATGGTATGGGTCGTGATTTCCCTATTCATGGCCGTGGGCGTTGGTCTTGCCGGGAGAGCGTATCTGGGCGACATCCTAAAAGGCGGCGCCGCAGAAACCGTCTTCATTCAACTCAGCGGGAAATTTTACCATCCGTTCCTGGCCGGGATTATCACGTCCGGCATCCTGGGCGCCATTATGAGCACCTCGGACAGCCAGCTTCTGGTAGCTGCTTCTTCCTTTACCACTGACTTTTATAAAATCCTGGTCAATCCCAAAGCCTCTGCCGGCGAACTGGTCCGTATGAGCCGGTTCATGATCATTGTGGTTTCCTTAGTTTCCCTGTTTTTGGCACTGAATCCTGACAGCATGATTTTAAATATCGTCTCCTACGCCTGGGCAGGGTTTGGGGCATCCTTTGGGCCTCTCGTGCTGTTCTCCCTCTTCTGGAGACGCATGACCACAAACGGTGCCTTTGCCGGGATTGTGGTGGGCGGCACCACCGTACTTCTGTGGAAGAATTTCCTGAGCGCCACCGGCATCTATGAAATCATCCCCGGTTTCCTCTTTTCCAGTCTTGCCATCGTACTGGTGAGCCTCCTGGGAGAAGAACCGGACGACACGATGAAAGCTAACTATGACGAAGCCCTGGCAAAGCTAAAACAGGCAGAAATGGAATAAGTAAATCCCCGTACAGCCAAAAACTGTACGGGGATTCTTTTGTCTATTTGTAATTCAATCATCAAGTAGTGCTTTCAGATAAGTTGCCAAAGCCGTTAGCCACCGCGATGCTGGTTGTAGAAGTCTTCAATCCCATCGGCAATAGCCGCCGCCATTTTATTTTGGAACCAGGGAGAAATCAGCATTTGCTCTTCTCTCTTGTTGGTGAAGAACAGACATTCCACCAGGGCCCCGGGCATGGAGCTTCGCTTGATAACATAGAAATTGGCGCTGCGCACGCCCATATTGTCCACTTTGGCGGTTTTCATCAGCTGATCCTGGATGCATTGGGCTACCTGGATATCGTACTTGGTTTTGGGATGATAATAGGTGCTGAACCCGCCAATGCTGGTATTGACGCTGGCATTGATATGAATGCTGAGGAAGAGATCGGAGTGACTGTTTTCCGCTACATCCACCCGTGCCTGCAATTCCTGGGCATCTGTGGCATCCGGGCCGTACACATCCACATCTGTTTTCCGGGTCATATACACAATAGCGCCCTTTTTCTCCAATAGCGACTTGACTCGCATAGCTACCGGCAGCGTCACTTCTTTTTCCGTAGTGCCCGTTACTAAGCCATGGGTCCCGGGATCGGATCCGCCATGCCCCGGATCCAGGGTAATCCGTTTGCCTTTGAGGCCACCCACCACCGAATAGGTATCGCCAAATTTGGGCTTCGTATCGTCTCTTGTGGAGGACCAGGGAGAGCTGGAAGGCCGTTCCGGTCTCTTGGGCCTGAATTTTTTCTGGGGCGGGCCTGCAACGATGTCAATGACCACACGGGTAGGCCGTTTATTCAGCTTATCCGCTTTCAGCTCAAAGACCTTATAGCTGCCTCGTTCCAGTTTGTCCTTCATTTTGATATGAACGACAGTGGCATTGACTTTGCGTTCCAGCTGCACCACACTGACATACGGTGCATTTTTAGGGGTGAACTCCCGATCCACCCGGTTTTTCAAGTTTCCATATACCGTAACCCGCAGTTCCTTGCTCAAGCGTTCCGTTTTATACTTTGCTGCACTGGTGGTATCCAGGACAATACGTAACTGTCCGTCCGGATTCACCCCGTAGATTACGTCTTTTATCGTAGGCGCTGCTTCCGCCGATCCCATGGTCATCAGCCCCACTAAAAAGCAGCAGAGCAGGAAAAGCTTCTTAAGCAAGATAGAACCTCCTCAAAGGTATTCGTTAGATTTCACTGCATTTCGTAATATGGGGGTGCGGACAAAAACCTGGACACGAAAACACCATCGTGAAGAAGAATGAGAT
>CAJMHI010000005.1 GCA_905213155.1 uncultured Acidaminococcus sp. | reverse complement strand
CACAGAATCTAAAGAAAGGAAAATGGTGATTTTGCTTCTGTAATTATCATACAAGCCATTATGACTGCATCCCGTATTCGACATAATGTGAGCTATTTTCTTCCCACGATCTATACCATCACGGACTGGCTCACCATTCTTTTGGCAGAGTATGCCGCCTACGGATTACGCAATGTCTGCGTGAGCACGAGTCATTTGCATATTGCCTGGATGAATGAGTTCATTGCCTTTCCGCTGCTGTTTATCTTATTTTTTCGCCAGATGAACGTGTACCAGAAGCGGATTGGCTACTGGAAATTCCTGGAGAAGCTGTTCTATGGCTGTACGTACGCTATTGCGGCTATCATTGTACTGCTGTATATCAGCCATGTAGCGGAAAGCACTTCCCGCCTTTTTATTGCCTTCTTCTGGTGCTTTTCTTTTTTCTTTATGATTCTGTCCCGCAATCTGGTCAATGGCATTTTAAATTGGGCCGGTGTGGGGCGCATTCCCCTGCTCCTTGTGGGTGCAGGAAAGACGGCTCGTCTTTTGCTACGAGGTATCCGGGAAGATCCGGGATTGTGGTTTCAGCTTGTAGGCTATCTGGATGATGCAGGAGCGCAGCAAGAAAATGTGGGCGATCTTCCTTATTTGGGTAATTTTTCCCAGGCGGCCGACGTGATTACCCGCACCAAAGTCCAAGATGTAATTATTGCGGCACCGGGCCTCACTAAAGAAGCCTTGAACCAGCTGTTGCACAAAATCCAACCTCTGGTACGCAATATCTCCTTTGTCCCCGATTTAATCGGTCTGCCCGTAAATGGACTGGAAGTGGAAACCCTCTTTAATGAGCGCCTTATGGTGATGACACTGCGCAATAATTTGGCGCGGGCCTACAACCGTTTCTTCAAACGGATCTTTGACCTGGTGCTCACCATTATCGGGGGGATTTGTTTATCTCCGCTATTTTTGCTTTTAGCCATCCTTATCAAAGCCGATTCCAAAGGCCCGGTGATCTTTGCCCATACTCGTATCGGTAAAGACGGGAAATCATTTCCCTGCCTAAAATTCCGCACCATGTGTGTGGATGCGGACGTGCAGTTAGAAAAATACCTTGCCGCCAACCCTGCAGCCCGCAAAGAATGGGAAGCAGAATATAAACTAAAAGACGATCCCCGGGTCACCCGTATGGGGCGTGTACTGCGGCGTACCAGTTTGGATGAACTCCCCCAACTATTAAATGTGCTGCGGGGAGAGATGAGCCTAGTAGGACCTAGGCCCATTGTAACTGCGGAGATTCCCCGCTATGGAGAATATATCCGTGATTTTCAGATGGTGCTTCCCGGTATTACCGGCATGTGGCAGGTCAACGGACGCTCCGATACCACTTATGACGAACGGGTACAGATGGATTCCTGGTACGTGCGCAATTGGTCCGTATGGCTGGATATTATGCTGTTGTGGAAGACGATTCACGTCGTTACCGGGCGCAGGGGAGCCTATTAATAAGATGAGATTATCAGTAACAAATCCTACTACATCGTTTCCTACAATAAAGATACTAGTGGCAACCCATAAGCCCTATCGGATACCTGCAGATCCCGTCTATATGCCCCTGCAGGTGGGGGCGGCACTGCATGAGCCGCTGGGCTATGTAAAGGATAATGCAGGAGAGAATATCTCTGCAAAAAATCCCAATTTTTGCGAATTGACGGGGCTCTATTGGGCCTGGAAGAATTTATCTTGCGACTATATTGGATTGTGTCATTACCGTAGATACTTTGCTCATCCTGTATACAGCCGGGATTTGGATAGGGTAAAAGCTTCCATTTATACGTATAGCGATTATGAAAAATTATTGCAGCAGTATGATGTCATTCTGCCAATGAAACGGAATTATTATATTGAAACGGTGCGCAGCCAGTATGAGCATGCCCATTTTAAAAGCGATCTGGACGAGACGGAACGGATTATCGCTGAAAAATATCCGGATTACAGTGCTGCCTTTACTCGGGTGATGAATCGACGGCGCCTACATCTCTATAATATGTTTGTCATGAGCAAAGCCCGGTTCGATGCCTATTGTCAGTGGCTGTTTACCATACTCTTTACCTTGGAGCAGCGCATTGATATTTCGACATATGATACCTATGAAGCCCGGGTATTTGGCTTTTTGTCCGAGCGGCTTTTTAACATATGGCTAGAAAAGCAGCAATTACGTGCCGTTGAGATTCCGGTGGTATCATTGGAACCGGTGGACTGGGGAAAGAAGATTAGAGCATTCCTGGAAAGAAAGTTCTTGGGAAAGAAGCAGAAATGAGATACCGAGTATTTATCCCAAACCAGACTTAACAATGGCGCTTATTTTTGAGAAATTATAAGCATGAATGGAAAGAAATCCTGTACCCTATATATAATGAAAGCGAAAGAGGATTAACAAAAGATGGTATTACGAGAGATTTATCGCTACAGGTATTTATTGCACCAGCTAGTGATCAGGGATATAAAGAAAAAATATCGCCGTTCCGTGCTAGGTGTTCTATGGAGTGTATTGAACCCATTATTGATGATGAGCATTACAGCTATGGTGTTCTCCACACTTTTTCGCTTTTCTATCGCCAACTATCCGCTATATTTACTTGTGGGACAAATCACTTTTACTTTTTTTGCAGAAAGCACTAACTTTGCAATGACATCTATCTTGGAAAATGGAGCTCTTCTCAAAAAAGTTTATATCCCAAAATATCTTTTTCCTTTGGCACGCGTCATGTCAAGCTGTGTCAATCTATTATTCACACTCCCAGCGCTACTTGTTATTATTTGCGTGACAGGACAGCCACTTTCACTAGGAATGTTGAGTTTTATTATTCCTCTACTTTTATTATTTCTTTTTTGCCTTGGATTCGGGTTGTTATTAGCTACCATGGTCGTCTATTTTAGAGATGTCTACCATCTTTATGGAGTTCTTTTGACTCTTTTGAGCTATGCAACACCTATTTTTTACCCAGAAAATATTGTGCCTGTTGAATACAAATGGCTTTTGGCATATAATCCTTTATATTATTTTATGGCGGCGTTCCGTCAGTCTTTATACTTGGGACAGATGCCTGATACCGGTTTGATGGTTGTTTGTGGATTGTTTGCGTTATTTGCGCTTTGTGCTGGTTCGTGGGTATTTAAAAGATATGAAAATCATTTCATACTTTATGTTTGAGGGAATAGTATGAATAACAATGTAATAAAACTAGATCATGTATCTATGCATTTTAATTTAATGTTAGAACGAGTGGATTCTTTCAAAGAGTATTTGCTGAAATTAGTAAAGGGAAAACTTTTTTACAATGATTTTATTGCATTAGATGACATTTCATTTACTGTAAACAAAGGGGAAATTGTAGGTTTATTAGGATTAAATGGAGCCGGCAAATCTACGTTGCTAAAAATCATTGCAGGCGTTTTAAAACCGACCAGTGGCAAAGTAATCACAAAAGGAACTATTGCACCTCTTATTGAAGTGGGTGCAGGGTTTGATCCGGAATTAACAGCACGGGAGAATATATACCTAAATGGCGCTATTTTGGGATATACTAAATCAATGATGAGTTCTAAATTTGACGAGATTATTGACTTTGCAGAGTTGGAGCATTTTGTAGATGTCCCCGTTAAAAATTTTTCTAGTGGTATGTATGCTCGCCTTGGATTTTCTATTGCCACTATGGTACAGCCGGAAATCTTAATCGTAGATGAAGTATTGTCTGTAGGTGATTATCGCTTTCAGGAAAAATGCGAAAAAAGAATTAGAACTATGATTGATCAAGGAGTAACCATTATTTTAGTATCTCATGCTATTGATATGATTAAACGGCTTTGTACAAAAGTCGTATGGCTTGAAAAGGGAGCAGTACGGGATATAGGTGAAACTAGGCGAATTTGTACTGAGTATGAGAGCTAACGTGATGCATTTGAAAATTTATGAAGGGTTTCTGCTGTATGCAGATTATTTCACTACTATGTGAAAACCTCCTTGTTTACTGATAAAGAAATGGAAAACCAAGTTTAAACAGAATGAGAGGATTTTTATGAATAGTACAAGAGAAAATAAGCCAACTATTAAAATTTTTGTTTCACATAGGACAGACTTAATCAGTGAGACAATTGAAAATCCACTCTATGTTAACGTGAGGTGTGGAGCTGTTTATGATAAAGAGAACAGAAGTGGTTTTCTTGGTGACGATACAGGGAACAATATATCTGAAAAAAAATATCAATATTCAGAACTCACTGTTCAGTATTGGGCATGGAAAAATGTAGATGTTGATTATTATGGGCTTTGTCACTATAGAAGATATTTGAATTTTTCAGATAAAACTTTTGAAACAGATGAGTTAGATCAAATTGAGTGCGACTGGTTGACATCAGAAAATGCGGAAAAGTTTGGCTTGCTAGATCAAGAAGCTATGACTAATGAAATCAGCAACTATGATGTAATAGTAAATAGTGCATATGATGTGCAAAAAATAAGTATCCCGGATTGGGGAAGCAAAAAAAGCGTTATGCAATTATTAGAATATGCTACATCAAATTCAAGAGTGTGGCATAAAAAACCGTTATTTCCTAAAGGTACATTTCAAATAATATTGGATCTTGTTAGGAAATTCTCACCAGAATATTATGAAGACTGTTATGCATATTTGAACGGACGATATTTACGAGGCTATAATTGCTTTGTAATGAAAAAAGATCTGTATAATAAATTTTGTTCATTTGAATTTAATATTTTATCCCATTTAGAGGAAGAACTTGATTCTAAGTATTTTCCAGAATCAATGGCGCGTAATTGCGGATATATGGGAGAAATTCTTTATGGAACCTTTATTCATTATTTGATAAGACAGAATAAATATAAGGTAAAAGAGTTAAAAACAATTTTTTTTAAACACACGGATAAAATAAATAAACTAAAACCAAAATTTGAAATTAATAATATCCCTATCCTTCTAGCCTGCTCAGAATATTATGTTCCATATGTTGCAACAGAACTCAAATCCCTCTCTGAGCATATTAACGCAGACGTAAATTATGATATTATTATATTTCATCGAGGGATTAGCTCAGAACTTAAGAAGAGATTAGTTCAAGAAGTAGAAGATTATCATAATATTTCAGTCCGTTTCTATAATACAGAGCAGCTATTTAGTAAATCGGATTTTTACATTGCAAATCCACATTCTTCAATTGAATCATACTACAAAATATTGGCTCCATGGATTCTAGAAAACTATAATAAGGCTATAATTCTTGATTGTGATATAGTTATTAAAGAAGACCTCAAAAAACTATATGATATTGATATTCAAGAATTTTGTTTGGGAGCGGTGAAAGATATTGTTTATATGGGATTTTTAAATGGCTTTTTACCTGGTACATTAGATTATACTAGAAAAAAATTAAAAATGTCTTTGCCGTATAACTATGTAAATACAGGTGTGCTATTAGCTGATTTAGCACAAATAAGAAATAAATATAGCAAGGAAGAAATAATCAGCTTCTTTGAGAAGAATAACTTTAATATACAAGAACAAGATGGCATTAATGCTTTTTTTGAGAATGATATTAAATTCCTTGATTTGAGATGGAATTATTATGTTGAGGAAAACCCTGATATTTCTGAGGCTATTAATTGGGCGCCTCGTATCTTTAGCGATGAATATAATAAGATAAATGCATATTCAGATTCTAATTACCCTTTTATTATTCATTATGCAAATCAGCCAAAGCCATGGGATATACCTGGTGTGAAATGTAGCAGATTTTTTTGGGAATATGCAAAAAAGACCAGCTTTTATGAAGAAATTATTTTTCGCATGGCATTTAATACACGATACATGTCTAATAAAGTTTCTCTTGCAAGAAAATATGCAGATAAATTGCTACCTAAAGGAACCGCTCGACGCGAGGCGTTGAAAAAAATTATTCCTCGCAATTCCCCGCAATGGAACCTTTTAAAAAAAATCTATCATTTCTTTGCTTTAGACTAATTTGCAACCTTGTGAAAATATGATGCAAGCAGATATAAAGATTTTTGTGTCACGCCGTTTGGGGGTGGATTCTACCGTTATCCCCAATCCACTCTACGTTCCTGTGGTCTGTGGTGCTGCGCATGAAGTAAAGAAGCGCAGGCCGGGTATTTTGGGAGACAATACAGGAGAAAATATTTCCCTGTATAATAAGAATTTTTGCGAATTCACCGTACAATATTGGGCCTGGAAAAATGTGAAAGCGGATTACTATGGACTGTGTCACTATCGGCGCTATTTAACATTCACCTCTCGCACGTTTAAGAAAAATAGTGAAATGCATATCATGGAAGGTCTTCTGGATAAGAAGACTTTTACGAAGTACGAATTGGCAAACACACCTAAAATACGGGCTATTATTGAACAGAACGATGTGGTTGTGAATGAACCTGCCGATGTAAGTCAAATCTATACACCCAAGGGATATAAGGACTCAGTGTATGCACATTGGGAGGCCTATGACCGGATTTATCTGGACAAAAGAGTTTTGCCCCTGCTTATGGAAACAATTAAAAGGCAGTTCCCGCAATATTATCCTGCCTGTCAAGCGTATATGGGGGACCATTGGCATAGGGGCTTTAATTGCTACGTCATGAAAAAAGAACTCTTTGATGCTATGTGTACCTTCCAGTTTACGGTACTTTTTGCTATCGAAAAACAATTGAAAGAAAACGGCTTGGCAGATCATTTTGAGCGTACACTGGGATATCTGGGCGAGATTATGTATGGAATGTTCATTTATTACCTGGAGCAGCAGGGCAAGTATAAAATCCAAGAAGAACAGCTGGTTTATTTTGAACAAACCGTAGTTCCAGATAGTTCTTTTCAAAAAACATTGGACAAGATACTGTTCTTTTTAAAGTTTCGTTTTAATGATAGTAGCTTTTTCTTGCTGCCAAGAGGCTCCAGAAGAAGAAAACTGTTAAAGCATATCTATATGACATTAACGAAGAAGACGTAAAAAGAAAGGATGGATGTTATGAAGGTCGTATTGTTAGCAGGTGGGTTTGGTACCCGCATCAGTGAAGAGTCCCGGTTTAAACCAAAACCCATGATTGAAATCGGAGGTATGCCTATTTTATGGCATATCATGAAAGAATATGCCCATTATGGCTTTAATGAGTTTATTATTTGTGCAGGGTATAAGCAACATGTAATCAAGGAATATTTTGCGGATTATTTCCTCCATACTTCCGATATTACTTTTGACTTTACCCAAGGCAATAAGATGGTGGTTCATCATCAGAATGCCGAGCCTTGGAAAGTCACCGTGGTAGATACAGGCCTTACTACTATGACAGGGGGCCGTATTAAACGAATCGCACCCTATGTGCATAATGAGACGTTTATGTTGACATATGGTGATGGTGTCAGCAATGTACCCATGGATAAATTACTGGAATTTCACAGATCCCACGGAAAAATCTGTACGATGACTGCTGTGAAACCAGAGGGACGTTTTGGCATATTGGATCTGGAAGGTAATAAAATTGCTTCTTTCAGAGAGAAAAGTAAACAGGATGTAGGCTATATTAACGGTGGGTACATGGTCCTGGAACCTAAAATTTTTGACTATATTTCTGGCGATACCACGACGTTCGAACGGGAACCTTTGGAAACAATTGCAGAAGAAGGACAGCTGATGGCATTCAAGCACAATGGGTTTTGGCAATGCATGGACACCATGCGGGACCGGGAAAAACTGGAGGATTTGTGGGATGCAGGGAATGCTCCGTGGAAAGT
Organism: uncultured Acidaminococcus sp.; assembly: GCA_905213155.1. Lineage (GTDB taxonomy): Bacteria > Bacillota > Negativicutes > Acidaminococcales > Acidaminococcaceae > Acidaminococcus. The sequence continues at coordinate 48,490 of CAJMHI010000005.1, read as the reverse complement.
GTGGAGCGATTGATGCAATATTTTGATTCCAATTTTTATAAAGGCAAAAGAGTCTTTGTAACGGGGCATACCGGGTTTAAAGGCAGCTGGTTATGCCGGATTTTGATTGGTGCTGGTGCGGAAGTGACCGGGTACTCTCTGCAGCCACCTACGGACCCTAATTTATTCTCTTTGGCTGATCTGGAAGGGCACATGCATTCGGTTATTGGGGACGTGCGGGATCTAAAGCATCTTTCCAAAATTTTTCAGGAGATATCCCCTGAGATTGTCCTGCATCTGGCGGCGCAGCCTATTGTACGGGATTCGTATAAAGATCCTGCTTATACGTACGAAACCAATGTAATGGGAACCGTAAATATATTGGAGTGCGTACGGGCCAATGTAAGTGTCAAAAGTTTTCTCAATGTGACTACGGATAAGGTATACCATAATAATGAATGGGTATGGGGATACCGGGAAAATGAACCACTGGATGGGTTTGATCCCTATTCCAATTCCAAGTCCTGCTCGGAACTGGTGACCCACTCTTATAAAAACAGCTTTTTCCCAGATGGGAAAGTCGCAATTTCTACGGCAAGGGCCGGGAACGTTATTGGCGGAGGAGATTTTGCCAATGACCGGATTATTCCTGACTGCGTACGGTCAGTTGTTGCAGGGAAAACTATGATTGTCCGTAATCCATATTCCACACGGCCATATCAACATGTGTTGGAGCCGCTTTTTGCTTATCTGCTGATTGCCCAAAAGCAATATGAAAACAGTAAATTTGCAGGATGGTACAATGTGGGGCCGGATGAATGCGATTGCGTGACTACTGGAGAACTGGTAGAATTATTTCGCAAAAAATGGGGCGAAGGATTCCGATGGGAAAATCAGGCAGAAAAAGATGCCCCCCATGAAGCCAATTTCTTAAAACTGGACTGTTCCAAGATCAAATCCGTATTTCATTGGCAGCCAAGATGGCATATTGAAGAAGCCATCCAAAAAACAGCGGAGTGGACAAAAGTCTGGTTGGAAAAGGGTAGTATAGCAGAAGAAATGGATCGGCAGATTTCTGCATATTTGAGGGAGGAAGTATGAAGCAAGCTATTGTGTCCGGCGCCAATGGGTTCGTGGGAGCAGCGGTAGTAAAAGAATTGGTTCATCATGGATATGCTGTCATTGCATTGGTGCACGCTGGGCATCAGGACAATGTATTACAGGATAGTGCTGTTACCGTTGTTCCTTGGGAGCTTAATCATGCGGAAGCACTTCTGGAACGCATCCCTGTGGGGAATTATGAAGCGTTCTATCATTTCGCCTGGAATGGCAGCGCAGGAGCTGCACGGGCTGACACGGCATTGCAATTGCAAAACGCACAGTGGACCATAGAGTGCCTTAGCGTTGCTAAAAAGCTTGGTTGCAGACGGTTTATCCCTGCTGGCAGTATTATGGAACATGAAACCATTGCTGCGGCGTATACCCAGGGCAATCAGCCAGGACTCGGGTATATTTATGGGGGCGGGAAAGTTACAGCCCATATTTTATCTATGTCCGTGGCGGTAAAAGAAAATATAGAATTGGTTTGGCCCAAGATCACCAATGCCTATGGACCGGGAGAGCGGAGCCCACGTCTGGTTAATTCCACCATACGTAAATGTATTGCAGGAGAGTGTCCGCAATTTACGGCAGGTACACAAAATTATGATTTCGTGTACATTGATGACATTGCAAGGGCATTTCGATTAATAGGGGAAAAAGGGAAGGCATTCCACCACTATTTGATTGGCAGCGGTCATGCAAAACCATTGAAGGAGTTTCTAGTGGAAATGCAGCAGGCTATAGCTCCAGCGCTTGCGTTTAAATTTGGAGATATTCCTTTTACCGGCATTGATCTTCCCTTGGCACAATTTGATACGTCTGCTACTGAAAGAGACACGGGCTTTAAAGCAGAAATTTCTTTTGCGGAAGGATGTAAACGGACCATGGAATGGTGGAAGCAGGAGGCGTAGCAAAATGATCCAGAAATTTGAATTCCATAAAACAGAAATCCCCGGTTTACTAGAGATTACTTCTTTTAATGCGGATGATGTTCGAGGCTGCTTTACCAAGGATTATTCCAAAGAAGTTTTTGAACAGAACGGCATATCCCATGATTTGGCAGAAGTTTTTTATACCACTAGTTATAAGGGAGTTATCCGGGCACTGCATTTTCAGCGTGTTAAGCAGCAACCAAAGCTAGTTCGTTGTATTTACGGTCATGTGTATGATGTGGTTGTGGATCTGCGAAAAAACAGCCCTGCTTTTAAGAAATGGCTGGGGTTTGATTTGACCGGGGAAAAACACAACGAAATTCTGGTACCTGCGGGATGCGCTCATGGATACTTGGTACTGGAGCAGTCCATCGTTTCCTATAAGTGTTCTGAAAAATTCTATGGGGAATATGATGGCGGTATCAAGTGGGATGATCCGGATATTCATGTGGATTGGCCATTGGAAAAAATTGGAGGCCGTGAAAATTTGATCTTGGCCGACAAAGATAAGAACTTGCCGACATGGGCAGAATTCGAAAAGGAATATGGGGCTTTTTGATGAATAAAGCGATTATAGTAGGCGCCGGTTTATCCGGCGCCGTTATTGCAAGACACTTGGCGGAGCATGGGATACAAGTATCGATCTATGACCGGCGTAACCATATTGCCGGGAATATGTATGACTATCGAGATGAGCATGGATTTTTGGTACAGAAGTATGGCCCCCATACCTTTCATACAAAAATAAAAAGATTATACGAGTATATGTGCCAATATGAGTTGTGGCAAGCCTATAAATTAACTTGTGGTGCTGTATGGGATGGGAAATACACTCCGACTCCATTTAACTTCTCTACGATAGATACATTTTATCCTAAAGAAAAGGCAGAGATGCTGAAAAATCAATTAAAGGCAGCTTTTGATGGAAAAGATACTGCAACCGTTGTGGAAGTACTGGAGAACGAGGACCCTTTGATTCGGGAGTATGCGGAGTTCCTTTTCCAAAATGATTATGCACCTTATACCGCTAAACAATGGGGCGTATCGCCAGAAGAAATTGATCCTAGTGTCTTGAAACGCGTACCATTGCGATTTTCTTATGCGGAAGGGTATTTTGATGATCCGTACCAGGTCATGCCTGTCCATTCTTTTACACACTTTTTTGAAAATCTCTTGCAGCACCCTAATATTGACGTTACTTTAAATATGGATGCATTGCAATTCCTGGATATAAATAAGCAAGGGATTTCTTGGAAAGGCAATCCATTCACGGGATTGGTCATATACACTGGCCCGATTGATGCACTGTTTCATTTTATATATGGGGCATTGCCATATCGTTCTTTGCGGTTTGAATGGAAATACACACAGAAAAACAGCGTGCAGGAAGCGCCTGTGGTTGCCTATCCCCAGGAAAAAGGCTTTACCAGAATTACAGAATACAAGAAACTTCCCGTGCAGGCGCTACCGGGAAGTAGCTATGCAGTAGAATATCCACTGCCCTACGAGGATGGGAAACAGATGGAGCCGTATTATCCTGTTTTGACAGAAAAGAGCCAGAAACAGTATGCCTCGTATAAAAAAATGGCAGATGCTGTTCCCAATCTGATATGTTGTGGCCGTTTGGGCGATTTTAAATATTACAATATGGATCAGGCCTTAGAAAGAGCCTTAGAAATCTGTGAGCGTATTTTACCAGAATAGATTTCACGTCAGAACTTATAGAAATAAATAGATTGAAACTATGCAGTAGGGGGAGCCCATGATTCGATTAGCCAGTAATGACACTTGTACAGGGTGTTGCGCATGCCTAAATGTATGCGCAACCAATGCGTTGCAGATGAAGCCGGATAAGGAGGGCTTTTTTCGACCCGTGATTAATGAAACCCAGTGCGTACAATGTCGTCGCTGTGAAGAAGTTTGTCCTGTCCTGCATCTTGATGAACAAAAAACAGACTTCAAGGCTTCTTTACTGCCTGAGGTGGAGTGTTTTGCCGCTTGGGCAGAAGATTCTATCCGTGAGAAAAGTTCTTCTGGCGGAATCTTTACTGTCGTGGCAGAATGGACGTTGAAAAAAAACGGCGTCGTTTATGGCGTTGCCCAGCATGGTAAAGAAGCCTCTGCGTTTGGCTTTCGGCAGGTAGAACGAATTGAGCAGTTAGCTGCATTGCGAGGCTCAAAATATGTACAGGCGTATGCAGGAAATGTTTACAAAGCAGTGAAAGAGGATCTGGCAGCAAAACGGCAGGTGCTTTTTGCAGGAACACCTTGTCAGATTGCTGCATTACACAGCTTTTTGCAAAAAGATTATGAGAATTTATTAACTGTAGATCTTGTCTGTCATGGTGTTCCTTCTCAAAAGATGTTATGCGAATATCTGAAAGAAAATTATAGGGACACAAAAGCTGTTTCTTTCCGTGATGAACGTTTTGGCTGGACCTCTTTGCATCTTTTAGTTGAAAACAATGACGGTAGAAAGCAGACTGTCATGTATGAGCAGTCTGCCTATGAGAAAGCCTTTCATACATATACTGACTTACAGCTGAGCTGCTACCATTGTCCTTTTGCGGGATTAAAAAGAAAAGCAGATTTATCATTGGGAGATTTCTGGGGTATTGATGTCTTTAAGAAAGATTGGAATGATGGTAAAGGAACTAGTTTAGTTCTAATTCATACGGAACGGGGCAAAGATATATTTCAGCAAATCCTGCCGACATTGAAACGGGCTGAACAAGTTCCCCTGTTTTATGCTATGGGCAATCGATTACAGGAAAATATTGAAGTTCCAAGAAGCAGGGAACGCTTTTTTGCGTTATGGGAACACCAGAGTTTTACTGAATCGGCTGCTATTGCGGCCTCCCAACATTATGACATTGGGCTTGTGGGAGATTGGGCCGTAGAAAATTACGGTGCTAATATTACATATTATGCGTTATATAAGGTTTTACGGGATCAATTGCACTATGATGTATTATTGATTGAAAGACCAAGGTATGCCGTCTGGCCTCCCAAAGATCCACCGACATTGTTTCGTAGATTACCCTACAGGTCTTATGAATGGGAACCTTATGTACAGACAAAGGCTGAACTTTCAGCGCTGAATGAAAAGTGCGATGCTTTTATCTTAGGCTCAGACCAGCTATGGAACAACTATTTACTACATGTATTTGGGGAATGGGCAGATTTAAGCTGGGTTCATAATAACCATCTGAAAATCTCCTATGCGACTTCTTTCGGCTCTGATATGCTGGATGGATCACGTCAAGATAAAGAAAAGCTAGGGCATTTTTTAAGCCAATTTGATGCAATTTCGGTACGGGAAAAAAGTGGAGAGCGTCTTTTAAAACAAGAGTTTGGAATTGATGGTACCCAGGTGCTAGATCCTGTTTTCTTATGCGATAAAGATAATTATAGAAAGCTGGCGGAAGCAGAGAACCAGCAAATGGGTAATAAAAAGCCATTTATATTTTCGTATACCTTGGATGTGGAAGAAGAAAAACTTTCCATCTTGAAAAAAGCTTCTAACCAGTATGACTGTCAGCTGGTGGTCGCTACTGACGCAGCAAAGGTGAATTTTAAGCCGGACCCGGAACAGGATATTCGTATTACGAATAAACTTTCTATGGAGGAATGGCTGGCCAATATACAATCTTGTGAATACATGATCACAGATTCCTTTCATGGAATGTGTTTTGCGATTTTGTTTCACAAACCCTTTATTGCGATTGTAAATGAAATGCGTGGGGCAACCAGATTTTACTCGCTACTCTCAACATTGGGACTAGAGGAACGACTGGCAAAGAATACGCAGGAAGCCAATGAAAAACTACCCTTACTTTCAGCACCTATAGATTGGCAACGAGTGGATGCCCTTATAGAGGCGGAGAAGGCCCGGTCATTGCGTTGGCTAAAAAACGCATTATATCTTCCTACAAAGGATAAATCTTTGACTTCCTATGATTTACTGGCACCTGATGTATTGCGACAAAGTGAGCATATTGGCTATGTGCCGAATTACTCTTTTATGGATGTACTTCCTGTACAGGCAACTTCTGGAAAACGTACCAGATTTGCTTTGGGAGATCAATTTGCAGAGTTGCAAATCTTTAACCAGGACAAAATCGAAAAAGTTTCTAGGTTTGCATTGCAGGAAGAACTGGTAGGATTAAATGAAAAGTATCAGAAACTATCAGAGCATTTTACGGAGTACTCTGCCCAAACCGAAATGTTGCAAAAACAAAATGAATTAGTAAAAACACAAAATGAACTATTAAAAGAACAATTGTTGACAGCTGCGCAGGTCAACCACTCGTTACTCCACTCTGTTTCTTTTCGTCTGGGACGAATCTTGACCTGGCTTCCCAGGAAGATCAGACATTCATTCAAATTACCGACGTAAATCCCTGGATCCATTTGGAGACTGTCAGGAGAAAATGCTATGACAGAATTCGATTATTTAATTATTGGCAGTGGGTTATTCGGTGCTGTATTTGCCCATGAAATGACAAAGGCTGGCAAGTCTTGCCTTGTCCTGGAACGGCGTCGCCATGTGGGCGGCAATGTATACTGCGAGGAAAAAGAAGGGATCCGGATTCACAAATACGGGGCCCATATTTTCCATACGTCAAATCAAGTGGTCTGGAATTATGTCAATCAATTCGTGGAGTTTAATAACTACGTTAATTCTCCTGTCGCAAATTATAAAGGGGAATTATACAACCTGCCCTTCAACATGAACACGTTCACTAAAATGTGGGGTGTCGTGACTCCGGCAGAAGCAGCTGCCAAGATTGCCCAGCAGCGGCAGGACGCGGAAATTACGGAACCGAAAAATCTGGAAGAACAAGCCATTTCTCTCATAGGTACCGATATTTATACCAAATTGATCAAAGGGTACACAGAAAAACAATGGGGGCGGAGTTGTACGGAATTGCCGGCTTTTATTATCAAACGGCTACCCGTCCGCTATACCTTTGACAATAATTATTTTAATGACTGTTATCAGGGTATTCCTATCGGCGGCTATAACCTGCTGATTGATGCCCTTCTAAAAAACGTAGAAGTACGAACCGGTGTGGATTATAATGAGGCCCGTTCGGCTTATAAAGACGTGGCAAAAACAGTCGTCTATACCGGCCCTATTGATGCCTATTTTGGGTGTCAGCTAGGTCGCCTGGAATACCGGGGACTGCGCTTTGAAACAGAAAGATTGGAAGAAATTAATCATCAGGGTGTGGCCGTGATGAATTATACCGATCGGGAAACACCCTATACCCGGAGTATTGAGCATAAGCATTTTGAATTTGGGACCCAGCCGGTTACTTATGTCACAAAAGAATATCCCACAGAATGGCATCCCGGTGAAGAAGCGTATTACCCCGTCAACGATGAACGGAATCAACAGCTGTATCAGGAATATGCTACTTTGGCCCAAAAAGAAGCTAATGTTATTTTTGGCGGGCGTCTGGCGGAGTACAAATATTACGATATGGATGATGTGATAGAAAGAGCGTTAGAGGCGGTGAGGAGTATACTGGGGAAATGAGACCTGCGAACGGTAAAGAGAACGCGAAGTACTCTTTTATAGAGTCTTAGGTCATTATCGCCGCACGAAAAGGCTGATTTCCGAATTTGTATTGTAAAAAGGTTCCTCGTTCAGTATGATAAAACCGTATTTTGCAAAAAATCTATGGTATAATACTGGAAAGGAACCCACTTATGAACGAAACTAAAATCCCCTTCAACCGCCTGAACGATGTGTACGTGAAAGCCCTCTTAGGCGACGAAAACAAGAAAAGCCTGACGCTGGATTTTATTAACTCTACCCTGGAACGGACGGGTGACAGGGCTTTTACCGATTTGCAGTTTATCAACAAGGAGCAGGAGCCGCCTTTTGAACATGGGAAAGTGACCATCTTGGATATCCTGGCCGAGATGAACGACGGGAGTAAGGTGGATATAGAGATTCAGGTAGCCCGGCATGATTTCCTTAAGGAGCGTAGCCTGTATTACTGGGCGAGAATGTACGCCAGTGAACTTCACCAAGGAGATGCTTACCGGTTTTTAAAACCCACGATATCAATAGTGCTGCTAGGTTTTAACGGAGCATTTAAAAGCCCGGACTATCACCACGCGTATGCTGTTCAGGATATCAAAACCCACGAACGATTAACAGAGCAGCTGGAAATGCATTTCGTGGAGTTGGAGAAAGTACGAATCAGCGATATTAAGAAAGTCAAACGGAAGGATACATGGTTCTTGTATTTTTCACCCAAATGTACAGAAGCAGAACGAAAGGAGCTGGCCATGAAAAATAATGCTATTAAGAAGGCTATCGATTACGAAGACTTATTTCATGGCAATAAAAACCTTTGGTATGCGTATGAGCAAAATGAAAAAGCAATCAGAGATTATAATTCCCTGATGGATACTAGTAGAAGAGAAGGCGAAGCCGTTGGAGAAAGGCGTGGCAGGGAGAAAGGCAGGATTGAAGGCGCTGCTGAAAAATCTGCAAAGATAGCGCTCTCATTATTGCGTGACAAGATGCCTCTTGCCAAGATTGCCCAATGGACAAACCTGCCAGAAGAGGAAATCCGCCAGATTGCCAAGAAACATGGGCTGGAGATTTGATAGAGAATAGTTTCATGGTGTGCGAACCAAGCACTTGCTTATAGGGCAGGTGCTTTTTTTTACTGTATTCTCCACCTTGAACGCCCGCCATAATCAATGGTACAATAAGGGTGTTACTTTTTGTGAATGTTGTGGAAATTGCGGTATAAGTCCCGGAGGAATACATGATCACAGGTGTATTGAAAAGCAAAATTGATAGTTTATGGGAAATTTTTTGGACGGGGGGCCTCACCAATCCGCTGGACGTGATTGAGCAGATGACCTATCTCATGTTCATTCACGACCTGGATGAAAGCGATACCCGGCACGCCAAGGAAAGCGCTATGCTGGATCTGCCCTATACCAGTATGTTTGGCAAGGAAATCGTCATCGGCGAGCGCACGGTGGACGGCAATCAGCTGCGCTGGTCGGTGCTGCGGGACTTTCCTCCCGAAAAGATGTACGCCATCATGCAGGAGATGGTGTTTCCCTTTATCAAAGGGCTCCATGGCAATAGGGAAAGCGCCTATGCCCAGTACATGCAGGACGCGATTTTTAAAATCCCCACACCCCTTATGCTTTCTAAAATCGTGGATGCCATGGACGAACTATACAAGCAGATGGCGGATTTGAAAGATTCGGACGTGCGGGGGGACGTGTATGAATATCTCCTGTCCAAATTGCGAAATTCCGGCGTGAACGGGCAGTTCCGCACGCCCCGGCACATCATCCGCATGATGGTGGAGCTCATGGCACCCACGCCCACGGACCGCATCGCAGACCCTGCAGCAGGCACTTCCGGATTCCTCGTGGCGGCGGCAGAATACGAAAAGGCGCACCACCATAACGAAATCTTTTTTGACAAAGCCACCCGTGACCACTACATGAACCACATGTTTAACGGCTTTGATATGGACCGCACCATGCTGCGTATCGGCGCCATGAACATGATGGCCCACGGCATCACCAATCCCCATATCGAATACCGGGACAGCCTGTCGGACCAGAATACGGACCGGGACAAATATACCCTGATCCTGGCCAATCCGCCCTTTAAAGGCAGCCTGGACTATGACATCGTCTCTACGGATTTATTAAAGCTGTGCAAAACCAAGAAAACCGAACTCCTCTTTGTGGACCTGTTTATCCACATGCTCCAGGTGGGAGGGCGGTGTGCGTGTATCGTTCCCGATGGTGTGCTCTTTGGTTCCTCCAAGGCCCATATCGCCATCCGCAAGGAACTCATCGAAAACCAGCGGCTGGAAGCGGTGATCTCCATGCCCTCCGGCGTATTTAAACCCTATGCCGGTGTTTCCACAGGGATCCTGATCTTTACCAAAACGGGCCACGGCGGCACCGATACCGTATGGTTCTACGATATGCGCTCCGACGGTTTCAGCCTGGACGATAAACGCACCCCCCAGGAAGCCAACGATATCCCCGATATCATCGCCCGCTTTGCTCATAGGGACAAAGAAATAAACCGCAAACGGACGGAGCAGTCCTTCCTGGTGCCCAAACAGGAACTGGTGGATAACGGCTATGACCTGTCCATCAATAAGTACAAAAAGGTGGAGTATACGCCTGTGGAATATCCCCCGACGGAAGAAATTCTGGAAAAAATTCAAGGTTTGGAGCAGGAGATTGGGGTGCAGCTGCGGGAGCTGGAAACGATGCTTGGAGAAAAATCATGAAGGTAAGACTAGGCGACTATATTCAGGAGTATACAGTTAAAAATAAAAAGGAAGAAGATATTCCCGTATATAGTGTTACCAATACGCAGGGGTTTTGCCGCGATTATTTTGGCAAAGATGTAGCCAGTAAGGATCGCTCAACTTACAAAATTGTTCCCAGAGGGTATTTTGCCTATAATCCTTCCAGAATTAACGTAGGGTCTGTTGATTGGCAAAGACATGAGGATCGAGTGATTGTCAGTCCTTTATACAACGTGTTCTCTGTTTCCAAGGAGCTGGATAAACAGTATCTCTATTATTATCTTAAAAGTGATATTACACTCTACTTTATAAAGGCTATTGCCACAGGGAGTGTAAGGGATAACTTAAAGCTGTCTATGCTTTACGAATTTCCTATAAATCTTCCAAGCCTTGAACAGCAAAGGAATATTGTAAATCAGCTGGATAAGGTTAACAGTATTATTACCACCCGCCGCCAGCAGCTCCAGCAGATGGATACCCTCATCAAAGCCCGGTTTGTGGAGATGTTTGGGGAGCCTGGGACAGATGTGAAAGGGTGGGGTATACAGCCTTTAAAGAAGATATGTGAGATTAATCCATCAAAAACTGGAAATAAAAATTTAAATGAAGGCTTGGACGTGTCATTTGTGCCTATGCCAGCAGTGACTGAACAGGGGAATATTGATGCGTCAGACATCAGAAAATATCAACACGTTAAAAACGGATTCACATATTTTGCTGAGAATGATGTGTTATTTGCCAAAATTACACCTTGTATGGAAAATGGAAAAGGTGCAGTAGCTGTTGGACTGAAAAATGGAATAGGATTTGGTTCAACTGAATTTCACGTGCTTAGGCCAATTCAAGGCCTTAGCAATCCATATTGGCTTTATATGTTAACGGCGTTTCCATCTTTTAGAAAAGAAGCTGAATATAGGATGACGGGGAGTGCTGGACAGCGCAGAGTACCTGCGATGTTCTTGCAAAACTATAAAGTGGCTGTTCCACCTATCGTATTACAAGATCAGTTTGCCGCTTTTGTCTCTCACGTCAACAAGTCCAAAGCCACCATCCAGCAATCCCTGGACACCACCCAGTTGCTATTGGACAGCCTGATGCAGCGCTACTTTGGATAAATCCCGGAAAGGAGGAGCCATGACCAATTTCGGATATCTGCTGGAAGAGCCGCAGTTTAAAACCTTTGCCCAGGTGGCAGTGGCCGCAGAAAAGATTACGCCCATGGATCCTTCGGCCGGGATTTTAAATTGCCGCCGTGCCATGGAGTTTGCTATCAAGTGGATGTATTCTGTGGACAAGGCGCTGGTGATGCCATACCAGGACAATCTGGTGACACTGCTGCACACGGAGGAATTCCGGGGGCTGATGGACGAATCCTTGTGGAAACGGCTGGATTTTATCCGGCGCATGGGTAACCAGGTGGCGCATAGCAGTAAGCCCGCCACCTTGGAAGCGGCCAAGCTGTGCTTAAAGGATTTATACCTCTTTTTGGATTTTGTGGCCTATTGCTATGCTGCGGACTACAAAGAGCGCCCCTATGACGAGAGCCTGGTGGATAACCCTGCGCAAATGGAAAGCCAGGTAGAATTTCCTCAGGTGGATCTGAAAGCCCTCATGGCGGAAAATGCGGCGCTCAAAGAAGAACTGACCAGGCGCCGGGAAGAGCAGGCTCCGGACTATGTGGTAAAGCCGCTTGATCTGTCGGAATTTAAGACGCGGAAAATCTATGTGGATGCCATGCTGCGGGATGCGGGCTGGACGGAGGGGAAAGACTGGCTGAACGAAGTGGAGCTTTCCGGGATGCCCAATGATTCCGGCATAGGCTATGCGGACTACGTGCTCTATGACGATGCTCACAGACCGCTGGCCGTTATCGAGGCCAAGCGCACCTGTGTGGACGTATCCAAAGGACGGCAGCAGGCCAAACTCTATGCGGATTTATTGGCCCACAAGTACAATCGCCGGCCGGTGGTATTTCTCACCAATGGCTTTGATACCCGGATTGTGGACGGGCAGTATCCGGAACGGGGGTGCGCCGCCATCTGGTCCAAGCGGGATTTGGAAAAATGGTTCAACCTGCGCTCTATGCGCACGGGCTTGCAGCATATTGTGGTGGATAAAAAAATCGCCGGACGCTACTACCAGGAAGCGGCGGTAAAGGCCGTGTGCGACAGCTTTGACCAAAAGAACCGGCGCAAGGCGCTCCTTGTGATGGCGACGGGCTCCGGCAAAACCCGGACGGTAATTGCCCTGTGCAAGGTGCTATTGAATGCTGGCTGGATCCGGAATATTCTCTTTCTGGCGGACCGGACGAGCCTGGTGCTCCAGGCCAAGCGGAGCTTTGTGAACCTGTTGCCGGATGTATCCTGCAGCAATATCACCGAGGATAAGGACAATTACGGCGCCCACTGCATTTTTTCCACTTACCAGACCTTGATCAATCTCATAGACGAGGCCCGGGACGAAGAGGGCAAAGTCTTTTCCTGCGGGCATTTTGACCTTGTGATCTGCGACGAAGCCCACCGCTCCATTTACAATAAATACAAGGATATCTTTACTTACTTTGACGCGCCGCTTGTAGGGCTCACAGCGACACCCAAGGACGAAATCGACCGGAATACCTATCAGATCTTTGATCTGGAAGACGGTGTGCCCACCTATGGCTATGACCTGGCCCAGGCGGTGAAGGACGGCTTTCTGGTGGATTTCCAGTCCGTAGAGACAACGCTCCAATTTCTGGATGAGGGCATCGTCTATGATGACCTGTCCGATGAGGAAAAAGAGGCGTACGAAAAGAGTTTTAAGGACGAGGACGGGAACCTGCCGCCCTTTATCAGTGCGGGCAAACTAAATACATGGGTATTTAATGCAGATACCATCCGCAAGGTGCTGGCTACCCTGATGGAGCAGGGGCTCCGCATCGACTACGGGGAAAAATTGGGCAAGACCATTATTTTCGCCAAGAACCATGCCCATGCAGAAAAAATCCTTGAGGTGTTCCACAAGGAATATCCCCATCTGGGGGATGACTATGCCAAGGTCATCGACAACACCATCAATTACGCCCAAAGCGCCATTGATGAATTTTCCGATCCCAACAAATACCCCCAGATCGCCATCTCCGTGGACATGCTGGATACGGGGATTGACGTGCCGGAAGTCTTAAATCTGGTGTTCTTTAAAAAAGTGCTGAGCAAGGCCAAATTCTGGCAGATGATCGGGCGGGGGACACGGCTGTGCCCGGGCCTAATCGACGGCAAGGACAAGGAAAAATTTTATATCTTTGATTTCTGCAAGAACTTTGCTTTCTTCCGCATGAATAAAGGCAAGGCGGCGGTGAGCCAGATGGCGCTGCAGGGAGCCATCTTTTACCTGGAGCTGTCCATTGTGAGCAAGCTCCAGAACCTGGAATACCAGACAGAAGAATTGCAGGCGTTCCGGGAAGGCCTTATTGCCCACATGGTGGGGAAGGTGCAGGCGCTGGACCGGGAGAATTTTGCCGTGCGGCAGCATATCCGCATCGTGGACCGCTACGCCCAAAAAGAAGGGTATCAAACCGTTAGCTATGAGGACATAGAACTTGTCAAAGAAGAACTGGTGCCGCTGCTCCTCCCGGATGATGACGATGCCAGTATTGTGCGCTTTGATGCCCTGCTGTACGGATTGGAACTGGCAAGCCTTAAGGGCAAAACCTATCCCAGGGCCCGGAAAGATCTCCTAAGCCACTTGCAAGCATTGGCGGAGATTGCCCATATCCCTGCCATCCAGGAAAAGGCGGAGCTTATCCGCTGCATTTTGCATACGGACTATCTGGATCGTGCCGGGATTGAGGAATGGGAGACCATTCGCAAGGAACTGCGGAATCTGATGCCTTTTATACACAGGAAAGGCGTCCGCTATGATACGGATTTTGCCGATACCATTACGGAGATGGAAGTCCGCGATCCGGATCTTACCAGCGACGACCTGAAAAATTACAAAGCCAAAGCAGAATTTTATGTGCTGAGCCATCAGAATACGCCGGCGATCGCCAAGCTAAAAAACAATGAGCCACTAACCGAAACAGACATCAAAAGCCTGGAGCACGTGCTGTGGAACGAACTGGGCACCAAGGACGACTATATCCGGGAGTACAAAGATAAAACCCTGGGCGAATTTGTCCGGGGCGTGGTGGGGCTGTCCATGCACGCCGCCAAAGAAGCCTTTGCAAAGTATTTGGACGAAGTCACCATGAACAGCCAGCAAATCTATGTAGTGAACCAGATCGTGGAGTACATCGTCAAGAACGGGCTGATGAAAGACGTGCGAGTGCTGCAATATGCGCCTTTTACCGACTGCGGCAGTATTGTGAAAGTATTCCCCGATCTCACCGTTTGGCAGGGCATTCGCCGCGTCATTGATCAGATTAACGCCAACGCGGCGTAAGCGGAATATAACAGCGACATTTGGTCAAGCAGAAAACCACAGCCCCCACCACCGGGCAAGCCCGGTGGTGGGGGAATAATTGTCACCAATAACGCAATAACATGCTCTTTAAACCGGGTAAAAAATGCCCTCATAAAATTGCGTTTCATTATCGCCGCACGAAAAGGCTGATTTCCGAATTTGTATTGTAAAAAGGGTCCTCGTCCAGTATGATAAAACCGTATTTTGCAAAAAATCTATGGTATAATACTGGAAAGGAACCCACTTATGAACGAAACTAAAATCCCCTTCAACCGCCTGAACGATGTGTACGTGAAAGCCCTCTTAGGCGACGAAAACAAGAAAAGCCTGACGCTGGATTTTATTAACTCTACCCTGGAACGGACGGGTGACAGGGCTTTTACCGATTTGCAGTTTATCAACAAGGAGCAGGAGCCGCCTTTTGAACATGGGAAAGTGACCATCTTGGATATCCTGGCCGAGATGAACGACGGGAGTAAGGTGGATATAGAGATTCAGGTAGCCCGGCATGATTTCCTTAAGGAGCGTAGCCTGTATTACTGGGCGAGAATGTACGCCAGTGAACTTCACCAAGGAGATGCTTACCGGTTTTTAAAACCCACGATATCAATAGTGCTGCTAGGTTTTAACGGAGCATTTAAAAGCCCGGACTATCACCACGCGTATGCTGTTCAGGATATCAAAACCCACGAACGATTAACAGAGCAGCTGGAAATGCATTTCGTGGAGTTGGAGAAAGTACGAATCAGCGATATTAAGAAAGTCAAACGGAAGGATACATGGTTCTTGTATTTTTCACCCAAATGTACAGAAGCAGAACGAAAGGAGCTGGCCATGAAAAATAATGCTATTAAGAAGGCGATAGACTACGAAGACTTATTTCATGGCAACAAAAACCTCTGGTATGCCTATGAGCAAAATGAAAAAGCAATCAGAGATTATAATTCCCTTATGGATACCAGTAGGAGAGAGGGAAGAAAAGACACTGCTGTAAATCTGCTAAAAGACCATATGCCTCTTACCAAGATCTCCCAATGGACAAGTCTGTCGGAAGAAGAGATCCGCCAGATCGCTAAGGAACATGGGATGGAAATAAAATAGAATAAACGACAACTTTTATGACTTTTGTCTTTTACATGACAAAAGTCATTTTTTGTTGCTATCATAGATACAGTGTACAAATGTCTTGTCGGGGGGGACAAAAATAGTAGAATAAAGAAAGAATCAGAAATATTGGGGAAAAGGGGTTGGAACATAGTGAAAAAATATAGTATTGCTGACAAGACCATTACAATTCCAGATGCATATTTGGAATACAATGCCTTTCGGAGACAGTGCCTGGCGTATGCTGTTTTTGGTCAGCGCGCAATATTTTGGGATTATTATTTCAGGAAAGACTTGGATCGTGTTGTCAATGCTATCCAATTGACCGGGGGAGATATTGACAGAACTTGGTTCGCCAGGCCCATAAAAGAAATTATCCAATATACGGTAAAACAATGCATTTCCAAAGGGATATACGATTATGATCAAAATTCTCTTTATAATACGCTGCGGGACAAAGGGTGCTTCCATTATTTAGAAGACGACTGCGAAGAACTTTTAGATGTTTATAGCCAACTGGAACGAAACCTATCTGATAATGAACGCGCTCGGGAAAGACGCAAAGATACAAGAGGCCGGGTCGTAGGGGGCGGCTTTGGAATTGAGGGTGCAGTGAAGGGCATGCTCACGGCAGAAGGCATGAATCTGGCAATCGGAGCAGGACACAGCCTTGTCAATTTCTTGGGGAATGCTATGGATCGACTGAGCGTTGGGAAAATAAAGGATAAGATTTATCAATCAGGAAAACCTTTATTGATGATCCAGGATGCATTATTTGATGCGGCTAATGATATGGCGCTAATAATTGCCCCTGAGATTTTCGGCTTGCCTATCGTAATTAAGCCATTGGATTATGATAAAGCGAAAAGTCGCTTGAATAATATGGAGGAAGGGCTTCTCCCTGAGCAAGTGGCTCGAGACACCATTATTGAAATTCTCCAATCGGACCCTGAATACCAGAGAGTCTATCGTTTCAAGAAGTATTTCACGGAAACTGAGCAAAAAGTGTTGGACCAGATTGCAGAAGACCTGGATGTTTTCCATGAGAAAGCCATTTATGAAGGATACGCTTCCTTCTTTTCCTTTGATTCGCTATCCCAAGAAGATAGAGCGGAGCTGACGCTTGATAAGATAAAAGAGGCTGAGGGAGGTGTACTGGATACTCGCATCTCTTTGGGATTGCGGTTTTTGAGAAAGGGGAAGAATCAGGAATTTTATTCTACACATCGTAACTTTGGGTATTATTTATTAGAAATGGCACGTCCTTTAGATGAAACAGGAAAAGTTGCTTACGAAGAAAGTGTTTGGCTGGCAGAAATAACGAAAAATGACGATGACCCCGACAATGAGCGCAAGGAGCTGATTCAAAAGCTTAAAGACGAAGCTGTGAAAAAGGAATATACGCCTGCTTTACGAGATATTATTATGCCACTATATGAGCGGGGGGATAAAAATGATGCCAGGCGTACAATAAAAAAACTTTCGGAGCGGACCTTTGAAGACAAAACGACAACGCTGTACGTGGCGAATTTCTATTTGAATGGAATGTGCGAAGTTCCCCGAGATTATGATAAATTCGAGGAAATATTAATCAGAAACAAAGTTGTTCCTGGTGTAGAAGATATAATAAAGCAATTGGAAAAAAGGCAATGGCTGGGGGATACTAAGACAAACCCGGAAGTAGCTTATGCAGTTGCCAGGCTATATTTAAATGGGTATGAAGGAAAAGAATTCAACATTGCTAGGCATACATATACCGGGCTGCAATATTTGGAAAAAGCTTTAAAAAACAAAAGGCCTGTTGAGACAAAGGATATTACCTGCCTTGAAGAAATACTCCAAAAAGAGGATAGTAAAGGCGAGACTTTGCAGCTGATTAAAGATATCGTGTCACTGCTTGACCCAAAAGAGAATTGGCAGGTGGACCGGCTCCGTTGCGTGTTGTACGAAAAAGAGGAAAATTTCACTAAAGCGGAGGAAATTATCTATTCCCTCATGGATGCGCATGATGAAGAGGCGGCGCTGCTTTTGGAAAAATATTGCGTTGATCCGGAAGGGAAAGTTACCCTACATATAAAGGACGAAAATCAAAGAAGAAAATTTTATCAGGTTTTAGGGAGCCGTGGAAATAAAGAGGCCCAGAATTTTGAAGAAATCTATCAGATCCAAGAAAATCTGGACAGTAATAAAGCGTTGGCTCTGGATTTGTTGCGGAAAAGATCTGGTCATGACGTAAAAGCAAAGGGTATTTTTAGGGGAGAGGAAGTTGTCGCTGCTCACGAGAAATATGATAATCAGGTAGAAACTGAACTCGCATCGAATTTAGATATATGCCCCGAGAGTGCATATTATGCTGGGTATTATTTATGGATGCATCAAGAGGAAGACCCATCCTTTCTATCTAAAGCTTCACAATATTTCACAACGCTCTTTATGAAAGGGCCTCACAGCCCTTATCTTCCAGACTCTTACTACGCAAGAAGTTCTTATTACCTGGGCAGCTTTTTAATTGCGCACGGGAAAGACTCCAAAGAAATTAATTATGGTAAAACTTACCTGCAAATAGCCGCTGACGCCGGGGTTCAAGAGGCAAAGGATCTTCTTGATAAAAAGAATCAACAAATTGATAGCGATATCAAAACGAAAAAGCACCAAGAGAATGTAAAATCCTTACCTGTGAAAATTGCAGGAGGCGTGCTTTATTTTCTTATGCTATGGGGGATTTTCAAATTAATATCTAAAGTGCTCTCCTGGATCTTTTGATTCTTGCAATGGGCGTCCCTTTTTATATCAGCATTCCGCCAACTTGCCAAAAATCCTGGCTTAAATAGCGCAAAATCCCTTTTCTCTCCGTTGACGGAACTGGGGAAGAAGTGTATAATAAGGGCTACAAATTGCAACAGGCAATGACAGAAACAGTAGCTTTTCTTTCGGTACAGCGACCCGGGGGCGGTGGAAGCCCGGGCAGGAGAGGGAAAAGGGAAGATCATTCTGGAGCCGGTCTTTGAAGAGGAGTAAAAGACCCCGGGTTATGACCGTTATCTCATAGAAAGTGGCAGCGTTGCTGTCATGAGGGTGGTACCACGGGTGCAAAGTCTCGTCCCTTCGGGGGCGGGGCTTATTTTTATTGGAGGTGTCGACGTGAGTAAAAAAGAAGATAAATACAGTGCCACATTGAACTTGCCCCAGACGGAATTTCCTATGCGGGCAGGGCTGCCCCAGCGGGAACCAGAGCTCTTGGATTTCTGGTACAAGAACGATATCTATGGGGAAAAACAAAAATTGCACGCAGGCCATAAAAAGTTTGTGCTGCATGACGGGCCTCCTTATGCCAACGGGAATATCCATATGGGCCATGCTTTGAATAAGGTACTGAAGGATATTATTGTGAAGTACAAATATGCCCAGGGCTATGACACTCCTTATGTCCCTGGCTGGGATACGCACGGTATGCCCATTGAGCATGCCTGCCTGAAAGCCACCGGCGTGGACCGGCATCAATTGTCCGCCGTGGCGTTGCGGAAAATGTGCCGGGAGTATGCCCTGGGATGGATTGATACCCAGCGGAAAGATTTTAAGCGGCTGGGTGTTTTGGGGGACTGGGATCATCCCTATGTAACCTTGGATCCGCATTTTGAAGCGCAACAGATCCGTGTCTTTGGTGCCATGGCCAATAAAGGCTATATTTATAAAGGCAAAAAGACGGTTTATTGGTGCCCTCATTGCGAAACGGCCCTGGCGGAAGCAGAAATTGAATATGCTGATCAGAAAACCCCGACCATTTACGTAAAATTCCCCCTGAGCAAGGATAACGGTAAGCGGCCGGCGGGCACAGAGGGTAAAGCAGCTTATATGGTGATTTGGACCACGACGCCCTGGACCATTCCCGCTAACGATGCCATTGCCCTTAACCCGGACTTTGACTATGCCTGGGTGGAATATAACGGGGAAGTTCTCATTATGGCCGCGGATCTGGTGGACAAAGTGGCAGAAGAATGCGGCGTAACTTTTGGCAAGGTGCTGGGCACCACCAAAGGCCGGGATATGGAATACATGGAATGTGAACATCCTTTCCCGGAATATAATCACCGGAAATCCCTCGTCGTACTGGCGGACTATGTCACCTTGGAATCCGGTTCTGGCTGCGTGCATACGGCTCCTGGACACGGGGACGTGGACTATCTGACCGGTCTTAAATACAATCTGCCCATTCTATGCCCAGTGGACCAAAAAGGCTGCTTTACGGACGAAGCAGGGGAACTGCTAAAGGGTAAATTTGTCTTTGACAGCAACGGTCTTGTGATTAAACACCTGGCAGAAACCAATACGCTATTAGGCAAAAAGAATATCCACCACCAGTACGCCCACTGCTGGCGCTGCAAGAATCCCATTATTTTCCGTGCTTCGGAACAGTGGTTCTGTTCGGTGGACGGGTTCCGTGACAAGGCACTGCAGGCCATTGAAAATGTGCAATGGATTCCTACCTGGGGTGAGCAGCGGATTCATAACATGGTGGCTGACCGGCATGACTGGTGTATTTCCCGGCAGAGAGTCTGGGGCGTGCCCATTCCCATTTTCTATTGCGAGGATTGCGGGGAGCCGTTAATCAACGAAGCCACCATTGAAAAAATTGCTTCTATCTTTGAAAAAGAAGGCTCCGATGCCTGGTGGAACCACACGGCAGAAGAACTCCTGCCGGAAGGCACCAAGTGCCCCAAGTGCGGCGGCACCCATTTCCGCAAGGAAAAGGACATTATGGATGTGTGGTTTGACAGCGGTTCTTCCCATATGGGCGTATGCAAAGTGCGTCCGGAACTGGAGTGGCCTGCCAGCATGTACCTGGAAGGAAGCGACCAGCACCGCGGCTGGTTCCAAAGCTCATTGCTCACCAGTGTGGCTGTAACCGGCCGGGCTCCTTATGACAGTGTTTTGACACACGGCTACGTGCTGGATGGGGAAGGGCGTAAGATGAGTAAATCCCTGGGCAACGTAGTGGTTCCCCAGGAAGTCATCTCCCAGTATGGCGCAGATATTGTCCGGCTGTGGGCGGCTTCTTCCGACTACAAACAGGATGTGCGGATTTCTCCTGTGATCTTAAAGCAGCTGGCAGAAGCGTACCGTAAGGTACGGAATACTATCCGGTATATTCTGGGCAATACCTCTGATTTTGATTATGAGAGCGAAAAAGTTCCTTTTGCAGAAATGGAAGAACTGGACCAATGGGCGCTCATGCGCTTTGAGGCTTTGAAGAAAGCGGTAACCGATGCCTATGAAGCCTATGACTTCCATGTATTGTTCCACGCCATCCACAATTTCTGCACGGTGGATATGAGCGCTTTCTATCTGGATATCATCAAAGACCGGCTGTATACGTCCAAAAAGGACAGCAAAGGGCGCCGTTCTGCCCAGACGGCCATGTACCAGATCCTGGAAGAACTGATGGTTATGCTGATGCCTGTCCTGGCCTTTACCATGGAAGAAGTCTATGCGTACATGAATAAACCGGCGGGTGCGCCCAAGAGCGTACAAATGCTGCCTTGGCCGCAACCCCATCCGGAATACGAAAAAGAAGGACTGCAGGAAAAATGGGATGCCTTCCTTGCTGTCCGCAGCGAAATTACGAAAGTCCTGGAAGTGGCCCGTCGGAATAAGACCATTGGCAACTCCCTGGACGCCAAGGTGGAACTGTATGCGACCGGAGACGCCTACAAAGATTTGCAGGCAGTAGAAAAAGATCTGGCTACGCTTTTGATTGTCTCCCAGGCTGCACTCCATGAAGGTGTAGGGGATGTGGGAGAAAGCACCGGGCGGGAAGACCTGAAGGTTTTGGTGGAAGCCGCCGAAGGGGAAAAATGCCAACGCTGCTGGACCCACAGCACTACGGTGGGACAAAATCCGGAGCATCCTGAACTGTGCGCAAAATGCTGCGCAGCTTTGGAATAATCTGGAACACTTGGTATGATAGAAAAAAACAGATTGTCTTTCTTGACAATCTGTTTTTTTTCGTTACAATATACGTAACGGAGGTATTGTATTATGATGCACGAAAAGACAATGCGGGACAAGGACAGCAAAAAATATCAGGATCTGATCACGCGGCTGAACCGGATTGAGGGGCAGGTGCGGGGCGTGAAACGGATGCTGGAAGAGGATCGGTACTGCGTGGATATCCTGACGCAGGTCAGTGCCATCTCTAACGGTCTCAATGCGTTTAACAAAAAGCTCCTGGCAGACCATATTCATAACTGTGTGGCCAAAGATATCCGTGCCGGCGATGACACGGTGGTGGATGAACTCTGCGAAACGTTGCAGAAATTGATGAAATAAAAACAAGGGAAAAGGCTCCGGGCAGCACAAATCTATTGCCCGGAGAATGTGAAAAAATAACCCCTTAAAGGACAAAGAGGGACTTTCGGTTTTTGCGAATCGAAAGTCCCTCCTGTCATAGACCGCATCATCCAACAGGCAATGGCACAACAGCTGATGCCATCGTAAATACTCATCGAAAAACATCCTTGAACCTGCTATAATAGAATTGATTTAGAATCACACGGGCAGCAAGACAAGGAGAACTATATGCTGGCGGATTTACATATACATACGACGTTTTCTGATGGGATCTATACGCCGGACGAACTGGTGGCGCAAGCAGCTAAAGTACCGCTAAAGGCTATGGCGATCACTGACCACGACAATATGCAGGCGTATCCTGTAGTGAGGCGTCTTATTGAGATGCAGCACTTGCCCATAATATTAGTGCGGGGCGTGGAGATTGATACGGATTACCGGGGAAAGGATGTCCATATTACCGGGTACCATTTTAATCCGGATGACCGGGCTTTGCGGCAGGCTCTTGCCTGGACACGGATTGGACGAGTAGGGCGGATTCACCGCATCGTGGAAAAAATAAATCAAATGGGCTATCCTCTCACGCTTGCCGAAGTCAAAGCGGAAGCAGGGGAGTCCAAAAGCCTGGGGCGTCCTCATATTGCCCGGGTGCTGGTGAAGAAGGGCCTGTTTCCTTCCGTAAATGCAGTATTTGATGCCCTGATAGGAGCAGGCAAACCGGCATATTGCCGGCAAAATAAATTGTCGCCTAAAGAAGCCGTGTCTTTATTGCATGGAGCAGGGGGCATCGCAGTTTTGGCTCACCCGGCGGAAATCAATCATCCTGATATGGTGGAAACGCTGCTATCTACTGTACCTTTTGACGGGATGGAAGTGTGGCATCCTTCGGTACTGAAGGATAAATATATACAAGTAGATTGGTTTGCTCTTGCCAAAAGCCATCATCTGCTGCCCAGTGGCGGCAGCGATCTTCATGGTAACCCGGGACGTTTTCCCCAGCATTTGGGCGAATTTAAAGTGGAGTATGAAGCGGTAAAGGGAATTGTCACAGCAAAAGGCTGGGAGTGAGTAAGCATGGAAGTAGTGGCATTTGTAGGGCCAAGCGGCACAGGGAAAAGTTTTTGTGCTATTGGTGTGGCCCATGAGCATGACTGCGATGGGATCATTGATGACGGCCTCTTGATTGAAGGCACAAAAATCCTGGCAGGCACCAGTGCCAAATCAGAACAAAATAAGGTGCAGGCGGTAAAGCGGGCTATCTTTATGGACGTGGATCATCAAAATGCGGTTAAGGCAGCGCTGCAGGCAAGTGATATTCACCGCCTTCTGGTGATTGGGACCTCCGAAAAAATGGCGCTTACGATTTGTAAAAAATTGGGGCTTCCTAAGCCGGTGGAAACGGTGCACATCCAGGATATTTCTTCCACCCGGGAAATGAAAAAGGCCCGGGATATGCGGATTAAAGAAGGAAAACACGTCGTTCCAGTGCCAACGATTGAACTTAAACCCCATCTATCCGGTGTACTTGTGGACCTGCCGCATAGGCTGTTTGGCCGGAATAAGCATCATCAGCCGGTACAGGAGAAATCCATTGTTCGGCCGGCGTTCAGCTATTATGGAAAGATTGCTGTCTCGGACTATGTAGTCAGCGATATTGTGCGGATTGTAGTGCGCAAAAATAAACAGGTGGATCGCATTACGGCGATTAAAGTCCGCCGTCCTTCCGATACCAGCCGGGGCATGACCATTTATTTGGAAATTGTACTGTTTTTTGGTGCGCCAATTTTTGAAGTGGTAAAGAGCTTGCAGACTAAAATCAAACTGAAAGTAGAAGGCATGACCAGTATGCCTGTAAAAAATATTGATGTAGCGGTGAAGAGCCTGACTGTACGACCAGCAGAAAAAGAGGAAAGTCTGGCGGAACTGCCGCCTGGAGAGGAGCCATTGCGTGACACCCAGTGATTTTTCAGAAACGGTGGCTTCTTTCCAGCAAACTCTGCAACGCCTGACGGAAGACCCGATACATCGTACAGCCATTAATTATGGAAAAAAACTCCAACTTACCCGGAATGGGGAAAAGGTGACAGTATGCCTGTATAATGGTAAAAAAGGCCTAAAACTGGTTTGGGGTGGAAAAGCTTCTTCTTTTTTAACAGAGTGCCAAGAGGCGATTGGGGAAGCGGAGACAAAGCATGCCAGCATCTCTCTCTTGGAGCAAGCCGCCGGATTTGATGGATTGTGGGTAGGCAGCGATGAAAGCGGCAAGGGGGATTATTTCGGGCCATTGGTTGTGGCAGCCGTATGCCTGGATAATGCAACCGGAAAAAAACTTTATCAAGACGGCGTAATGGACAGCAAAGCGCTGTCTGACAAAAAAATCCGCGAACTAGCTCAGGAAATCCGGAAAAGTGCCAAGAGCTTTTCCATCCTGGCGCTGAAAGAACCGTTTTATAACCAGCGCTATGCCCAATTGCAATCCCAAAAAATGAATTTAAACCATCTGCTTGCCAGTGGGCATGTTCATGCTCTGGACGCAGTCCTGCAAAAAGTGCCGACGTGCCATTGGGCAGTGGTGGACCAGTTCAGCAGGCATAGTTCTATTGCTGCGCAGCTGCTTGCTAGACATCCCGGCCTTCATGTCTATGAAACGCCAGGTGGAGAGCGGGATATGGCAGTAGCGGCAGCCTCTATCCTGGCAAGGGATACGTTTGTGTCTATCATGGATGCGTTGTCTGCCAAAGCAGGTTTTCCTTTGCCTAAAGGTGGCGGTGCTCAGGCTACCGCAGCAGCTAAAAGAGTTGTCAAAGAACAGGGCCGGGAAGCGCTGGAACAGTATGTTAAACTCCATTTTGCCAACACCAAAAGCCTCTGAGGAGAGTTTACGAAAACTTTTTCTTTTGGGCCGTGTCCCTATGCTATAATAAAAGGTAACGACTAATACATTTTGGAAGGGTGTGTCCCCAATCTATGGTTCGGCAGGTAATGCAACAATGAAGAAACAGCTTTTCCGCATGTTATGCGTATTGTTTGTAGTCGTAGTAGTGGTTTCGGGCGGCGTTTTGTATTCTACTTTTGATCCCAGCGCAATCCGTTACCTGGCTAACTTCAAGGGATATTATGCACTGCTGGCGCTGTTAATGCTTTCCATCGGTCTTTTTTTTGATGCCTCCCGTCTGATTACCCTGACGCATTTGTCTGGGGAAAAGATGGATTATACGCATGTGTTCAATGCGGTTTTTGCCAACTATTTTCTGGCTCTGCTTACCCCAGGACAAGGTGGCGGCGGCATTGCCATGCTTATGTTCATGAAACGGGCCGGCGTACCAGTAGCCAAAAGTACGCTGATTATTATTGTAAGAACTGTCATGAGTATCCTGTTCTTATTTTTGATGGTGCCTGTAGTTTTTTTCTTTGATCCTGATCTGGTAGGGTGGATGCCTACCAGTGTAATTGTTTTGGTGTGCTGTTTTTTTATTTTTGCTCCTTGGCTGTTGTGGCATCTGGTGATCTCCGGCAAAATTGAAACCTGGCTGGCTCGTTTCAGCCGGCGCTTTTCTCCCCGGGTGCAGCAGGCTATTTTTCTGGGGTACCGTGATTTCCAGCAGGCAATGTTCCTTTTGCGGGAAAATCCCTGCCAAGTCTTACGGGCTTTTATAGAATCCGGTGTCAGTTTGTTGTTTATCTATTCTGTAGTTCCGGTATTTATTCGAGCCTTTGGAATCCACCTGCCGCTGTATGTTGTTATGGGACGGATGTGCCTGATTAATCTGGTGCTGTATTTCACCCCAACTCCCGGCGGAAGCGGTGTGGCAGAAGGCGGCTTTTTGGTGCTGTTTAATCCCTTGCTGCCTCCTGGCGTAGGGGGTGTAGTTGCGGTTTTATGGCGCTTTTTCTGTGAATATATTCCTTTCACCATTGGGGCCATTGTAACCATTAAGGACTTTGGCATGGATATCTTTAAAAAGCTCCGGGAACATGAGGACTAAGAGCATGAAAAAGCTGAGTTTGTTTTTTTGCGGTCTGCTTATTTTTCTCATGGCAGGATGTGGCGGTGCAGGAAAAAATAAAACGGCAAAACAAAACCAGCCACTTATTCTCGCTACAGGCCCTGCCAATGGAACCTACCTGGGAGCAGGAACGCTGCTTAGTCAATTATGGAATAGTGGTAATCTGGGCTTTACAGTGGATACGCTGGAAACGAGCGGCAGTGTGGCTAATATTGAGCTCATACGGCAAAAACGAGCAGACCTTGGAATTGTGCAGGGCGACGTAGCGTATGAGGCGAATGCGGGACGTGGCACCTTTCGCACCAGAAAAATGGAAAATCTGCAGCAACTAGGCGTACTGTGCTGGGAGCCCGTACAGATTGTGACCACGCAGCGGAGCGGTATCAAGACACTCGCAGAATTAAAAGATAAAATTATTGCGGTAGGGGCCGCTGGTAGTGGCAGTGAAGTGACGGCACGGCATATTCTCATGACAGCAGGGCTGACGTTTACGGATGTAAAAGTCCAATACTTGTCTTTGAACGATGCTGTAACAGCTCTCCGCAACGGTACGGTGGATGCTGCCTTTCTGGCTGAAACTGCGCCTCTGCCGATGCTTAAAGAACTTGCGGCGCAACTTCCTCTGGTATTTTTAGGGATACCTGACGAACAGCTGGCTACTCTTACTAAAGAGAACCCCCAGTATCGCCGGGGAAAAATTTTAGCAGGAACTTATCCTGGCCTTGCGTTGGATGTGCCTACAGCGGAGATTCCCTGCGTTTTAGTGGCAACGGATGCACTTCCCAAAGAAAGGGCCGCAGCTTTGTTGACCAAGCTTTTGGAAAACCCGGCAGCGATTCATCGCACACTGCCCCAGTTCCCCTTGCTCACCAAAGCAGTCCTTCGGGGAGCAGAGACAGTCCCTTGGGCACCGGGAGCCGAACAATCTTATCAAAATAACCAAAGTGGTTCCTAAACTTAGTTTGCAAAACAGGGCTGGAATCTGTATAATATCATTCATGAGACTTTGAATGGAAAAGTCCCGAAAGTAAAATGTTCGGGCTTTTTCATTGCGGGAATTGAAAACTGCGGTTTCGTAAGCGGAGTATGGTCGCAAAATACTCCTGTCTTTCTATATGTAAAATTTTATGGAGGTGCGCTTTGAATAATAAAAGCGAAAAGAAAAAACTAACAATAGTCCCTTTAGGCGGGCTGGGAGAAATTGGAAAAAATATGACAGCCTTTGTCTACAATAACGATATGATCCTGGTGGATGCTGGCCTGGCCTTCCCGGATGATGACATGCTTGGGATTGATCTGGTGATCCCGGATACGACCTTTTTGCAGGAAAATAAGGAAAAGTTCCGGGGAATTTTCCTGACACACGGGCACGAGGACCATATTGGAGCCCTGCCTTATGTGATGAAAGATTTTGATGTGCCGGTATATGGTACGCCACTGACACTGGGTATTTTGTCCGGTCGCTTGAAAGAAAACGGCGTCAGCGATGCCAAGTGCAAGATGATTAAACCCGGATCCAGTGTCCGGGCAGGAACTTTTCGGGTTGAATTTATTCGTGTTAACCACAGTATTCCTGATGCGGTGGCACTTGCTATCCACACCCCGGTGGGCGTGATTGTGCATACGGGCGACTATAAGTTTGACCAGACCCCGGTGGATGGCCAGGTGGCAGATTATGCCAAGCTGGCAGAAGTCGGAGATAAAGGTGTGCTGCTGCTTATGAGCGACAGCACCAATATTGAACGGCCAGGATTTACGCCTAGTGAAAAAAGCGTGGGTAAGACACTGGATGATCAATTCAGCATGGCCAAAAACCGGGTCATTGTGGCTACGTTTTCTTCCAATGTGCACCGGATTCAGCAGGTTATTGACGCTGCGGTGATGACACGCCGGAAAGTGGCAATTATTGGCCGAAGCATGGTGAACGTAGTCAATATTTCCATGGAAATGGGCTATTTAAAAGTTCCTAATGGTGTTTTAATCGATATTGATGAGTGCCGCAATTACGCTCCACGGCAAATCGCCATTATTACTACCGGGAGCCAGGGGGAACCTATGAGCGCCCTGACCCGGATCAGTAATAGCGACCACCGGAAAGTTTCTATCTTACCGGGGGATACGGTGATTATTTCTGCTACGCCGATTCCCGGCAATGAGAAAGGTGTTTCCCGCACCATTGACAACCTGTACAAACAGGGCGCGGAAGTGGTGTATGGAAGAGAGCAGGGAATTCACGTTTCCGGGCACGCCAGCCAGGAAGAAATTAAATTGATGCACCGGTTGATCCGGCCCAAGTTTTTTATGCCCGTGCACGGGGAATACCGCCATTTGGTAAAACATAAGAAACTGGCCATGAGCCTGGGCATGCCTAAAGAAAATATTGTTATTGCAGAAAATGGCAGCGTGGTGGAACTCACAAGAGACTCCATTGGAATCAATGGAAAGGTCACAGCTGGCCGGGTGCTGATTGATGGACTGGGAGTCGGTGACGTGGGCAATGTGGTGCTCCGTGACAGACGACAGCTTTCCCAGGATGGTATTTTGATTGTCGTGGTAACAATTGACCATACGACCTATCGGATTGCAGCTGGCCCGGATATTGTTTCCCGCGGGTTTGTGTACGTACGGGAGTCGGAAGAATTAATGGAAGGGGCCCGGGATCGGGTACTGTCTACGTTGGATAAGTGCCACGAGAATAATATTACCGAGTGGTCTGCCATTAAAACGGCAGTGCGGGACAGTCTGAGCCGTTACCTGTTTGAAAAAACCAGACGGCGGCCCATGATCCTGCCGCTGATTATGGAAATTTAATAGAAACTGATAGTGCAAGACCATAGGATTTGATAAAGAAGGGAACAGTGTGGAAAAGCAGCCAATGAAACACAGGACAACTAAAAAAATAGACTTTACCTTCAACAGGGAAGTACTGGGCATACTGCTGACTGCTTTTTCTGCCTTTACCTTTTGCTGCTTGTGGGGGCTTCCTATGGGCAGTGCTGGCGCCTTTGTGAAAAAGGTCTTAAATTATGCCATGGGTGTTGGGGGCTTTCTTTTCCCTCTTTACATTCTGGTATTGGGATTGGGCTATATCCTGAATCATGAGCACCTGCGTTTTTCCAGGCGCTTTTTTATGCTGCTTGTGTTCCTAGTATCTGTACTATCCTTATGGCATGAATATCGTACACCTCAGGGAGCGGAACTGCTTCCAGAATACCTGATACCCGGTGGTGGCCTCCTGGGAGGCGCCATCGTGTTTGTTTTTACTAAAGTTGTAGGTCGTATTGGTGCGGGGATCGTACTGTCTGCCCTGGCACTTGGCTGTGCTGTAGGGAGCGGAGTGGTAAGCCTTCGGAAACCACTGCAAAGTGCTACAGACAGCATGAAGGAAGGCGCAGAAACTATGGCGCAGCAGTGGTCCAGTTACCGGGAACAAAAAAAGGACCGTTCCGCTGCATTTTATAATCAGGAAGAAGATAAAGAGCAGAAGAAAAAGCCGACCCTGCTGGAGCGTATTAAAGCTAAGACGGCCGGAGAAAAAGCCAACCCGGAAGTGGCGCCTACCCTAAAATTCCAAAAGGAAAAAATTGAGGAAGAAACCAGGCCGCCCCAGCATTTCACTATAACGGCTATGGAGCAGGCCCCGCAGGAAAAACAGCATATTGGAAAAGAACAGCCTGTGCCCACTACCCGTCTGGAAAATGCAGAAACAGGGGAAGTGGTACCCTATACCTTTCCACCCCTGGAGCTATTGAATCCAGATAAGCCGGTGGATACAAAAAATTTCCAGGCTGAAATCAATACCCAGGGACACATTATTGAAAAGACACTCCATGATTTTGGGGTCAGCGCCAACTTGGTCAATGTGACCAAAGGGCCTTCGGTGACACGGTATGAATTAGAACCGGCGCCCGGCGTAAAAGTGAATAAGATCCAGAACCTGGCGGACGATATTGCTCTGAAACTGGCGGTTCCCAGCGTGCGTATTGAACCCATTCCAGGCAAAGCGGCCATTGGGATTGAAGTGCCGTCCAAGACGTCTCAGGCGGTATCCTTCCGCTCCATCGTAGACTGTGCGGAAGTAAAAAATGCTAAAGGTAAGTTGTCCATCGGACTAGGAAAGGATATTTCCGGGCACGTTGTGGTGGCGGATTTGGCAAAAATGCCCCATTTGCTTATTGCGGGCAGTACGGGCAGCGGGAAAAGTGTGTGTATCAACACCATCATTGCCAGTCTACTGTATCGTGTAGCACCGGATGAAGTAAAACTTATCTTAGTGGATCCTAAGGTCGTGGAACTTACCAATTATAATGGAATTCCCCATCTATTGACGCCTGTTGTTACAGGGCCTAAACAAGCTGCCTCCGCCCTGCACTGGGCAGTGGTGGAAATGGAACGCCGCTACAGTCTGTTTGCCAAGACACAGGTGCGCAAGATGGAGGATTATAATGCGCTTCAAAAGCCCGGGGAAAAACTGCCTTTTATTGTGATCATCATCGACGAATTGTCGGATTTGATGATGGTGGCAGCTGTGGATGTGGAAGATGCTATCCTGCGTCTGGCGCAAAAAGCGCGTGCAGCCGGTATTCACCTGATCCTTGCCACCCAGCGTCCCAGCGTGGATGTGTTAACAGGGACGATCAAAGCCAATATTCCCAGCAGGATTGCTTTTGCTGTATCCAGTCAGATTGACAGCCGTACGATCTTGGATACGGGCGGCGCCGAAAAACTCTTGGGACGGGGTGATATGCTGTTCTTCCCTACGGGAACCAATAAACCACTGCGTGTTCAAGGGGCTTTTATTGCTGATGAGGAAATTAACCGGATTGTGGACTTTATCAAAGAACAGTCCATTCCCACAGATTTTGAGGAAGAAGTGACCACACAGGAACTAAAAGGAGAAAAAGAACCGGATACCAATAATGCAGAGGAGGAAGATGAACTCTTTCCCGATGTATTGGAACTGGTCATGGATACTCACCAGGCGTCCAGCAGCATGCTGCAACGGAAATTCCGGATTGGGTATACCCGTGCAGCCAGACTGGTGGATACACTGGAAGCAAAGGGAATTGTTGGCCCGGCAGATGGCAGCAAACCCCGGCCGCTCATCATGAGTCCTGCGGCCATACGGGAACGTTTCCTGACTAAAGGATTGAAGCAGGATACGCTGGAATAAGAAACCCAGGAAAGGGACGGATTATGGAAAATAAAATAGGTGCTTATTTACGCACGCATAGAGAAAAAAAGAAGCTGAGCTTGGAAGATGTAGCCAAACAAACCGGAATTAAGGAACATTATCTGGCTGATTTGGAAAGCGGAGATTTTTCCAAGATTCCTGGGGATGTCTTTATCCGCGGTTTTCTCCGCAATTATGGAAACTATCTGGGCTTGGACGGAAACGGCCTGGTAGAAGCCTATCGTACAGGCAGTGAACCGGGTAAAATGCTGGAAACAAGGCCGCTGCCCAAAATGGACGGACGCACTCTGGATGAAAATCATCCTGCTAAAGCGGGGGAAGAAGCAGCGGAAACAAAGCTGCCTCCAGTCCGTAAAGAAGAAAAGGAAGACCTGGACGCTACCCGGATTATGCCCAGCGTCCTGAAAAAGGAGCCTCCTGCTGACGTAGCAAAAAAATCTCCAGAAGAACAGAGAGAAAAAGAAAAAACAGCGGATGAGGCTAAAACGAACGAAGTAGATAAAAAGGAACTTCCTGCCGCTTCCCTGAAAAAAGAAGTGAAAATCAAAAGCTGGATGGACCGTGTCAAGAGCTTTATAGATAATAATCTATATGAAATGGTTCCTGTGGATGAAGGGAAAACCCCACCGCCGGCGCCTCCTGCTGACGGAAATGATGCGCAAAAAAGTGACGGACAGCCTGCCTTCAGTTTCAAAGTTTTTGCCGGGGTGTTTTTTGTCTGCCTGGCGATCTTTACCGGGGTGATGGCGTATTTTGTTTTCGGTGGTAAAAATACCGAAGAGGTAAAAGCCACTAATACCATCACGGATGTAAAGAGCGACCATTCTTCTGAGAAGAAGGAAACCCAGGAGGAGAAAAAACAGGAAGCCCCCAAAGAAGAAAAGCAGGAAGAAAAAAAGGAAAAGCCTACGAATAAAACATTGGGGCTGGGCAGCAGAGTGACCGTGGAAATCAGCTATAAAAAACCGGTATGGACCCAGACCACCGTTGATGGTAAAAATGTGGAAGCGGCTGTGATTCCTGCAGGATCTACCCGGACATACAAAGGGGACGACAAAATTACCGTGAACCTGGGGTCCATCCGTGACGTGGTGCTAAAAGTAGACGGCGAGGAAAGACCGTATGGCGAAAAAGAGTGGGGCGTAGTGACAAAGACCTTTTACGCCCAGTAATACAAAACCAGCCGCACGAAAAGCTGGTTGAGAGGAGCTTAGATTGGAAATCGGAGTTGTAAGCCTGGGGTGTCCCAAAAATCTGGTGGATTCGGAAGTGATGATGGGACTTATCCGGGATCGTCATTGGAAGGTATCCAATGATACTGCCCATGCAGATGTGATTATTGTCAATACCTGTGGTTTTATTGAAAGCGCCAAGGAAGAATCCATTCAGACCATCCTGCAAATGGCAGAGTATAAAAAAGAAGACAGCAATCGGAAGTTGATTGTCACAGGCTGCCTGGGACAGCGGTATGCCAAGGAACTCTTTGCGGAGTTGCCGGAAGTGGATGCCATTGTAGGAACGGAATGTTATGACGAGATTGGCAGTGTGATTGAGCGGGTGCGCCATGGGGAGCGGTTTACCCTGGTGAAGCCGCCCCGTGCCTACACGCAAAAGACGAAGCGAATGCTGGCAACACCGCGCTACAGCAGCTATCTTAAAATTGCGGAAGGATGTAATAATCACTGTTCCTACTGCGCCATTCCTATGATTCGGGGACCGTACCGCAGTCGTCCTTATGAGGAAATTCTGGAGGAGGCCCGCTCCCTGGTGGAACAAGGGGTAAGAGAATTGATTCTGGTGGCTCAGGATACGACCCAATATGGGATTGATCTGTACCATAGACTGCGTTTGGCGGAATTATTGCGGGACCTGAACAAGATACCCCAATTGCAGTGGATACGTGTGTTGTACTGCTATCCCGATTCCTTTACGGATGAATTGATAGATACCATCGCCAGCTGCGAAAAGGTGTGCCATTATGTGGATTTGCCCTTGCAGCACGCCAGCAACAGCCTGCTAAAAAATATGCACCGGCATGATACGCGGGAACAGGTGGAAACGCTGATTGCCAAATTGCGGGCAAAAATGCCGGATATCTGTATCCGTACTACCTTTATTGTAGGGTTCCCCGGAGAAACAGAGGAACAATTCCAAGAGCTGCTTGATTTTGTGGAAAAAGAACAATTCCAGGTGGCAGGTGTCTTTACCTATTCG
The DNA here is from genome assembly GCA_905213155.1 of uncultured Acidaminococcus sp. Taxonomy (GTDB): domain Bacteria; phylum Bacillota; class Negativicutes; order Acidaminococcales; family Acidaminococcaceae; genus Acidaminococcus. The sequence goes on along the minus strand of CAJMHI010000005.1, from coordinate 14,844 downwards.
AAAGAAGAAGGCACAGAAGCAGCCCGGATGTCGCAGCAAATCCCGGATGCTGTGAAACAGGAACGCTACAATGCTCTGGTGGGCCTTCAGGCAGGGATTTCTGAATCCTTGCAGCATAGCCGCGAAGGAAAGAAGCTAAAAGTCTTGCTGGATGGCTGGGATGAAGAAGATCCTACGGTTGCCCTAGGCCGCTCCTATGCAGAAGCGCCGGAGATCGATGGCTGTATTTATGTGGAAGATGCCCGGCCCCACAAACAAGGAGAGTTCGTTACCGTGGAAATTCACCAAGGATTTACCTACGATGCTGTGGGCCAGATCGTAAAGGAGTGAGTGACTTGAACGTAAATGTGGAAGTCATTAATACCGGAACGGAACTGCTACTGGGAGATATTGTCAATACCAGTTTTGCGTACCTGTCACGTACCCTGAACGACGCGGGCTTCAATGTGCTCTACCAGACTACCATCGGGGACAATGGGGACCGGCTGGAAGATGTGCTACGCATTGCCCTGAAACGGGCCGATGTAGTAATAACTACCGGCGGATTGGGTCCTACCCGGGGGGATATTACCAAAGAAATGGTGGCACAAGTGCTTCACCTGCCCTTGGTACCCAGTGAGAAATGGATGCACAAATTAACGGCCTATTTTGCGTCCCGCCGTGTAGTCATGACGGAGAACAATCGCAAGCAGGCCATGGTGCCGGAAGGTGCTATCGTTTTTGATAACGAAGTAGGGACGGCTCCTGGTGTGGGAGTTTGGACAAATGAGCACAAACTCATTGTAATGCTGCCCGGGCCTCCGGCAGAGACAAAATATGTTTTTTCTCAGGAAGTCATGCCATACCTGCGGAAAAGTTTTGCTGCACAGGGAATCATTCATTCCCGGGTACTCCATCTCCGGGGATTGACGGAATCCAAAGTAGCAGAGATGTTGGACCAACTGGTGATGGCCCAAACCAATCCCACCATTGCCATCTATGCCCGTAACGGAGAAATTATCATCCGAATCACCGCTAAAAGCGATACCTTGGAGAAGGCTGAGGCGCTGAACCTGGAAAAGGAAGAAGAAATTCGTCAGATCCTAGGAGAATATATCTACGGGGTGGACTATGAAACCTTGCCGGAAGCATTAGGCAAACGGCTGAAAGAAAAACACCTGACCATTGCCTTTGCTGAATCCTGTACGGGAGGCCTTGCTTCCAGTATGGTTACGGATATCCCCGGCAGTTCCGAGTATTTGATGGGTTCCGTGGTAAGCTATACCAATAGGGTGAAGCATCAACTGCTGGGCGTGAAACAGGAAACTTTGGAACGTTACACTGCGGTCAGTGAGGAAACCTGCCGGGAAATGGCTGAAGGCATCCGCCGGCAGCTGGGGACGGATCTGGGCGTCAGTATTACAGGTCTTGCCGGGCCTGGTGGCGGCACGCAGGATCAACCTGTAGGCCTTGTCTATGTTGGCGTGGCAGATAAAAATGGTACCAAGGTCCGGGAGTGCCGGTTTAAAGCGGCCCGCACAACGATTAAACTCCGGGCGGCTATGCAGGCATTGTCCTTGGCCATGGATCGGATAAAGAATTTATAAGGAGTCAGTATGACGGAAAATCAAGAAATGCAAGAACAACAGGAAAACGAACAACAGCAGGAAATCACGTCTTTCGAAGATTTCCATTTGGATCATAAGATTATCACGGCGTTAAAAGATATGGGGTTTGAAGAACCTTCGCCCATTCAAAAAGCGTCCATTCCACTGGCACTGGAAGGCAGTGACCTGATCGGGCAGGCCCAGACTGGTACAGGAAAAACTGCGGCTTTTGGCATTCCTATTGTCCAGAATCTGGATGAAAAAGACCGGACCATTCAGGCGCTTGTCATGTCGCCTACCCGGGAACTGTGCATCCAGGTAGCGGATGAAATCAGTAAAATTGGCCGGACCAAACGGGTACGGGTGTTGCCGGTATACGGTGGGCAGCCTATTGAGCGGCAAATCCGCAGCTTAAAACGAGGGATCCAGGTAGTGGTCGGTACGCCTGGTCGTCTCTTGGATCACATCCGGAGAGGTACCATTGATTTGGAAAATGTTCGCTTTTTAGTGCTGGATGAAGCGGATGAAATGCTGGATATGGGGTTTGTGGATGATATGGAAAATATCATCAAAAATGTCCCGGCCCAGCGGCAGACCATGTTGTTTTCTGCTACCATGCCCCGGCCTATCCTATCCATCAGCAAAAAATATATGAAAGCTCCGAAATTGGTGGCTATTCATAAGGAAGTCGTGACCGCACCTACGATTGACTAGTATTACTATGAAACACGGGACAAAGTGGATGGTCTTTGCCGGATTCTGGATACCACCGATGATTGTAAGATGATCGTATTCTGCCGGACTAAAAAAGGCGTGGACGAATTGGTTATTGCTCTTGCAACCCGGGGCTACGAGGCCGAAGGATTGCATGGGGACTTATCCCAGAACCAGCGGGATCGGGTAATGAAAAAATTCCGCAGCGGTCAGGCGGATATCCTGGTAGCTACCGATGTGGCAGCCCGGGGACTGGATATCGACAATATTACCCATGTAGTTAATTTTGACGTACCCCAGGACCCGGAAAGCTATGTACACCGGATTGGACGGACCGGGCGTGCCGGTAACACAGGGGTGGCGTTAACCTTCATCACACCGCGTGAATTCCGTCAGCTGAAACTCATTGAACGCAGCATCCGGACCAAAATTGTGCGGGGGACTCTGCCTACGGATGCCAGCGTATTGGAACGGCAGCGGGAACAGATCGTATCCAAGATGCAGAGTATTTTGGAACAAGAACGGTACCAGGATTATCTGCCCATTGTGGAAACCTTGGAAAAAGACTATGATGTGCAGGATATTGCGGCAGCAGCTCTGAAATTCATGCAGGAAGGGGCCAAAGCTCTGGAGACTCCCACAGAAGAAGGAGCATTGCCGGATTCCCTCAGCCATACAGGAGCTGAACCGGGTATGGTGCGGCTATTTGCCAATATCGGGCGCTCCAGTCACGTGACCGTGCGGGATATTATCCAGAGTATTGCCATTGAGGCAGAAATTCCGGCCAAGAGTATTGGTCGCATCAGCATTTATGATAAATTCAGCTTTGTGGAAGTGCCTTCAGAATATGCTGAAAAGGTTTTGGGGGCCATGCATCGGAATACGATCCGAGGCAGCCGGGTCAATATGGAACCGGCCAGAGCACGGAGCTAAAACAAGGAGAATATTCATGGCGCAGACCATTTATGGCAACACAGAGGGCTTAAAAAAACAGGTCCTTACCCAATTGGAAGCGTTTTATGAAGAAAAAATGGAAGAGGGCCAGCTGCTACGTTGGGAGTTGGCCCTTTCTTTGCGGGATATTTCCGATGCGATTGGACGGGAAGTTTCTCTATATATTGACCGGAAGGGAACCGTCACGGCAGTCGCCGTGGGCAGTGACCGGCAAGTGGAACTGCCAAAACTGGATAACCGGCGCAGTAGTAAACGGCTGAGCGGAATCCGCTGCATCCATACCCATCCCGCTGGTGCACCGAGGCTTAGCAAAGTGGATTTATCCGCCTTACGGGATTTGCGGTTTGATGCCATGGCAGCCCTTGCTTGGGATACCCCCAGCGCCGAACCGCAGCTTTCTTTTGGCATGATTACAGATCTCACGGAACAGATGGAACCGGTTATTCAGGAATTTGGCGTTTTTACAGCTAAAGAAGCCGCAAAACTTCCTTTTGGGCAGGCAGTCCACACTATCGAAAAAATATTGGCAAAAAAGACCGGTAGCCACGACCTGACCGAGGCACCGGAACGGGCTCTTTTGGTCTCTCTTTCCTGGGGAGAAAACAAAAGCCGCTGGACGGCAGAAGATTCCATTCAGGAATTGGGGCAGCTGGCAGAAACCGCCGGGGCCGTTGTGGTAGGTCGTTTTCTGCAAAGCCGTCCCAAACCAGATCCTGTTTATTTTATTGGGAAAGGGAAAGTCCAGGAGCTTTCGTTATTTGCTCAACAGGAAGATGTAGATCTGTGCATTTTTGACGATGACCTGTCCCCGGCCCAGCAGCGGAATCTGGAGCAGGCGTTGGGCACCAGGGTTATCAGCAGAACTGATTTAATCTTGGATATTTTTGCCCAGCGGGCGCGTACCAGTGAAGGCAAACTGCAGGTAGAGCTGGCCCAGCTGCAATATACCCTGCCGCGCATCATGGGGCAGGGGACCAGTTTATCCCGTCTGGGTGGCGGCATCGGTACCCGTGGCCCGGGGGAAACCAAGCTGGAAGTAGATCGGCGTCGTATCCGGGATAGAATTACATTTCTGGAAGGGCAGATCCAGAAAATGAAAAAAAGCCGCAATCAGCAAGGAAGGGCACGGATCAAGAACCAAAATAAGCAGGTCTCCCTGGTGGGGTATACCAATGCGGGAAAAAGCACGCTGCTAAATGCCCTGACCCATTCCGATATTTACGCCAAGGATCAACTTTTTGCCACCCTGGATCCGACTACACGGCAACTGGACCTGCCCCAGCAAGGGCATTGTACTGTGACTGATACAGTGGGATTTATCCAACGGCTGCCCCATCAGCTGGTGGCCGCCTTTAAGTCTACCCTGGAAGTTGTAAAAGAGGCGGATCTTTTGGTTCACGTTATTGATGGCAGCCATCCTTTATACCAGGAACAAGCTGAAGCCGTGTACCAGGTGCTCCAGGAACTGGGGGTTATGGATAAACCCATTTTGACGGTCTATAACAAGATGGATAAAATTCCTCAGTTTGAAGGCTTACGGCACAGATTGGAACAACACGAAAATACGGTGTGCCTTTCTGCCAAAACGGGGGATGGATTGCCTAAGCTGCTGGAAGAAATTTCCCGTATGCTGGGGCGCAGGATGCGGGACATACGACTAATGATTCCCTATGATAAAGGCAGCCTGGTAGCCCGTCTTCACGCAGAAGCGACAGTCCTGGAAGAAAGCTATGGAGCAAAGGGTACGGAGTTAAACGTCCGCTTGGAAGAAGCGTTACTAGCGCCCTATGCACCTTATGAAATCACGGAGGAGTGAGACCAGTGCAGATTGATTGGGAAAAGATAGAAGAAGCAGCCCTTTTGACAGTGGCCCGTCATGCCAAAGTGTATGAACAGGCTGCTCTTGTGAACACAAAAAAAGTGCTGGATGCCTTTGCCCGGCACCAGCTGTCAGATTATTACATGAAACCTACCACGGGCTATGCCTATTCCGATACGGGAAGGGATGCCTTGGATGGGATTTATGCAGATATTTTTAAAACGGAGGCGGCACTAGTACGCTCCCAATTTGTCTCTGGAACCCATGCTCTGGCGGTAGCTCTTTTAGGGAATTTGCACGCAGGGGATGAAATGATTGCAGCCACGGGCGCACCCTACGATACCATGCAGACGGTAATTGGCTATCCTATCAAGGTTCCAGGGTCATTGGCGGATCTGGGGGTTACGTATAAAGAAATCCCTATGGAGGGAGATCGCCCGGATATTCCCAGACTCCTTGAGAACCTGACACCCCGGACGAAACTGGTGCATGTCCAGCGCTCCTGCGGCTACAGTACAGTACGTAAAACCCTGACTGTGGCAGAAATCGGGGAAGTTTTTAAGGCTGTCAAACAAGTACGGCCGGATATTATCTGCTTTGTGGATAATTGCTATGGGGAGTTTCTGGAAGAAAAAGAACCTACGGAAGTGGGGGCTGATCTTATCGCCGGGTCCCTGATTAAAAACTTGGGCGGTGGTTTTGCTCCCGCAGGTGGCTATATTGCAGGCCGTAAAGATCTGGTAGAACAGGCCTCTTATCGCCTTACGGCTCCTGGCTTGGGCGGCGAAATGGGGGCCACGCTGGGGGATACTGCGCGGGAATTTTACCAGGGACTTTTCTTTGCACCCCATGTGGTACTGCAGGCTGTAAAGACTGCTATTTTTGCCGCCAGCGTGTTCCAATCCCTGGGCTTTACTGTGCAGCCTTTGCCAGACGATGTACGGAGTGATATTATTCAGACCATTACCTTAAATTGTGGCGAGAATCTTTGTGCATTCTGCGAAGCCATTCAGGCAAATTCCCCCGTGGACGCTCATGTGACACCAGTCCCGTCTCCCTTGCCCGGGTATCAGGATGAGATTATCATGGCTGCCGGAACCTTTGTACAGGGAGCCTCCATTGAACTATCCGCCGATGGGCCTATGCGGGCACCGTATACTGTCTATATGCAGGGCGGCCTTACCTTTGAGCATGGACGGTTAGCTGTTATGGCAGCGGCTAAACAGATTATGGAACGAAAAAAAGTATAAGAAAAAGTATAAAGCTGTCATGGGTAGTTGCCGTGACAGCTTTTCTATAGAGTGGCAATAACGAGATTCCTATTGCCCGTAATCTGCATTATTTATATAATTTACAACGCCCGGATAGCCTCCAGCACGGCTTCGACTTCTTCATCGGTAGTACTCCAGCTGGTGCAAAGGCGCAGGCACAGGTGTCCATCATCCACAGGGCCCTCGGGTTCGCAGATAACCTCTTTTTGCAGCTGTGCTGCCTGGGCAGTGGTTACAATCACAAACTGCTGGTTGGTAGGACTGTTGACCAAAAGGGGAATGCCCTTATCCAGAAAGGCTTTTTGAATGCGCTGAGCCTGGGCGTTGGCTTTTTGGGCCAGGGTAAAATACAAGTTGTCTTTAAATAAGGTATAAAACTGCAGCCCCAGCAGCCAGCCCTTGGCCAGGATGGAACCGTTTTGCTTCATGGAAGTGCGGAAGTAGTCCCAAAGGGCAGGATTCACCAGTACCATGGCTTCTCCCATAAGCGCCCCGCATTTGGTTCCGCCGATATAAAAGGCATCTGTGAGGCGAGCGATATCGGCAAGCGTTACATCACAGCCAGAAGCCGTCAGATAATAAGCCATTCGCGCTCCATCCAGAAAAAGATACAGGCCGTATTGCGCACATACTTCGTGGATGGCTGTCAATTCTTTTAGAGAGTAAATTGTCCCATATTCGGATGGAGAGGAAATATACACCAATTTGGGCTGGGTCAGCCATTCGGCTTTCCCGCTTTTTTCATAGTTTTCCATGGCACTTCGGATAGCGGCCGCCGTTAGTTTTCCTTCTTTGCCCGGCAAAGCAATAACCTTGTGCCCTATATGTTCAATAGAACCGCCTTCATGGGCATTAATGTGCCCATTTTCTGCACTCAGTACGCTCTGCCAAGGGCGCAGCGCCGCATCAATCAAGTTTTGGTTAGCCGGTGTGCCCCCGACAAAGAAGTATATCTTTGCCTTTATGCCGCCCAAGTGGCACGAGATGGCTTCTGCTGCTTTCTTACACCAGCTATCTTCTCCATAACCGGGATAGGCTGCATCCTGATTCTCCCAAAGCGCCTTCAGAACCGCTGGATGGGCAGCGTGATTGTAATCGTTATTCATGCGGATCATACTTATAAGCCCCTTTCCTGTGCAACTTTTCTACATTGTAGCACATCTCACTATAAAATGACCGCCTCAGGGCCTTTTAGGGCCATTTCTTTTATGGGACATTTGTGATATGATAAGAAAATACCAGAAATTTTAAAGAGAATTTGCTATGAAGGGGACTTGGAGTATGGAAAAACCTGCTTTTTATATTACGACACCAATTTATTATCCCAGTGCGGATTTGCATATCGGGCATGCGTACTGCACCACCATTGCAGATACCATTGCCCGGTACAAACGGGCACGTGGGTATGATGTACAGTTTATCACCGGCAGTGACGAACACGGGCAGAAGATCCAACGGAAAGCAGAAGAAAATGGGGTACAGCCCATTGATTATACGAATAAGATTGTCACGGATTTCAAGGAACTGTGGAAACTGTTGGGCGTAAGCTACACCAGCTTTGTACGTTCCACCAGTCCGGAACATCAAAAGACCGTGCAGACTCTGCTGCAAAAAGTCTATGACCAGGGGGACATCTATAAAAAAGATTATGAAGGGCTGTACTGCGTGCCTTGCGAATCTTTCTGGACCCAGCACCAGGTGGACGAAGCAGGCGGGGTATGCCCTGATTGCGGCCGCCCTGTGGAAAACATGAAAGAATCCAGTTATTTCTTCCGCACGTCCAAATATGCGGATCGCTTGCTGGCATATATTGAAGAAAACCCAGATTTTATTCAGCCCGCCAGCCGCCGCAATGAGATGATTAATTTCATCAAGCAGGGACTGGATGATCTGTGCATCAGCCGTACCAGTTTTGACTGGGGTATTCCGGTGCCTTGGGATCCCAAGCATGTGGTGTATGTGTGGTTTGATGCACTGCTGTGCTATTTCACCGGTATTGGATTTGGTCAGGATATGGACAAATTCAACAAGTTTTGGCCGGCGAACCTGCACTTGGTGGGGAAGGAAATTGTCCGCTTCCATACTATTATCTGGCCTTGCATGCTGATGGCCATGGGATTTCCTCTGCCTAAAATGGTCTACGGGCACGGCTGGCTGGTCGTGGACGGGGAAAAGATGAGCAAATCCAAGGGTAATGTGGTAGACCCGGTACAACCCATTAAAGAATTCGGACCTGATGCTGTGCGGTATTTCCTTTTGCGGGAAATTAACCTGGGCAGCGATGGGAACTATTCCAGGAAAGCCCTGATTAAACGAATCAACGCAGACCTGGCTAACGACCTGGGCAATCTGCAGTACCGGACAGTATCCATGATTGAAAAATACCATAAAGGCATTGTGCACAAAACTGTAGTAGATAACGCCACGGATGCAACGTTCCGGGCACTTACGGAAACTACGGTGACGGACTATGAAAAGGCCATGGATGCCTATGACTTAAATGGCAGCATCCGGGCCATTTGGAACTTTATCGGAGCGGCAAATAAGTACATTGATGAAACTACACCCTGGATTCTGGCAAAGAAACCAGAAGAAGCCCAGCGCCTGGAAGCGGTGATGTACAACCTGGCTGATGCGGTACGGACAATTGCTATCCTGATTTCTTCCATGATGCCCTTTACGGCACCCAAAATTTATACACAGCTGGGACTTGCCGTGCCGGAACAGTTTGACCTTGCAGAAGCGGTATGGGGCAACTTGCCGGATGGAACAAAGGTGCAGAAGGGACAGCCGATTTTCCCCCGCATTCAGGAAGAGGAAACAGAAAAATAATATGTGCCAACAATTTTTGTGGGATACCCATGCACACCTGGATGATGCGGCGTTTGATGCAGACAGGGACGAATTACTTACGGAAATTGGCAAAACCATGGCCGGGATCATTGATCCCGGCTGTGATCTTGTTAGTTCCCAAAAAGCGATGGCACTATCCCATACCTATCCTTTTGTATGGGCTGCCGTAGGGATCCATCCGGAAGATATCGGGCATGCCAGCCTTACAGATCTAAAACAGATTGCTGTTTGGTGCAAGGATCCTAAAGTCGTTGCTATTGGAGAAGTGGGACTGGATTACTATAATGATGAGGAGTCGCCACATGACCTGCAACAGGAATTTTTAATCCGGCAATTCGATTTAGCCAGGGAAGCCAAACTGCCGCTTATCATCCACGACCGGGAGGCCCATGCCGATATTATGGCGATTATTCGCGAGCATGGAGAAGGAGTTAAAGGCGTCCTGCACTGCTTTTCAGGCGACTGGAGCATGGCGGAAGAAGCATTGGCACGGGGGTGGTACCTGGGCTTTGGAGGAACCAGTACGTTTAAAAATGACCGAGGTGTCAGGGAAATTTTGCGGCAGGTGCCCCTGGACCGGATCCTTTTTGAAACGGATTCCCCGTACATGGCGCCGGTTCCTTTCCGGGGTAAACGGAACACACCGCTTTATACACACCTTGTAGCAGAAAAAGCGGCCGAACTCCGGGACATGACCAGCCAAGATATCATAAAAATTGCAACAAATAACATGCATCAGCTATTTTGGAAGATTCCTAAACAGCAAAAAACACTGTAAAAGTTTCTAATTCATCACATTTATAAAACGAAATAATGTATAGTATTAGTAGCAGGTATTAAATATGCTTTGACAATATTCACCTCCCATGGTAGGATGAACGCCGTAAGGAGGCGAAATTTTGAGAAAAACAACACCTTATAAACGGCCCTATAAATGGGTAGTTTGCGTACTGCTTGTGATGGCAAGCATGAATTTCCTGGGGTTTGCAGCCCAGCCGAAAAAGATCACCATCCAGGTAGATGGCAAAACCCAGACGCTCAGCACCCGTGCCTTGACGGTGGCTGGTGCTTTGGAAGAAGCCGGTATTGTTCTGGAAAAAGCAGATGGTTATGGTTTAAAAAGCGGTAATAAATTAACGGATGGCTCGACGATTGAGGTAATCCGCGCCGTGCCGGTAAAAGTCTGGAAAGATGGCAGGACAACGGAATATACCATAGGGCGTAAGACAGTTCGCGACGTATTAAATGCAGTGGGCGTGGATTATGACGGCTACCAGGTGTATCCTGGATTGGATACGGAAATGAAGCCGGGGATGACCATCCATATTATCAGCCCCACGAACAAGGTGCTCACGGAAACCAAAGAAATTCCCTTTGGCCGGGAGCTGCGCAACAACGATAATCTGCCCAGAGGGCGGCAAAACGTGGTGAGCGCAGGCAAAAACGGAACGGCAAAAGTAACATACCGGACCGTTAAAGTAGGTAAGATGGAAGTCAAACAGGAAATCAATTCGGAAGTTATGACAGCCCCCGTCCCGGAAGTCGTGGACGTAGGCACCGGAAAGAACCTGGTCAACACTATTGAAACCAGTCGTGGTTTTGTTCGCTACCGTTCCGCTCGTCAGGTGGAAGCTTCCGCCTATACGCTGGCAGAAGGCAGCGGTACAGGCCTGACATCTACAGGTGTGGTGCCCTATCATGGAATTGTAGCCGTGGATCCCAGTGTGATTCCTTATGGAACCAGAATGTATATTCCCGGCTACGGGTTTGCAGTCGCCGGAGACTGCGGCGGTGCCATCAATGGCAACCGGATTGATCTGTACATGGACAACTACGGCGACGCCATCAACTGGGGCCGACGAAATGTAACCATGTATATCTTGGAATAACAGGAGAATCAAGTGCTGAAAGAAGTACTGGTGGTAGAAGGTAAAATGGACACCGTGGCGGTCAAACGGGCGGTGGAAGCCGATACGATTGAAACCGGCGGCTATACCCTTGCTCCCCATACCCTGGAACTGATTGCAGCAGCGTACCGGAAACGAGGGATCATTATTTTAACAGATCCCGACAGTCCAGGAGAGCGGATCCGTAGATTTTTGACGGATCGCTTTCCCAAGGCCGGGCAGGCTTTTGTGCCCAAGGCAGAGGCTTTGGCCCACGATGATGTGGGCATCGAAGAGGCTGGCCCCGAGGCCATTCGCAAAGCCCTGTCCAAAGTTCGTTTTCAGGAAATGGAGCCCCGAAAGGAATTTTCCTCTCGGGACTTATTTTTGTCCGGGCTTTCCGGTTCACCGCTGGCTGCAATAAAACGGGACAAGGTAGGCGCGATCTTAGGTATCGGTTATGGCAATGCCAAGCAGATGCTTTACCGGCTGAATAATTACGGAGTATCACGGGAAGAATTCCAGGAAGCTGTCCGTTTGGCAGAGCAGGAGGAATAAGATATGCTGCATCCAGTCATCGCTTCACGAGAGGTCACCCGCTATATTTTGCAAGCCTTTCATCTTAAAGCGAAAAAAAAGTTCGGGCAGAACTTTCTTATCAACGAACAGGTGGTGCGTGGTATTGCGGAAAAATCTCAAATTGGTCCGGGAGATTTAGTGGTGGAAATCGGGCCGGGGATCGGGACGCTGACCCAGGCACTGGCGGAAACCGGCGCAGATGTAAAAAGCGTGGAGATTGACCGCTCACTGTTGCCCGTTCTTGCCCAAACGCTGCAAGGTTATGACAACGTGGAAATCGTTCCAGGGGATGTCCTTAAACTCAATCTAGCTAAAGTGACGGAGCATAGACCCTTTACGGTGGCAGCCAATCTGCCGTATTATATTACGACACCTATTATTTTTGCCCTGCTGGAACAGGAGCTTCCTTTAAAGCGTCTGGTAGTTATGGTGCAAAAGGAAGTGGCAGAGAGAATGACGGCGCAGCCAGGGGGCAAGGACTATGGGCCGCTGTCCCTGGCACTGCAATATTATTCCAAACCAGAACTGGCCATCCCGGTCCCGCGGACAGATTTTATGCCTGCGCCAAAAGTGGATTCCATGGTAGTCGTCTGTGAAAAACGGGAACATCCTGTGGTAGATGTGGCGCCGCGGCTATTTTTTCAGGTGGTCCGTGCGGCCTTTTCCCAGCGCCGAAAGATGCTTAAAACCTGCCTGAAAGGATTGGGACTATCTGCTGATTCCGTTGCAGTTCTTTTGGAGAACGCAGGGATTGATGGAACCCGGCGAGGCGAAACCCTTACTATTAAAGAATTTGGTACCTTGGCACAATGTTTTGGTGCATTACAAAACAAGAACGAGCAAGCTCTTTGAGAAATTTTTTCAAAGGGCTTGCTTTTTTTTGAAAACATGGTATTATTAGTACTGTAGTTAGCACTCCGATTGAATGAGTGCTAATAAATCAAAAAAGCAAAGACCAACCTGCTTGGTGATAAAAGGAAAGGGGATTCATTAAGATGCTAAAACCTTTAGATGATCATGTTGTAGTGGAACCGATTGTACAAGAAGAAAAAACGGATAGCGGGATTTACCTGCCGGATACGGCGCATAAGGATAAACCCCAGACTGGTAAAGTGATTGCGGTAGGTACGGGCCGTCTGCTGGACAACGGTACGCGCGTTCCCTCTTCTGTGAAAGTAGGAGATGAAGTGGTTTTTGCCAAGTACTCTGGCAGCGATCTCACCCTTGACGGGAAAGATTATATCATCCTGAGAGACAGCGACATCCTGGCCGTTGTGGAAAAATGAAAAAATCGTATTCCCTACCTGGTAGAGAATACACAGCCTTATATAATTTGGAATTAAGGAGCGATTAAGATGGCTAAATTTGTTAAATTTGATGAAGATGCTCGTCGCGGTCTGGAACGCGGTGTCAATGCCCTGGCCGATGCTGTAAAAGTTACCCTGGGGCCCAAAGGCCGTAACGTAGTTCTGGAAAAGAAATTTGGTTCTCCTACCATTACCAATGACGGTGTGACCATTGCTAAAGATATTGAGCTGGAAGATCCTGTAGAAAATATGGGGGCTGCCCTTGTACGTGAAGTAGCCACCAAGACCAACGATGTGGCTGGTGATGGGACTACGACTGCTACTGTATTGGCTCAGGCCATTGTAAACGAAGGCATGAGAAACGTAGTGGCTGGTGCCAACCCCATGGTACTGAAAAAAGGGATCAAGAAAGCTTCTGATGCACTGGTAGATGCCCTGCAAAAGAGCGCTAAAACTGTCAGCACCAAAGAAGAAAAAGCTCAGGTTGCTTCCATTTCTGCCAGCGATGAACAGATCGGCGGCCTGATTGCCGATGCCATGGAGAAAGTGGGTAACGACGGCGTTATCACCGTAGAAGAATCCAAGACCATGGAAACTTCTCTGGAAACTGTGAAAGGCATGCAGTTTGACCGTGGCTATATCTCCCCGTACATGGTGACGGATCCTGACAAGATGGAATCTGTCATGAGCAACCCGTACGTATTCATTACCGACCGGAAGATCACCCTGATTAACGACATTATGCCTGTCCTGGAAAAGGTTGTGCAACAAGGCAGAGAACTGCTGATCATTGCAGAAGATGTGGAAGGCGAAGCCCTGGCTACCCTGGTTGTGAACAGACTGCGTGGTACCTTTAAGGCAGTTGCTGTTAAGGCTCCTGGCTTTGGCGATCGTCGGAAAGCTATGCTACAGGATATTGCTACGCTGACCGGTGCTACGGTGATCAGTGAAGAAGTTGGCCGGAAACTGGACAGCGCTACCCTGGAAGATTTGGGAACTGCCGGACAAGTTCGGGTGACCAAAGAATTGACCACGATCGTAGATGGCGGCGGTGACAAGCAAGCCATTGCTGACCGGATTGCTTCCATCCGCACCCAGATTCCGGAAACCACTTCTCAGTTCGATAAAGAAAAACTTCAGGAACGCCTGGCTAAATTGTCCGGCGGCGTAGCCGTGATTAAAGTAGGCGCTGCTACTGAAACCGAACTGAAAGACAAGAAACTGCGTATTGAAGATGCCCTGAACGCTACCAGAGCTGCTGTAGAAGAAGGCATTGTAGCTGGCGGCGGCACCGCTCTCTTGCAAGTACAGCCTGTGCTGGAAGCCTTGAAGGCCGATGCAGAAGGGGACGAAAAGACTGGTATTGACATTGTTAGCCGCGCCATTGAAGAACCTGTACGGCAAATCGCCAATAACGCAGGCCGGGAAGGGGCTGTGATTGTAGAAGCTGTGAAGAAAGCGGACAAAGGTGTTGGCTTCAACGCTGCTACAGAACAATATGTGGATATGGTGAAAGCCGGTATTGTGGATCCTTGCAAAGTGACACGTTCCGCACTGCAAAACGCTGCTTCTATTGCTTCTATGATTCTGACCACGGAAGCTGTTGTAGCGGAAAAACCGGAAGAAAAAGCGGCTGCTGCTCCTGCAGCAGGTATGCCCGGCGGCATGATGTAAGATTGTAGCTCGTCTGAAAACTAAAAACCGTACTACGATTCCCGAAGGGCGTGGTCCCTCCGGGAATTTTTTAACTTAGAAAAGTAAACGCCACCAGACTTCGAATAAGTTGCATTTGCTTTTTCATTTAACGCATAAGGCATGCCCGTAACTTGAAAAAGTAAATGCCAGTGCACGAGTAAATGCAGTGGGGTATTTGAA